>DASQUK010000215.1:0-24943 GCA_035641315.1 Acidimicrobiales bacterium | reverse complement strand
TCAACGACCGCGGCCATGTGCTCGGTCACTACGTGGACTCCGACGGGACGACGCACGGCTTCTTGTGGCGCGACGGCCGGTTCACCACGCTCGACGTCCCGGGCGCCACGTCACCCACGCCCGTCGACATCAATGATCGCGGCGACGTGGTGGGCCTCTACGTCGACACCGCCGGAGCGCTGCAGGGCTTCCTGCACCGCAACGGGCGGTACCGCATCATCTCCGCTCCCGGTGCGCCGAAGTCCGTGGCGCTCGGCATCAACGACCGCGGCGACATCGTCGGCCTCTACGAGGCTCCCGCCAACCCGCCCAACACCGCCGCAACCGACGAACAGCGGCCCGGCGCCTTGGCCGATGTCGACCTGGTGACGGTGCGCGACATCGCCGTCAGCGTCGTGATAGCGGGCCAGGTCGAGGGCCTCTTGACCGCCGCCGAGGCTGACGGCATCAACCTCACCGGGAGCGGCTACCGGGACTCCGCGCGCCAGATCGCCCTCCGGCGCGCCCACTGTGGGACCAGCGACTACGCCGTCTACCAGATGCCCGCCAACCAGTGCTCACCGCCGACCGCCCGTCCCGGCATGTCGCTGCACGAACGGGGGCTGGCCATCGACTTCAGCTGTGGCGGGACGCTGATCCGCTCGCGCTCGGATCCCTGCTAGCGCTGGCTGGCCGACAACGCCGCCGGCTACGGGCTCTACAACCTCCCGAGCGAGCCCTGGCACTGGAGCACCACCGGCTCGTGAGCGCGGACCCTGGGCGCTGCGAGCCTCACGATCCCAGGGCCTCGGCGAACAGCTCGGCGACGCGAGCGTGGGCCTCGGATGTGAGGCCGACGCCGTCTGACACGTACAGCGGCGCCGCCCTCCCGGCGGCCTGGACGTCGATGACCGTGGCGCCCTCGGACGCCGCCACCCTGGCGATGGCGTCGTTGTAGGCGGCGATGCGGGCGGACACCTCGCGGGGAGCGGTGGGCGGGACCTCGGTGAAGGAGACGTCGTCCTCGTTCGGGCTCGTCGGGCCCAGGATGACCGACGCCCCGCCGCCCGCGGGCAGGGGTGGCACGTTCGCCACCAGCACCTCGGTCCGCCCGCCGCGGCGCAGGGCCCGCACCAGGTCGGTGAGCTGGCGCTCGTAGGCCTCGACCGGGATGCCCCTCATCACGTCCCAGCGGTTGACCCACACAGTCACCAACGTGGGCTCCAGCTCGAGCGCCACCGGCAACTGCTCCTCGAGCGCATCGGCCACGGTGCTGCCCTCGGTGGCGGCGTTGACGAACACGGTGCTTCGGTCGAGCGCCGTACGGAAGACAATCCGCGGCCATGCCTCCGATAACGGGCGCTCGATGCCCGTGCCGGCCGTCTCGTCCGAGCCGATCGCTACGTACACCTGCCGCCGCCCGGTCGACGTGGGCCGCGGCTCCGACTCGGCGGTGCTGTCCGAGCAGCCCGCGGCCAGCGAGGCGACCGCGGCGAGGACGGCGAACCAGGAGAACGCCGTCCGGACGGCGGTCACGTTCATGCCTCGACCGCCTCCCGGGCGGGGAGCCGGGCCGCCCGCCGCGCCGGGATCCCGCCGGCCACCACGGCGAGCACTCCCGCCCCCGCGACGCTGAGGGCGGCGATGCCGTAGGGGATCTGGGGCTGGACCCCCGCGAGGCCCTCGCTGTGCAGGTAGCCATTGACCACCAGGCCGACCAGCGACGCCAAGCCCAGTCCGAGCAGCGTGCCGACCAGGCCGCCGATGACGCCCAGCACGCCGGCCTCGACGAGGAACAGCCGCAGCACGTCCCGGTCCCGGGCACCAATGGCCTTGAGCACCCCGATCTCCCGCCGCCGCTCCCGGACCGCGGCCAGCAGCGCGTTGGCGATGCCCATCGTGGCGATGGCGAGGGCGATCAGCCCGATCCCCGCCAGCACGATCTCGACCACGCGCAGGTACCGCTGCACGCTGGCGATGAGGTTCTCGGGCGCGCTGGTCGAGTACCCGATGTCGTGGATGTCGTTGCGGACCGACGCGACCTGATCCAGTCCCCGGGCCACGACGAACGCGCCGCTGTATGGGGACGACGGCAGGTCGAAACGGTCGTCGCCCGCCAGCGTCCAGGCGCGGGCGGTCGTGACGGACTCCATAGGCGCCAGCAGCACCCCCGACGCCACCTCCTGCGCCACCACGCCCACGATCTCGACCCGGGTCCAGCGGCCGCGGATCGCATCGCCGAACGAGCGGGGCGCACCGACGTCGATCTCGACGCCCAGCATGCGATCGGCGTCGGTCCGCTCGAGGCCGAAGCGTGCAAGCCAGCCCGGCGTCACGGCCACCTCCTCGAGCGACCCGGCCTGGGGGAGCCGCCCGGCGAGCACCGAGATCGGCAGGTCGGCGGCCCGCGTCAGGTCGGCGCCGACCATCGTCTCGAACAGCACCCCGCGGGGACCATCGTCATCATCGTCACGTTCGCGTTGGAGCGTGACCTCGGTGCCGTCCGTCAGCGTCACGGGATCGGGCGGGACGACCGCCACGCCGGTAGCGACGAGGGGAACCACGGTCTGCACGTCGGGCAGGTCGGCGATCTCGGCCAGCGCGGCGTCGTCGAGGTCGCGTGGCTCGCCCGGGTCGGCGTCGTCCTCGTCGACCTGCGTGGGATCGGGTGCCGCCGCGGCCACCTCGATGCCGGCCAGCGGACCACCGTCGGCGAGCTCGTCGAGCACCCGTACCTCGGCCGTGCGCGACACCGTGAGCAGCGCGGAGAACAACGCCGATGCCAGCGCCACCGCCAGCACGGTCAGCACCGCCCGGCCCGGCCGCCGGCGCACCCCCCGGGCTGCGAGCGCGAACACATCGCGCCAGGTCATGGAAGCACCTCGACTCGGCCGGAGGCCGAGGCCGCTTTCCGCTTCCGGCGGCGGGCGGGCAGCGAGCGGGTGGCGCTGAGGATGCGGCGCCGCTTGAGGCGCTGTTGCGCCGAAGGCGGGAGGCGCCGCACCGGAGGCGACAGGACCACGCGAGCGAGCACGAAGTGCGAGTGAGCCAGAGACACAGTGCGGTAATCGCCGCGAAACGCCGATCGCTCTGAGGCGGGCCGTAGGCACGCCGAGGAGCGGAGGGGCGCGGACGGGCGAAGCCGGCTCACGACACCCGCCGGCCCCGGTCGAGCGCAACGGACTGCGGCGGGCGGGCCCCGAGCGCCCGGTTGTGGGTCACGACGACCAGGGTGCAGCCGTGCGCCGTGCGCAACCGCTCCAGCAGCTCGATGACGCTGATCGCCGACGCCTCGTCGAGGTTGCCGGTGGGTTCGTCGGCCAGCAGCAGCCGGGGGCGGTTGGCAAGGGCCCGGGCGATGGCCACCCGCTGGCGCTCGCCGCCCGAGAGCTGGAGCGGCCGGTGGTCGGCCCGGTCGGCCAAGCCGACCGCCTCCAACAGGTCGGCGGCTCGCCGTTGCCGTTCGCCCGCCCGCAGCCCGGCCAGGGTGCCCGCCAGCTCGACGTTCTCCGCCGCGGTCATTGCCTCCAGAAGCCCGAAGTGCTGGAACACGAAGCCCACCGTCGAGCGCCGGTACGCCGCGAGGTCGTCGCCGCGGAGGCCGGCGAGATCGGTGTCGCCGACAGCGACCGTCCCCACCTGCAAGGGCTCGAGCCCGCCGAGCACGGACAGCAGGGTGCTCTTGCCGGCGCCGGACGGACCGGTCACCGCCGTGTAGCCGCCGGCGGCCACGTCCAGGTCGACGTCGTCCAGCACCGCCAGGGTCCCCTCGGATGTGCGGTACCGGTGCGTGAGACCGCGGATCGAGATGGCCACCCCCGCGTGTTCGCCGTCCCCCCGGGGCGCGCTCCTGGCGTCAGCCGACCCGTTCTCACGAGCCCTTGGCGCAACGGATCCGAGGGCCGGTGGGTCGGCCGGGGCGCGCCACCTCATGGATCACGACGCTACGGGCCGCCGGCTCGAAACGGGCCGCGCCCGGCGTGCGGCGGGCGAGGGCGCGATCGGGCTGCGGCCCGGCGGCCGGGGGCCCGGTCAGGCGGCCAGGAGCGAGGTGGCGATCTGCTCGCGGAGCTCGGCGACGTCGTTGCGGGCGCTGTGCTCGGCGGTGGCCTCGTGGAGCGCCACCAGGTTCTCGCGCACGCGGCGGGAGCTGACCTGTTGGGCGGCGGACAGCGCCCGGTAGCCAGCGTCGACCCCCCGGTCGAGATCGCCAACCGTCGTGTCGAGCTGGGCCAGCGCCAGCAGCGCCAGGGCGCGCGATCGGGCTGCATCCTCGCCGTGGCCGTCGGCTGCAGCCTGGTGGCGGCCGCCGGCCTGGACGACGGCATGCGCACTGTGCCCGGTCACCGCCAGGCGGTCCCACGCCAACCCGGTGTCGCCCCAATGGTGGGCATGGCTGTAGTGCGCCACCCAGGGTCGGTCGGCGCACTCGTCGAGGTCACGGGCGGCGAACCACTGGTCGGCGGTACCGATCGCGGCTTCCGTGGCCTCGACCTGGCCTGCCTGTGCGTATGCCCGCGCCTTGAGCGCCCACAGCATGGCGTGTTCGGTGGGCACGAGCCGGCCCCGGGCGCCGTCCAGCGCCCGGTCGAGCAGCAGCAGGGCATCCTCGGGACGGCCCAGCCACGCCGACTGGCGCGCCATCGAGCCGAGCACCCGCGCCAGCAGGCTCCAGTTGTCCGCCTCTTCCGCACATTGGGAGGCCACGTTCCAGAGCCGGGCCGAGTCGCGGTACCGGTCGATGTCGAACCCCATGAACCCGGTGTTGCACGCCAGCCATCCCACGGCGACCAGCAGCTCCGAACGCAGCTTGGCGGGGCAGCGGGCCTCGAGCAGGTCGCGGGCGCGGCGGGTCTCGACCAGGGCGGCGTCGAAGCCGAAGCCCCCACCCCAGCGCATGTCGCCCCGCTTGACCGACATCGCCGCATCGCGCACCTGGGCTATGTCGGTGGCGCCGACCCGCGAGGGGGCGCTGGTGGGAGCGATCGAGTCGAGTCCGTTGATCGACGCCGCGGTCGGCAGATCGACCGAAGGGCGCAGAAGGTCCGAGGGACCCTTGTCGCTTCGCTGGTCAGCCACGGCCGGAACCTCCCGTGCTTGCCCCCCGCTGACGCCATCGTTACATACGCAGCCGGGTCGAACCACTGCTCGCGACGGGTATCTCTCTGCGTGGCGCGGGGACCGCGAGCAGGGCTTATGTGCCAGGGAATCCGGCCCGAGCCCCGCCCGCCGCCCCCTGGCGGCGTCGGCCTGCAGCCGACACAAGTCATTGCGGGGCGGGGCCCGCGTGGGGAGACTGAGCGTGCCCATCCCCATGGACAGGACGAGCCCACGTGACGTCTTCCCTGAACGACATCCCGGGCACCGACGGCGACGGGCAGCGTCACGCGCTCAAGTTGGGGAATCGGAAGGGGCGCAGGCGGCATCCGTGGCGCAGCGGCCGGCTCGAGTTCGCGCCGCGTCCGCTTGCATTCGAGGAGGGGCGGACCGCGGGACCGACGGTCTTCCGCAAGCAGCCCAAGCGGATCGAGGTGGGCACCGTGTTCGCTGCGCTGGTGGCGCTCGGCACGATCGCCTTCGTCGCCGTGCTCGCCTATCGGGCAACACGGGTCGACGTCGACCAGGCCGGGCTGCAGGACGGTGCGGTGCTGAACGGGGCTGACGCCGCGGCCCTCGAGGTGAGGCTTGCGTTCGGGTCATCGGCCGACGCCAAGGAGGCGTCGCTGAGCTTCGACGGCGAGGCGGTCGAGGAGCCCACCGTCAAGGGCAGCACCCTGGTGTGGCGGCCGCCGGGCGAGCTGGCCGAGGGTGAGCACCGCCTCACGCTGTCCGTGCCGCGCCCGGTGCTCGACGATGCCCGTCGCACCTGGCGGTTCACGGTCGATCTCACGCCGCCGGCGCTCGAGGTCCCCGGCTTGGCCGAGGCGGTGGCGATCGACGAGCCTGCCGAGGTCGTGGGGAAGGCCGAACCGAGATCGACCGTCCGGGCCGACGGCGATGAGGTCGACGTCGATGCCGACGGCGGCTTTGCGCTCTCCTACGTCCGCGCCCCGGCCGGCCCCATCGCCCTCGAGGCCGTCGACGAGGCCGGCAACCGCACGGCCGCATCCGTCACCATCCCCGTGCGCTACCCCAGCCTCCGCGGCGTCCATGTGAGCGCCGCCGCCTGGGGGAACGAGCAGTTGCGCAACGGCATCCTCCGCCTCGTCGACGAGGGCCGGATCGACACGGTGCAGCTGGACCTCAAGGACGATCAGGGCGTCGTCGGCTACGACACCAACGTGGAGCGCGCCCACCAGATCGGGGCCGTCACAGTGCACTACGACCTCGACGACGCCGTCCGCGCACTCCAGGAGCGCGGCGCGCGCGTGATCGGGCGCATTGTGGCGTTCCGCGATCCGACCCTCGCCCAGGCGGCCTGGGGTGCGGGCCAGACCACCCAGGTGATCCAGTCGGCCGCGGGTGGCCCCTACGGCACCCCGGGTCAGTACACCAACTTCGCCGACCCCGCCGTGCGTCGCTACAACCTCGACATCGCCCTCGACGCCGTGAACCGCGGCGTCGACGACATCCTGTGGGACGACACCCGCCGCCCCGGCGGCGACCCCGCCGCCATGGCGATCCCCGGCCTGGCCAGCTCGGCCAGCGACTCCATCGCCGGGTTCCTGGCCGAGGCCCACACCGAGCTGCGCCGGCGCGCCGCTTACCAGGGGGTCACGACCGACGGGGAGGCGGCCGAACGGGGCGACCTCGTCGGGCAGGACGTCGCCCGCATCGCCGCCAACGCCGACTACGTGGCACCGCAGATCTTCCCCGGCTACTGGAGCGACGGCCGCTACGACATCGCCGACCCCGCCACCCAGCCGGGCGAGCTGGTCCGGGCCGTGCTGCAGGGGTTCCAGCGGGCGGCCGCCGACCGGGGCGCGGTGCTGGCGCCCTGGCTCCAGGACTTCCCGCTCGAGGGCGTCTCATACGGTGACGCCGAGGTGCGGGCCCAGATCGACGCGGCCGCGTCGCTCGGCGTCGACCGCTTCCTCTTGTGGGACCCGTCGGTGACCTACACGGCGGGGGCACTCGCCCCCAGCTAGCCGGATCGGGCGCTTGCCGCACCCGTCACTCGGCCGAACTGATGGCCACCCGGTTGTCGTTGAAGATGGGCGCGTGGCCCAGCGCGGTCAGTCGCTGCGATGTCGTCGCCTGGGGGCCGAGGCCGTCCAGATGCGCCTCCGACCACCATCCCATGGGCGCAACCACCACGCCGGGCCTTACCTCGTCGCTCACATGGGCGGTGGCGAGGAACGAGCCGCGGTCGTTCCCCACCCTGACGGTCTGGCCGTCATCGAGCCCGGCGTGCTGCGCGTCGTCGGGATGCACGACGACGACCGGCTCCCCCTGGGCGGTGCGCTGGCGCGCCTGGTTTGCGAACGTCGTGTTCAGGAAGAAGTGTGTCTTCGGCGTGAGCAGCGCAAGGGGAAAGCGCTCGGCGAGCGTCTCGTCTGCCGCCTCGGCGGGTGGATCGTAGGTGGGCACCGGGTCGAGACCGAGGTCGGCGAGGTGATCCGCACGCATGGCCAGCTTGCCGTCGGCGGTGCCGAAGCCGCCGTGGGCGTGCGGCGTCGGGCCCTGTCCGAGATCGACCTTCACCCAGCCCCGCGTGCGCAGGGCTGCGGTGTCGATCGTGGGCGGCGCCGTGGCCAGGACGGAATCGAGCAGCACCTCGTCGGTCTCGGTGAAGCACGGATCGTCGAAGCCCAGGCGAGCCGCCAGCAACCGGAAGATCTCGGCGTTGGGCTTGGCCTCCCCGCACGGCGCGACGGCCGGTTCGTTGTAGGTGAGGTAGTGGTGGCCCCACGACCACAGCGTGTCGAGGTGCTCGAGCTGGGTCGTGGCCGGTAGCACCACGTCGGCCCAGCGGGCGGTGTCGGTGAGGAACTGCTCGATGACGACCGTGAACAGGTCGTCTCGCCCGAGCCCGGCGAGGACCCGGTTGGTGTCGGGCGCGACCCGGACGGGGTTGCTGTTCCAGCACACCAGCGCCTTCACGGGAGGCTCCAGGGCCGGGTTGCCGAGCGCGTCGCCGAGCGCCGACATGTTGATCGTCCGCACCGGGCCCGGCCGTAGGTCCTCGCGCTGCAGCCCGCTCCACGCCACTGCGGACGCCACGGCCGTGGGGATGTACGAGCACCCGCCGCCCTCGTGGCGCCAGGAACCGGCCAGCGCCGGGACGCAGGCGATGGTCCGATAAGCCATCGGGGCGCCGGCGTGTCGCTGTCCGCCCACCCCGAGCCGCAGCAGGGAAGGTTGCGTCGTGGCGAACTCCTCGCCGACCCGGCGCACGGTGGCTGCATCCACGCCGCTGATCTCCGCGGCCCGCTCGACCGGCCACTCGTCGAGGCGAGCCAGGAGTTCGCGGTACCCGGTGGTGTGCTCGCGACACCAGGCGTCGTCGTGCACCCCTGCGTCGACCATGGCCCGCATCAGGCCGAGCGCCAGGGCGGCGTCGCTGCCCGGACGTGGCTGGATGTGCACATCCGCCACGCGGGCGGTGCGGCTCCGGTAGGGATCGACGACGACCAGCCGGGCCCCGGCCTTGCGCGCCCGAACGATGAACCGCCACAGGTGCGGCGCGGTGGAGAGCGGGTTCCAGGCCCAGGCGACGACGTAGCGAGCGGCCGGCCACCGCTCGGGATCGACCTCGGGGGACAGGCCGTGGGTGGTCACCACCCCCTGGAGGCCGGCGTCGGCGCAGATGGTGCGCTCCAGGTGTGAGGCACCCAGCTTGTTCATCACGCGGGCGCTCATCAGGTTCCCCTGCACCATGCCCATCGTCCCCAGGTACGAGTACGGCAGGATCGCCTCGCCGCCGCAGCGCTCGCGCACGTCGGTCAGCCGGCTCGCGACCAGATCGAGCGCCTCGTCCCACGTCGCCCGCCGGAACTCGCCCGCACCCTTGGGGCCGGTGCGCACCAGCGGATGCAGGATCCGGTCGGGTGCATAGACCCGATCGAGGTAGTCGTTCACCTTGGCGCACAGGGACCCGGCCGTCACGGGATGATCGGGATCACCGCCGATCCGCACCGCCCGCCCATCGGCCACGGTGACCACCATGGCGCAGGTGTCGGGGCAATCGTGCGGACACGCGGCACGCACCACCCGCTGCTCGCCCACACCGACGACGCTAGCCGTTGCTCTGAGGCACTATCCCTGTGGCTCGAGGTCGGCGAGGAGGTTGAGCAGGTCGTCGGCGTGCTCCTCCTCGACCGCCAGGATGTCCTCCATCATCCGCCGCGTGGTCGGGTCCTTGTCGCCGAGCCACTGGATGATCTCGGAGTACGACTCGATGGCGATGCGCTCGGCCACCAGATCCTCCTTGATCATGTCCACCAAGCCGTCGCCCTCGACGTACTCGGCGTGCGAGCGGTCCTCGATGCCGACCGGCGAGAAGTTGGGCTCCCCCTGGAGCTGCGTGATGCGCAGGGCGATCTGGTCGGCGTGGCCGAGCTCCTCGTTGGCGTGCTGCAGGAACTCGGCGGCCACCGGTCCGCCGTTGAGCCCGTCGGCCATGAAGTAGTGGCGCTTGTAGCGCAGGACGCACACGATCTCGGTCGCCAGCGCCTCGTTGAGGACGTCGATCACCTTGCCCCGATCGGCGCCGTAGGCCGCCGTGATGGGGCCCTCGCTCATCTTCGCCCGGGCGCGCTCGCGCAGCGTGGTGATGTCCGTGAGAAAGGTCATGACGTGGGAACCTACCCGCGGTTGGTCGCCCCCCGGGGCGGCGGTAGGGTCCGGTGATGGCCGACCGGGCGACGTTCGCAGACCAAGCGATGGGGCTCATGCCGTCGCTCTACGCTGCGGCGCTGCGCATGACCCGCAACCCGGCCGATGCCGAGGACCTCGTGCAGGAGACGTACCTGCGGGCCTACCGCGGGTTCGGCGGTTTCGAGGAGGGCACCAACCTCAAGGCCTGGCTCTACCGCATCCTCACCAACACCTACATCAACAGCTACCGGGCCAAGAAGCGCCGGCCCGACGAGACCGAGCTCGACGAGGTCGAGGACCTCTACCTCTACCGGCGCATCGGCGGGCTGGAGGCGGCGATGGCAGGTCGCAGCGCCGAGGACGAGCTGCTCGAGCGGTTCACCGACGCCGAGGTGAAGGAGGCGCTGGAGTCGCTGCCCGAGAACTTCCGCATGGCGGTGCTGCTGGCCGACGTCGAGGGGTTCGCCTACAAGGAGATCGCCGAGATCCTCGACATCCCGATTGGTACGGTGATGAGTCGTCTCCATCGGGGAAGAAAGGCGCTCCAGAAGCGGTTGTACGAGTTCGCCGTGGAGCGCAACCTGACCGCTCCCGTCCCGAACGACGCCCATGTCTGATTGCAACGACGCCCTCCACGAGCTGTACGGCTTCCTCGACGGGGAGCTGACCGAAGAGCGTCGCGCCGCCATCCAGCGTCATCTCGACGAGTGCCAGCCCTGCGCCGAGCCCTACGACTTCGAGGCCGAGCTGCGGGCCCTCGTGCGCCGCAAGTGCCAAGAGCAGGTGCCCGAGGCGCTGATGATCAAGATCCGCACGGCGCTCGAGTCCGAAGCCGCTCGCCTAGGCGACTGAGGCGCCCGGGGCCGGCCCCTTGGGGTGGCGCCTCGTGCGGCGGCCCTGGTGCGGGGTGCGGCACCTCGGGGGCCCACCAGTAGCATGCGACCCATGCTTGCCGTCGTCTGGCATTACTGGCTCGGTGTGGCGCTCGTGCTGGGCGCGGTCGGCACCCTGGGGGCGCTTGCGTTCGGTTACCTGTCCAAGGTGCAGTCGACCCGTTATCCCAAGGGTCGCTAGGGCGTGGTGGCAAGCCCAGTCGACTGGGGGCTCGCCGAACGGGTGGCGGTCCGGGTCGCCGGGCAGGAGCCCCTGGCGGCGTCGTACCACTACGACCGGCTGGCGGCCGACTTCGCCGAGGTGACTACCCAGGCCGAGGAGCTGGTGGCTGCTGCCACCGGGCTGCGTTCAGCCAGCGGTCCCGCCCGGGCCCGCGTGGTGGACCGGTCCGACTGGGTGCGGGCCAACCTGGCGAGCTTCGGCCGCCTGCTGCGCCCGCTCACCGACAAGATGGCCGAGCGGATCGGCGACAAGCGGGGGCTGGCGGCCATGCCGGCGGTGATGTCGCGCCGGGCCGCGGGCGTGGAGGTCGGGGCGCTGCTGGGGTGGATGGCCACCCGGGTGCTCGGGCAATACGACCTGCTGGTCATCGAGGACGAGGATCCCGACGACCAGGACCTCGTCTACTACGTGGGACCCAACGTGCTGGCGCTGGAGAAGCGCTACGCCTTCCCGCCTCAGGAGTTCCGGCTGTGGTTGGCGCTGCACGAGGTCACGCACCGGGCGCAGTTCACCGGGGTGCCGTGGCTGCGCGGCCACTTCCTGTCGCTGGTCGAGCGCACGCTCGACGCCGTCGACCCCGATCCCAAGCGGTTCCTCGACGCCTTGGCGCGGGTGGTCGAGGACCTGCGCTCGGGCCACAACCCGCTCGACGAGGGGGGCATCGCCACCCTGCTGGCCAGCCCCGACCAGCGCGAGCTCTTCGGCCGGATCGGCGGGCTGATGAGCCTGCTCGAGGGCCACGGCGACGTGACCATGGACCGGGCCGGCGAGGGCCACGTGCCGTCAGCCCAGCGGTTCTCCCGGGCGCTACGGGAGCGGCGCAAGCAGGGCAGCAGCGTGGCCAAGCTGCTGCAGAAGGCGCTCGGCATCGACGCCAAGTTCCAGCAATACGCCCAGGGCGAGTCGTTCATTGCCTACGTCGAGCGCCACGGTGGGTCCGACGCGCTCGACGCCGCCTGGCGCGGCCCCGAGTGGCTGCCCACCCTGGCCGAGATCCGCACCCCCCAGGAGTGGCTGGACCGGGTCCGCCTTTCCGAGGAGTTGGTCGGCTAAGCCCGGCAACCGGCGTTGGAACCTTCCGGTCCTCGCGAGAAATCGAAGCGGGAAAAGTTGTTGGCGCGGTGCGAGTTCCCGCCGCCGGGGACCGCCGTGACCTGCGCCGTATCCGGGGGCGCGGACTCGCTGGCGCTGCTGGTGCTGGCGGTGGAGGCCGGCTGCGCGGTGACCGCCGTCCACGTCGACCACGGGTTGCGCCCAGAGTCCGGCGACGAGGCCGAGGTGGTGCGCGCGGCCGCCGAGCGGTGGGGGGCGGCGTTCGAGTCCCGACGTGTCGCCGTGCCCGCAGGTCCCAACCTAGAGGCCCGGGCCCGGGCCGCCCGCTACGCCGCCCTGCCGCCCGACGCCCTGACCGGGCACACCGCCGACGACCAGGCCGAGACCGTGCTGCTGAACCTGTTGCGCGGCGCCGGGCTCGACGGGCTCGCCGGCATGGATCCCGGGCGGCGACCCCTGCGCCGGCTGCGGCGCCACGAGACCCGGGCCCTCTGCGACACGCTGGGCCTGAAGCCGGTCGAGGACCCCAGCAACGTCGATCCGGCATACCGCCGCAACCGGGTCCGCCATCAGCTGGTCCCCCTGCTCGACGCCATCGCCGAGCGTGACGTCGTGCCGGTCCTCGCCCGCCAGGCCGACATGGTCCGGGACGACGCCGCCTACCTCGACGAACTGGCGGCTGCGGCCGTCGGCGATCCCTGCGATGCCCGGGCCCTGGCTACGGCCCCGCCGCCGCTGGCCCGGCGGGCCGTCCGGCGGTGGCTGCGCAGCGCCGGTCCCGGCGGCGACGAGCACCACCCGCCCGACGCCGCCACGGTGGACCGGGTCCTCGCCGTGGCCCGGGGCGAGGCCGTGGCGTGCGAGCTACCCGGCGGCTGGCGGGTGTCCCGGTCCCGGGGGCGGCTGCGCCTCGAGCCCCACTAGCGTGACGCAACATGTCGACCGATCCCCCCGGTGACTTCATCCACCACATCGACGACCCGTCGCTGGGGCCGGTCGTGGTCGGCGAGAAGGAGATCCAGGCCCGCATCGCCGAGCTGGGCGACGAGATCACGGTCGACTACGCCGACCGTCCACCGCTGCTCATCGGGGTCCTCAAGGGCGCCTTCGTGTTCATGGCCGACCTGGCCCGTGCCATCCGCCTGCCGGTCGAGATCGACTTCATGGCCGTGTCGTCGTACGGGGCGTCGACCCGGTCCTCCGGCGTGGTCCGCATCGTCAAGGACCTCGACATCGACCTGACCGGGCGCCACGTGATCCTGGTCGAGGACATCGTCGACTCCGGCCTCACTCTCACTTACCTGCGCCGCAACCTGGCCGCCCGACAACCCGCCAGCCTGGCCGTCTGCGCCCTGTTCGTGCGGCAGGGCAACCAGAAGACGCAGGAGGAGCTGCGCTACGTCGGCTTCGAGATCCCGCCGGCGTTCGTGCTCGGCTACGGCCTCGACGTCGCCGAGCGCTTCCGCAACCTCCCCTACGTGTGCGAGTTCGCCGGCGAGACGGGGGAGTAATCGAGCGCCTCGCGTGGTCCCCGACCAAGCCCCACCGATAGCCTGGCCCGCACCGTGAAACGCTTCCCCCGCGCCGTCCTGGCCTACCTCGTCCTCGGTATCGTCGTCCTCTTCTTCGGAGCGCAGATGTTGCGGCCGGGGACCGACCGGGAGACCCTCGACCTCTCCGCCTTCCGTGAGGCGATCGACGACGGCGAGGTGGCGACCGCCGAGATCAAGGACCGCGACAACGTCGTCGAGGGCAAGCTCCGCGACGACACCGATTACAAGGTCAGCTACCCCGCGGAGTTCTCCGACGAGCTGGTCGACGAGCTGGGCGACGCCGAGCCCGCCATCGAGGTCACCACCGACTCCCAGGGCGACTCCCTCTGGACCGGACTGCTGTTCAGCCTCCTGCCGGTGGTGCTCATCATCGGTGCGTTCTTCCTGGTCATGAACGCCCTGCAGGGCGGCGGCCGGGGCGTCATGCAGTTCGGCAAGTCCAAGGCCAAGCAGGTCACCAAGGACGACACCGTCGTCACGTTCGCCGACGTGGCCGGCTGCGACGAGGCAATCGAGGAGCTCCAGGAGATCAAGGACTTCCTCAAGGATCCCGCCCGCTTCCAGGCCATCGGCGCCCGCATCCCCAAGGGCGTGCTGCTGTTCGGCCCGCCGGGTACCGGCAAGACGTTGCTGGCCCGGGCGGTGGCGGGCGAGGCCGGGGTGCCGTTCTTCCCCATCTCTGGTTCCGACTTCGTCGAGATGTTCGTCGGCGTGGGAGCCAGCCGGGTGCGCGACCTGTTCCAGAAGGCCAAGGAGGCGGCACCGGCCATCGTGTTCGTGGACGAGATCGATGCCGTCGGGCGCCACCGGGGCGCCGGCCTCGGCGGCGGCCACGACGAGCGGGAGCAGACCCTGAACCAGCTGTTGGTGGAGATGGACGGCTTCGACTCCCGCACCGGGGTCATCCTCATCGCCGCCACCAACCGGCCCGACATCCTCGATCCGGCCCTGCTGCGGCCGGGCCGGTTCGACCGGCAGATCGTGGTCGACCAGCCCGACCTGGAGGGGCGCAAGGCGATCCTCAACGTCCATGCCAAGGGCAAGCCGTTGGCCGACGACGTGCGGCTCGAGATTTTGGCCCGGCGGACCCCGGGCTTCACCGGCGCCGACCTGGCCAACCTCATGAACGAGGCGGCGCTGCTGACCGCCCGCCGGGGCGGTACCGACATCACGATGAACGCGATGGAGGGCGCGATCGACCGGGTGCTGGCCGGCCCCGAGCGCAAGACGCGGGTCATGTCCGACCAGGAGAAGCGGGTTATCGCCTACCACGAGGGCGGCCACACGCTGGTCGGTCACGTGCTCGAGGGCACCGACCCCATCCACAAGGTGTCGATCGTGTCGCGGGGGCGGGCGCTCGGCTGGACGCTGGCGCTGCCGACCGAGGACAAGTACCTCAAGACCCGTAGCGAGCTGGTCGACAGCATGACGATGCTGCTGGGCGGGCGCTCGGCCGAGGAGCTGGTGTTCGGCGAGCCCACCACGGGCGCCAGCGACGACATCGAGCGTTGCACCGAGATCGCCCGCCAGATGGTCACCACGTACGGCATGAGCGACCGCCTGGGGCCCCAGCAACTGGGCACCAAGACCCAGGAGGTGTTCCTGGGCCGGGACTACGGCCACGAGGCCACCTACTCCGACGAGGTGGCGGGGCTCATCGACGACGAGGTGCGGCGGCTGGTGGACGGCGCCCACGACCGGGCCAAGTTCATCCTCACCACCCACCGGGGGACGCTCGATCGCCTGGCCACGTCGCTGGTCGAGAAGGAGACGCTCGACGACGGCGAGCTGGCCGAGGTGTTCGGCGACCTCGACAAGGGCACGGGCATCGAGCTGCCCCTGGACGAGCTGGACCTGGGCCCGCAGCCGCCCGCCCCCCGGGAGCTGGTCGGACCCACCGTCGCGGAAGCCGCCGACGCCACCGAGCCCGCCGTGCGGCGAGCCCGGGCGCCGCGGCCGCCGCCGGCGTGGCGGCGCGTGCTGCGCTGGGGGCTGGGAGAGCCTCGCCCGTCGGGGACCTGACGCCATGGCCGACGAGTGGCCCAGCCGGGACTTCCCGCCGATCGACACGCCCATGGACCTCGACCGGATCGCCAAGGCGGTGCGGGACATCCTCGAGGCCATAGGGGAGGACCCCGACCGCGACGGCCTGCGCGACACCCCCGAGCGGGTCGCCCGCATGTACGCCGAGATCTGCTCGGGCCTCCACGAGCAGGTCGACACGCACCTGGCGGTCACGTTCGAGGCCGGCCACGACGAGATGGTCATGGTCCGGGACATCCCGACGTACAGCCTCTGTGAACACCACCTCATACCCTTCGTGGGAAAGGCCCACGTGGCCTACATCCCCGGGGACGGGCGGATCACCGGGCTGTCGAAGCTGGCCCGGCTGGTCGATGCCTTGGCCCGGCGCCCGCAGGTCCAGGAGACGCTGACGGTGCAGATCGCCGACGAGATCGACCACAGCCTGCAGCCCCGGGGGGTCATGGTGGTGGTCGAGGCCGAGCACCTGTGCATGACCATGCGGGGGGTGCGCAAGCCGGGGTCGACCACCGTGACGTCGGCCGTGCGGGGGCTGTTCCGGTCGAGCGTCGCTACCCGGGAAGAGGCGATGCGCTTCATCGTCGGTCAGCGCTGAGCCGCGCTCCCAGGCCGCACCCACACGCCATGACCGCACCCGCGCCATGACCGCACCCACGCCCCACAACGAGGCCCAGCCCGGCGACATCGCCGAGGCCGTGCTTCTGCCCGGTGATCCCCGGCGGGCGGCGGCGATCGCCGAGCGCTTCCTCGAAGACGCCAAGTGTTACAACCAGGTCCGCAACATGCTCGGCTTCACCGGCACCTACCGGGGCCAGCGCGTCTCGGTGCAGGGGACCGGCATGGGCATGCCGTCGATCGCCATCTACGCCACCGAGCTGTTCCGGTCCTACGGCGTCACCACCGCCATCCGGGTCGGATCGTGTGGCGCGTTGCAGGAAGCGGTGGCGCTGCGGGACCTCGTCATCGCCATCGCCGCGCACACCGACTCGTCGATGATCGAGCGGCGGTTCAAGGGGATCACCTATGCCCCGGCCGCCGACTTCGGCCTGGCCGTCGAGGCCTGGCGCCTGGCGCGGGAGCGGGGGATCCCGACCCACGTCGGGACCATCCTCTCCTCGGACACCTTCTACGACAGCGACCCGGACGTGACCGAGGCTCTGGTCCGCCACGGGGTGCTCGCCATCGAGATGGAGGCGGCCGCCCTCTACACCATCGCCGCCGCCCACCGGGCCCGCGCCCTGTGCGTCTCCGCGGTGAGCGACCACATCGGGCGGGGCGAGGCCACCAGCTCGGCGGAGCGGGAGACCGGGTTCCTGACCATGGCCGAGCTGGCGCTCGACGTCGTGGTCGGGACATCCAGCCACCGTGGGTGATCACGGGCGGACGTAAGCTTGCCGCTCGTGCAGAGCGGACGCCGCCAAGTCATGGGTGTCGTCAACGTGACCCCCGACTCGTTCTCCGACGGCGGGCGCTTCCTCGACCACGCCGCCGCCATCGAGCACGGCCGCTCGCTGTTGGCCCAGGGGGCCGACTGGGTCGACGTGGGCGGCGAGTCCACCCGGCCCCGGGCCGATCCGGTGCCCGTCGACGAGGAGCTGCGCCGGGTGATCCCGGTGGTCGAGGCGCTGGCCGCCGACGGCGCGGCCGTGTCCATCGACACCCGCAAGGCGCAGGTCGCCGTGGCGGCCGTGGCGGCCGGCGCTCGCATGATCAACGACGTGTCGGCCACGCTGGGCGAGGTCGCGGCCGCCACCGGCGCCGCCTTCGTGGCCATGCACATGCTGGGCGACCCGCGGACCATGCAAGCCGACCCGGCCTACGGCGACCTGGTGCGCGAGGTGCGCGACTTCCTCGTCGACCGGGCCGACGCCGCCCGCCGGGCAGGTGTCGCCGAGGTGTGGATCGATCCAGGGATCGGCTTCGGCAAGACCCTCGAGCACAACCTCGATCTGCTCGCCAACCTCGACGTCCTGGTCGCCACCGGGTACCCGGTGCTGATCGGCACCAGCCGCAAGTCGATGCTCGGCACGCTGGCCGCCCGCGCCGACCCCGCCGGAGCCGCGCCGCCCACCACAGACCGGCTCGAGGGATCGATCGCGACCGCCACCTGGTCGCTGCTGCGGGGCGCCACCATGGTGCGGGTCCACGAGGTGCCCGCCACCGTGCAAGCGGTCCGGGCGTGCGACCGTTTGCTGACCGCGGCGTGAGTCCCCCAGCAAGGAGTACCTGACGTGCCACCGACCAAGGGCAAGTGGGCCCAGGGCATCACTCCCCGCAACTTCGTGTGGGTGCTCAAGGACCGGCTGGCGATCTGCGAGCGCCCGGGGGGCTACGGGGCCAACCACCGGCGGGTCCGGCGCCAAGAGGAGATCATCTGGATCCGCGAGCAGGGCTTCACGCACGTGGTCTCCCTCATCGCCGCACCCCACAACCTGCACAACTACGACGAGCTGGGCGTCGCCTGGCTGCACCGGCCCCAGGAGCCGCACGACGATCCCGTGGCGTTCCAGCAGGCGTTCTACACCGAGGTGCGTGACCTGCTGGCCAAGGGCGAGAAGCTGCTGATCCACCAGGAGGAGGTGGGCGACCGCATCTGCGGTCTGGTGGCGGGCTACCTGCTGTGGGCCGGGCTCGTGCCGTACGGCCCCCAGGCGATCTCGGTCACCGAGCGGCTGACCGGGCGGCAGCTCGGCCCGGAGGGACGGGAACTGGTGGCCTCCGCGGACGAGCTCCGCGACACCGGATGAGCGAGCCGTCGCTGCCCTGGGACCGGATCGAGCTGCGCGGGCTGCGACTGCCAGCCCGCGTCGGCGTGCTCCCGATCGAGCGCGAGCAGGACCAGCCGCTCGAGGTCGACCTCGATCTCGTCGTGGACCTGGCAGCCGCGGGCGCCAGCGGCGACCTCGCCGACACCGTGGACTACGGCGCCGTGTGCGATGCCGTGCAGCGGGCAGTCGGCATCGGACACGTGACGCTGCTGGAGCGGTTGGCGGAGCAGGTGGCCGAGGGCGTGCTCGGCGTCGATGACCGGATCGTCGCCGTAGACCTGGCGATCCGCAAGCTCCGGCCCCCGGTGCCCCAGGACCTGGCGACGTCGGGGGTGCACATCGTCAGGATCCGCCAGTGAGCCCGGCGGACTCGCCGGCGTCGCGGCGGGCGTTCCTCGGGCTCGGGTCCAACCTCGGCGACCGCGTCCAGTACCTGCGGGAGGCGGTCGAGACCCTGCGCGCCGTGGACCTGCGGGCCGTGTCGCCCGTCTACGAGACCGAGCCGGTGGGCGGCCCCGGCGGCCAGGGCTCCTACCTCAACCTGGTGGTCCAGTTGGAGACCGAGCGCAGTCCCCACGAGCTGCTGGGCGTGTGCCACCGGCTGGAGTCGGCCGCCGGTCGGGTGCGCGACGAGCGGTGGGGGCCGCGGACGCTGGACGTGGACGTGCTGTGGATCGACGGCGTCACCGTCGACGACCCCGACCTGCAGGTGCCGCATCCCCGCATGTGGGAGCGGCGGTTCGTGCTGGCGCCGCTGCGGGACCTGGCGCCCGACCTGGTGGACGCGGCGGCGGTCGAGGCTGCGCCCGGCTACGTCGAACTGGTCGGGGGGCTCGAACAGCTCGTTGCCGGCCCACGGTGACCACGATGCGGCTGCGGATCGTTGGACCGGGGCGTGCCGGGACGTCCCTGTCCCGGGCGCTCGCCAACGCCGGCTGGGAGGTGACGCCACCCCTGGGCCGGGGCGACGACCTGTCCGGGGCCGCGGCGGGCGTCGACCTGCTGGTGATCGGCACCCCCGACGACCGGGTGCGCGGCGTGGCCCGGGCGGTCGAGCCGGTGCCCACCACCGTGGTGGCGCACCTGGCCGGGTCGCTCGGCCTGGGCGCGCTGGCGCCCCATCCCCGCCGGGCCGCCATCCATCCCCTGGTGGCGCTGCCCAGCCCCGAGGTGGGGGCGAAGCGTCTGTTCGGCGCATGGTTCGCGGTCGCCGGCGATCCGCTCGCCCACGATGTCGTGCGGGCCCTCCGGGGACGCGGGTTCGAGGTCGCCGACGCCGATCGTCCCACCTACCACGCCGCCGCCGTCGTCGCCTCCAACCACTTGGTGGCGCTGCTGGGACAAGTCCAACGCCTGGGCGAGGGGGTCGGCGTGCCGTTCGAGGCCTACCTCGACCTGGTGCGGGCCACCGTGGACAACGTCGCCGCGCTGGGCCCGGCGGCGGCGCTCACCGGTCCGGCGGCCCGGGGCGACGAGGCCACCATCCGGCGCCACCTCCGGTCCCTCCCGCCCGACGAGAGGCGGGCCTACCGGGCCCTGGCCGAGGCCGCCCGCCGGCTTGCCCACGAGGACGGCCGGCCGTGAAGACCGTGGCCACAATCGCCGAGCTGCGGTCGCGGCTCGACGCGGACCGGGCCGCGGGCCGCACGGTCGGCTTCGTCCCCACCATGGGGTACCTGCACGACGGCCACGCGTCGCTCATGCGCCAGGCGCGGGCCGAGACCGATGTGGTGGTGGCGTCGATCTTCGCGAACCCGCTCCAGTTCGGCGCCGGCGAGGACCTCGACGCCTATCCACGGGACCTCGACCGCGACACCCGACTGGCCGAGGCGGCCGGCGTCGACCTGCTGTTCGTGCCGGGCGCCGACGAGATGTACCCCGAGCCGGTGCTGACCACCGTGTCGGTGGCCCAGCTGTCCGAACCGCTCGAGGGTGCGAGCCGGCCAACCCACTTCGCCGGCGTGGCGACGGTCGTGGCCAAGCTGTTCGCCATCGTCGGCCCCTGCCGGGCCTACTTCGGCGAGAAGGACTTCCAGCAGCTCGCCCTCGTGCGGCGCATGGTCCGTGACCTCTCGTTCCCCGTCGACGTGGTGGGGTGCCAGACGGCCCGCGAGCTCGACGGCCTGGCCCTGTCGTCCCGCAACACCTACCTCACCCGCGAGGAGCGGGAGGCGGCGCCGGTCTTGTACCGGGCGCTGCGGGCCGGGGTGGCCAGCATCCTGGCCGGGGAGCGCGACCCCGCGTTCGTCCGCAGCCTGATGGCGCAGATCATCGAGGCCGAACCCCTGGCGCGATTGGACTACGCCGAGGTGGTGGACGCAGACTCGTTCCGCGTCCCGGACCCGCTCGCCGGGAATCTGCGGTTGCTGGCAGCTGTTCGATTCGGTCGAGCGAGGCTCATCGACAACGTGGGGGTGACCGTTCCGGCACCCACCCAGGGAGGTTGACCGTCGTGCGTCGCCGCATGCTCAAGTCGAAGATCCACCGTGCCGTGGTCACCGACGCCAACCTGCACTACGTGGGCTCGATCACGGTCGATCTCGACCTGCTGGAGGCCGCCGACATCCTCGAGCACGAGCAGGTGGCCGTGGTCGACATCGACAACGGCACCCGCCTCGAGACCTATGCCATCGCCGGCCGCCGCGGCTCGGGCGACATGTGCCTCAACGGCGCCGCCGCGCGCCTCGTCTCTCCGGGCGATCGCATCATCGTGATCTCCTACGCCGACTACGACCAGGCCGAGCTCGAGCGCTACGAACCGCGGATCGTCCACGTCGACTCGGCCAACCGCCAGGTCGACGCCGTCACCGCCGAGCTGCTGGCCGCCGAGCAGGCGGGCCCGGCGCCGCACCGCTACGTCGAGGTCCCGGCGAGCTAGGCGCTGAGTGCTCGACCTGCTGGTCCTCGGATCGGGCGTGGCCGGGCTGTCGGCCGCGGTGCGGGCCGCCGACACGCACGGCATGCGGGTCGGCGTGCTCACCAAGGGCGAGCTGCACCAGGCCACCACCCGCTGGGCCCAGGGTGGCGTGGCTGCCGTGCTAGCCGACGATCCCGACTCCACCGACCTCCATCTGGCCGACACGCTGGCGGCCGGCGCCGGGCTGTGCGACCCGGACGCCGTGCGGGTTCTGGTCGACGAGGGACCGGCCAGGGTCAACGAGCTGATCGCACTCGGTGCCATCTTCGACCGCGACGTCAAGGGGGACCTGCTGCTGGCCCGGGAGGGCGGGCACTCGCACGCCCGGGTGGTCCACGCCGGCGGCGCCGCCACCGGCGTCGAGGTGGAACGGGCGCTCGTGGCGGCCGTCCACCAGACCGCGGCCGCCGTTTACGAGCACTGGTTCGCCCTCGACCTGCTGGTCGAGCGCGGGCGCTGCGCTGGCGTGGTGGCCCGGGGACCGGGAGGCGAGCGGGCCGAGGTGCGGGCCCGCCACGTGCTGGTGGCGACCGGCGGGGCGGGCCAGCTGTTCGCCGTGACGACCAATCCGCCCGAGTCCACCGGCGACGGCATCGCCATGGCGCTGCGCGCGGGGGTGGCCGTGGCCGACCTGGAGTTCGTGCAGTTCCACCCCACGGCGCTCCACCACCCCGCCATGCCCCGGCCGTTGCTGTCGGAGGCGCTGCGGGGCCACGGTGCCCAACTCCGGGACGCCAAGGGCGAACGCTTCGTGGACGAGCTGCTGCCCCGCGACAAGGTGAGCCGGGCGATCATGGCCCGGGTGGCCGAGCAGGGCACCGACCACGTGTGGCTCGACGCCACCGGCCTGGAACGGTTCGGCGAACGCTTTCCGACCATCGCTGCGTCGCTGGCGGCGGTGGGGCTCGACCCCAGCACCGACTGGCTCCCGGTGGCGCCCGCCGCCCACTACGCCTGCGGCGGCATCGTCGCCGATCTCGACGGCGCCTCGTCGCTGCCGGGCCTGTGGGTCGCCGGTGAGGCTGCCTGCAACGGCGTCCATGGGGCGAACCGGCTGGCGTCGAACTCGCTGCTCGACGGCATGGTGTTCGGCCCCCGCGTGGTCGAGGCCGTCGAGCGGGGCAAGGAAGTACCGTCACCGACCGGCGCCATGCGTTGCGTGCTGGAGGGGGCCGACGGCACCATCCCGGGGCGGTGGTTGGAGGCGCCGCTGCCCACCGGCGAACGCACGCCCGACAGCGACGGCGGCGGTGACCTCGCCGCTGTCCGGGAGGCGTTGCAGCGGGCCATGACGGCCGATGCCGGCGTGCTGCGGTCCGCCGATTCGTTGGAACGTGCCGGCGACGCCGCCGCCGAAGCTCTGGGACGGGCGGGGGCCAGCGCGAGCGGGCCGGCCGGGCCCGCCGACGAGCTCGCCAACCTCGCCACCGTGGGCTGGACGCTCTGCACCGCGGCCCTGGCCCGCAGTGAGAGCCGGGGTGCGCACAGCCGCAGCGACTTCCCCGATGTCGACCCGCAGCAACGTGTCCGCTACGTCGTCGGTGGTCCCCGACCTCACGGACAGTAGATCCAACCCTCCTGCCTCCAATCGATCTGGCTCTCGTCGATGTCGGAGGTGGCGTTGACCGGGCACTCGTAGCTCCCACCGGCGAACACGACGACGGCGTCGCCCGTCCGGTGACGGTGATCACGCCTATCAGACGACGCGGTGCGCCGGGGTTTCCCGCCCGGCCCTCGTGCGCCAGCGGTCGACACGCCACCCAAGGACCTGAGCCGATAGGGCACGTCCTCTTGGCTCACGGTGGTCAGTGCTGCCGGGGAGCCGAGCTGTTGAGCTGGTGGTCGACCGGCAAATTCCCACGCGTAGGCGGCACGAACCCCCTATTCGCTCGGCTCCTAAGGGGCCGCCGCTAGCATCGGCGCCCATGTCTGAACCGCAATCGCAGGCCACCAGCGCCCCCAGCCAGCACCCGGCCGGCTGGTATCCCGACCCCTTCGGCCGTCACGAGACCCGCTGGTGGGACGGCATGCGCTGGACCGAGCACGTGGCCTCCCACGACCGCCAGGCCGTCGACCAGCCGACCGGTGCGGGCCACATCCCCACCGCGAACCGGCCGACCGAGAAGATCCTCAGGGACGTCGGCAAGGCCGGCGCCGCCACCGGCTACCAGGGCGGCGGGACGATCTTCACCGAGCCGGTGCTGGTCGTGAACCAGAAGACCAAGCTCGTCGAGGTCAACAACGAGTACGCCATCTTCGACCAGCAGGGCCGCCAGCTCGGCGCCGTGCGGCAGGTGGGGCAGAGCATGGCCAAGAAGGTGATCCGGATGCTCGGCTCGTACGACCAGTTCATGACCCACAAGCTGCAGGTGGTCGACACGCAGGGCAACGTGCTCATGGCGCTCACCCGCCCCGCCAAGTTCCTCAAGTCGCGGGTGATAGTGCAGGACGCCAGCGGCAACGAGCTGGGGCAGATCATCCAGCAGAACGCCATCGGGAAGATCCGCTTCGCGCTCGAGTCGGGCGGCAGCAACCGGGGATCCATCAACGCCGAGAACTGGCGGGCATGGAACTTCAACATCCAGGACCAGACCGGCACCGAGGTGGCACGCATCACCAAGACGTGGGAGGGCCTGGCCAAGACGATGTTCACCACGGCCGACAACTATGTGGTGCAGATCCACCGACCGCTCGACGACCCGCTGCGCACCCTCGTGGTCGCGGCCGCCCTCGGGGTCGACACCGCCCTCAAGCAGGACGCCAGGGGATTGGGCTGAGCCCGATGTCGACCCGTGCGGAGCGCCAGCTCGTCTCCTCCGGGTCACCGCTCGAGGACGTCGTGGGCTACAGCCGCGCGGTGCGGGTCGGCGACCGCGTCGAGGTGGCGGGGACGACGGGCTGGTACCCCGACGGCTCCGTCCCGCCCGACGCCAGCGACCAGGCCCGCCTGTGTCTCGAGCGGATCGAGGCGGCACTGGCCGAGGCCGGCGCCTCGCTGGCGGACGTGGTCCGCACCCGGATCTACCTCACGGACGTGACCGACTTCCCGGCCGTCGGTGAGGCGCATCGTGCCGCCTTCGGCGACGTCAAGCCCGCCTGCACCGCCGTGGTGGTCACCGCGCTCGTCGATCCCCGGCTGAAGGTCGAGATCGAGGCCCAGGCGGTCATCGGCGGCTGAGCGTCGGCAGCGTCAGGCGGCGACCGCGTACACGATGAGGTTCGAGCGGTAGCGCCGGGCCTCGCGGTCGAAGCTGCCGGTGCAGGTGATGAGCCGCAGCGTCGGACCGGCCGTGGGTCCGTAGACCGCGTCGGTGGGGAAGGCGTCCTTGGGCGCCTCGGCGACGCCGGTCACCCTGAACCGCGCCACCGCGCCGTCGGCCCGGGCCACCTCGATCATGTCGCCGGCCCGCAGCTCGCCGAGCCGGTGGAACACGGCCGGGCCGTCCCGCGAGTCGACGTGCCCGGCGATCACGGCCGGCCCCCGCTCGCCCGGTGCCGGGCCGGCCGCGAACCAACCGGCTCGCCCGAAGTCCTCGGGCGCCGCCAGCCTGCCGTCGTCGCGCACCCCCAGCCGCTCCAGTCGGGAGTCCACGGCGATGGAGGGGATCGTCAGCCTGACCGGGGCGGCGGCCGGCGTGGCCTGCACCGCCGACACCCCGAGGGGCACCGGCCGCTCGGCGGCCCGGATGGTCGACGCCGCGGCGGGTCGGCCCCGCGGCCCCGGTGGGCCGGCGGTGGCCCGGGCACCGGCCCCG
>DASQUK010000214.1:0-69091 GCA_035641315.1 Acidimicrobiales bacterium | reverse complement strand
CACCGCCGTGAGCAGGAAAGCACCGGGAACAGCAGGGCGAGCACGTCGACCCGGCTCACGTCCGCTCCCCGAGCCACCGGGACGCCCCACTCGCCCAGGCGGCGGTACGACAGCAGCGCCGCCACGGCGAAGCCCAGCTCCCACGGGAGCAAGGCCAGCCACCCCCAGCGGTGCCGAGATGCCGGACGCGGTCGTGCCCGTGTCCCCACGACCACCGCCACGACGAGCGCCGCCGCGAGCATGGCGGCCACGGCCCCGAGGATCGCCCACCGGACCGCCGCCGGCTCGAGGACGCGTGACGGGCCCAGCCACACCACCAGGCCGTACGCCAGCCCGAATCCGGCGACTGAGCCGGCCACCAGGGCGACCAGCAGTTCCAGCACCGCCTTGGCGCCCAGCCCGGCCGGCGACACCCCTCGCACCGTGAGCAGCGTCACCTCGCGCCGGCGCCGGTCGAACCACAGCGACGCCGCCGCTGCCACCAGACCCACGCCGGCCAGCGCGGCGAACCCCGCCATCGGCACGACCCCACCGGCGACAGACCGCTGGATCGCCCGGGTCCGATCGGTGAGGAACGGCAGATGGGAGGCGAAGAACCGCTCGACGAAGTCGTCGCCGTCGCGGTAGGCGGCCCCGCCGCCGGCCGTCGTCACGCTGGCCTCCCCGCCGGTCGGAGGCCCCCCGCGGTCGCACCACGCCAGCGCTGGTGCCCTCTGCCCCCCGCACGCCAGCTCGTCGACCAGGCGGTCGGTCGCCGCCGGGGTCGGATGGCCGCGGAGCGGCGCCTCCCAGGCTCCCTCCACCTGGTTCACGCCGAGCGCCTGGGTCAGGTCGGCGAACGTCGCCCGATCCACCAGCACGAGCGAGTTGGGCAGCCAGAAGTGGTGGACGATCCGCTGCAACAGGTCGCCGTGGGGACACCAGTAGTCGTCGAGCTGGTGGCCGGCCAGGTCCCGGTAGACGCCGGCGATCGGCACCTCGACGTCCGGTTCGAAGATGGCGCGATCCCCGGCGCCGAGGCCCGTCTCCGCCGCCGCCCGGTCGGTGATCCACACGCCCGGGCCCGGCGATCCCTCGAGGATGTCGACGTGGTCGAGCGACCCGTCGCGCGCCAGGAGCACGACCGGCGTGCTCCTGGTCTCGTCGGCGGGCGGGGTGAGCAGGGCCCGCTGCTGCATCCACAGGACGGTGGGGCCGAGCTCGTCGGCCAGCGGGGCGAAGGGATCGGACGCCTCGTCCCGGGTCAGCGGATCGAGCTCCTGCGGTGAGGCGGTGAAGGCGTAGGTCGCCCCGGTGTCGCGGGGGCAACGCTCGTCGGCCTGCACGGCCACCGCCGCGGTGCCGGCGGACGACAGGAACAGCGGCGCCCCCGCCACCGACGCCACCAGCACGGCCACCGCGCCGGCCACCGAGGCCAGAACGCCGGGCCGGCGCAGCAGCACCCGGGGCGCCCGGCGCCAGGGGGCCGCCGACAACGTGCGTAACGCCGGACCGACAGCCCCCTTCATCGGTCAGAACGTACCGTCGTGGCCCACCAGGGGGCCGGGCCCGGGTCCGCTCTCCCTCGCGTTCTGGTTGTAGCTGTGCGGTCATATGCCGCATAGCTACAACCAGTTTGTCTTTCACGTGCCGGCACGGAGGACCTCCACGGGGTCGTCGCGGTCGGTGCGCCGCTGCGCCAGGATCGCCGCCAGCCCGGCGACCACCAGGGCCACGAGTGCCAGGGCGGCGGCGACGGTCGTGGCCGGGCGCAGCAGCGGGCCGGGACGGAAATCGGGCACGGGGTCGATCCGGCGGTAGGCCAGCCAGGCGCCGGTCAGGGCGATGCCCACCCCCAGCCAGCAGCCCACGACCACGCCGGCGGTCAGCTCGACCAGCATCGCCCGGCGGTGCGCCCCCCGCGCGAGCCCCATGCGCCGGGCGAAGGCGTAGCCGAGCACCCGGCCCCGGCGGCGGGCGTCCAGGTAGACGGCGGTTCCCCCCACGGTGAGCACGCCGGCGGCGACGCCGAGGGACTGCATGAACCCGAAGGTCCACGAGACGGTGAGGAACGACGCCCGGTCGACCACCTCGCCGAACCGGCGCGTCTCCCGGAACTCGGCGCCGGCGTCCTCGAGCCCGGCCAGGACATCGTCGTGATCGCCGCGTATCCAGGCCTCGGTCGTGGCGCCGTGCGGGGTGAAGTCGTCCAGAGCCGAGGCGGCGACGACTACCGTCGGGGTCTGGCGCTTCATGCCCGGGAAGGCCTCCACGTCGGCCATCTGCTCGATCGTGAAGCGGGTGGTGGGGCCGCCGGTGATCGCCGCCTCGGTGACCGTGGGGGCGTCGGCCCCGACCACCACGGCGGGCACCCGCCCGTCGGCGGCGGGCGCGGACAGCCGGTCCAGCAGCTCGCCGAGCGGCACGTCCGAGAAGGCCGGGTCCCAGAAGGCGGCGCGCCGGAACGTGTCCGGATCGATGGCCAGCACGACGACGCCCTCCCGACGGTCGGTCTCGATCCAGGCGTACCAGTACGTGCTCACCGTCGTCGCCGGCTGCGAGAGGGTCGGGGCCAGGTGCTCGCCGGGCGGCAGGCCCACGGCCACGTCGCTGCCGACGAAGGCCTGGGCCTTGGCGTCGAGCGTGGCGGCGAGCGACCGATTGAGGGTGGCGGCATAGGCGAGGACGCCGGCCGCCACCGCCGACGCCGCCACGAGGCCGGTCACCGCCACCCGGTGCCGGGCGACGCGCCGGACGGCCAGGTACAGCGCCGGGGGCCAGCGGCGGCTGGCGGCCCGAAGGCGGGGCAAGGCCAGGGTCAGCAGCCGCATGGCCAGCGCCACGGCGGCCAGCAGAAACACCAGCGGGAACAGCAGCGCCAGCACGTCGACGGTGGTCACCTCGGCGCCCTGGGCGACCGGCACGCCCCACTCGCCGAGTCGCCGGTACGACAGCACCGCCATGGCCCCGGCGAGGATCTCCCAGGGCACCGCCGACAGGCGGTCCCACCGGCGCCGGCGGGCGAGCTGGCGGCGCGCCCGCGTGGCCACGACCAGCCCCACGACGGCCGCCGCCACCAGGAGGGCGGCTGCGCCGCCGGCGGCCGCCCACCCGATCGCCGCCGGCTCCACCACGGTCGACGGCCCCAGCCAGACGACGAGCCCGTAGGCGAGGCCGACGCCGGCGGTGCTTCCGACCAGCAGCGCCACCGCCAGCTCCAGGACGGCCTTGAGCCCCAGCCCGGCGGGCGACACGCCCCGCACGCTCAGCAGCGTGACCTCCCGCCGGCGGCGGTCGAGCCACAGGGACGCCGCGGCCGCCACGAGGCCGATGCCGGCCACCGCCGCGAACGCCGCCACCGGCACCACGCCGCCAGCGACCGACCCCTGGATCGCCCGGGTCCGCTCGGTCACGAACGGCAGGTGGGAGCTGAAGGCCGCCGACACGAAGGCGTCGGCGTCGTCGTACTCGAGCTCGTCGGCGCGGGGCGTGAACCGGCCGAAGGGGCCCTCGACGGTTGGAGCTTCGATGCGCCGGGTGATCGTGCCGTCGGCGGCCACTTCGATGTCGGAGCACCACGCCAGGTCGGGCGCCACCTCCGACCCGCACGCCAGGTCGGTGACCAGCGCGTCGGCCTCCGTGGGCGTGAGATCGTCGGTCCGCAGGGGCGCCTCCCACGCCCCCGGCACGGCGTCGATCCCGAGCGCCCCGACGAGCTCGGCCATGGTCCCCGGGTCCGCCAGCAGCAGCGGGTCGGGCAGATCTCCCGGGACCTCCGACAACAAGAGGTCGGCGTGGGCGCACCAGTAGTCGTCATCCGGCGCCGGGCCCCCCATGTCCCGGTAGACGCCGGCGATGGGAAGCTCGGCCGGGTCGTCGAACGGGATCTCGAACGGTGTGCCGGAGATCTCGCTCTCGACCATGGCGCCGTCGATCGTGGCCACGTCCCCGCGCTCCAGGCGGGTAATGGTCGCCGCCCGGTCGCTGATCCACAGCCCCGGCCCGGGTGAGCCGTCGACCACCTCGACGTGGTCGAGGAAGTCGTCGCGGGCCAGGATGGGCATCTCGGGGGCCCTCGACCCGTCGGGGCGCACCAACGTCGTGCGGAAGCGGGCCCACGAGGCGGTGGGGCCGAGCGTGTCCGCCAGGGGGGCGAACGGGTCCGGCGGGGGATCGCGCAGCTCGGAAGCGGTGAACCCGGTGGGGTGGATCGCGCCGGTGTCCCGGGGGCAGCGCTCGCCGGCCTGCACCGCCGTCGCCTCGGAGCCCGCCGAGGACAGGAACAGCGGCACCGCCGCCGCCGACGCCGCCAGCACGACGGTGGCGCCCGCCACCGTCGCCAACACCCCGGGCCGGCGCCACAGCAGCCGGGGGGCCCGCCGCCACGGCGCCGTCCCCAGCGTGGCGAGCGCGGCGCGGATCCGGCCCATCCGGCGGACCGTACCCCGCGTTCTGGTTGTAGCTCTGCGGCATATGACCGCACAGCTACAACCAGTTTGTTATCTGGGGGTCAGCGGTGGGCGCCGAGGACGACCCAGCGGTCGGAGGCGAAGCGGGCCAGGAGGGTCACCGCCCGGGTGGTCATGAGCAGGGCCAGGGCCGCCCAGAGCCAGCCGATGCCGGCGTCGGCGCCGAGCGCCGCCAGGGCCGCCGGGACGAACACGGCGGCGGCGCCCACCATGGCCTGGGCCAGGAACCGCATGTCGCCGGCGCCGATGAGCACCCCGTCGAGGACGAACGCCACCGCGTTCACGGGCTGCAGCGCCGCCACCCACACGAGCAGGAAGCCCGCCAGCGCCAGCACCTCCGGGTCGCCGGTGAACAGGTGCGGCAGCGCCGTGTGCAGTGCCGCCACGAGGCCGCCCACGACGACGCCGAAGAAGATCCCCCACTCGATCATGCGCCGGCCCGCCGCCCGTGCCTGGGCGCCGTCCTCAGCTCCCAGTGCCCGCCCCACCATGGCCTGGCCGGCGATGGCGATGGCGTCGAGCCCGAGGGCCAGGAAGGACCAGACCTCGAAGGCGATCTGGTGGGCGGCGACGTCCACCGTCCCCAGGCGGGCCGCCACGGCGGTGGCGACGACCAGCGCCGCCCGCAGCGCCGCCGTGCGGATCAGCAGGTCGCGGCCCACCCGGGCCAGCGCCGCCACGCTGGCGGGGTGCGGCGCGAGCTCGGCCCCGTGCCGGCGCGCCGCCCGGCCCAGCCGGTGCACGTACACGGCGGCGCCACCGACCTGCGCCAGCACGGTGGCGAGGGCCGAGGCGCCGATCCCTAGGCCGAAGCCGTAGATGAGCACCACCTCGAGGGCGAGGTTGCCGGCGGCGGTGCCGATGGCGATAAACAGCGGCGTGCGGGTGTCCTGCAGGCCGCGCAGGTAGCCCGTGCCGGCGAGCACGAGGAGCATGGCGGGGACACCGAAGAGGCTGATCCGCAGGTAGACGAGGGCGTTGGCGCGCACGGCACCCTCGGCGCCCATCCAGCCCACCAGCGGGCCGCTCAGCGCCAGGCCGCCCGCCATGACGGTCCCGCCGATGGCCAGCGCCAGCCACATCGACTGGGTGGCCTGGTGGGCCGCCTCCCGCTCGTCGCCTGCGCCCAGCAGGCGGCTGACCGCCGCCGTCGTGCCGTAGGCGAGGAAGATGAACAGGTTGTGGAGGGTCAGCAGCAGGCTGGACGCCACGGCCAGCCCGCCGAGCTGGGGCGTGCCCAGGTGGCCGACGATGGCGGTGTCCGTGAGGATATAGAGAGGCTCGGCCAGGAGGGCCCCCAGCGCCGGCACGGCCAAGCGGGCGATCTCGCGATCGTGCGTGCTCCGCCACGTGAGGCGCGGGCGCCTCGTCGCCGGGGGAGCCGCCGGAGCTGGGGGAGTGGGCGGGTCGCTCAACTGCGCATGTCCACGGTTGGAGCCTGCTAGCTGTAAGGTACGTAGTAGTGTTTTGCCTGCTACAGAATCGCACGCTCCCGTAAGGGGCGCAAGTGGATTTTGCTCGTTACGCCGACATGGCGGTCGACCTCGTGTCCTCCGAGCCCGATGACCTCGACGCCAACGACCCCCTGGCGACGCTCGACGGGCTGCGCCGGTTCCTCGACACGCGGCCGTGGATGGCCAGCCGCGCCACCCCGGACGACCTGGCGCCCCTCGCCGCGCTGCGCGCCGAGCTTCGGACGGTGTTCGACGCCGCCCGCGAGCAACGCTCGGCCGAGATGGTCGAGCGGCTCAATCGCCTGTTGCACCGCCACCGCGCGCAGCCGACCATCTCCGGCCACGACGACGCCGACTGGCACCTCCACATCGCCGACAACACGGGTCCGGTGGCCACCGAGTTCGCCACGGGCGCGGTGATGGGCCTGACCATGGCCTTCCTCGACCTCGGCCCCGACCGGTTCGGGCGCTGCGCCGATCCCCGCTGCCGCGGCGTGTTCCTCGACACCTCCCGCAACCGCTCGCGCCGCTACTGCTCCGAGCGCTGCGCCACCCGGGCCAACGTGGCCGCCCACCGCCAGCGCCAGCGTGAGGGCGGCGTCCACCCGAGGCAATACGGTCCAGTCGAACAAACCTGAGCGAATAGGGTCCGGCCCCCCGGACCGTTCGGAGGACGAGATGTCGGCAGACGGCGTCGTGAACCTGGGTGACGTGCCGGCGGGGGCGACGATCTTTGGCTGGATCGCCGAGGTCTTCGAACAGGGCGTCCGCCGGCCCGGGTACCCGGCGAACGGGTGGGCGGAGGGCTGGATCGCCGACCGCTTCCGGGAGATCGGCCTCGAGAACGTGCGGCTCGAGCCCATCACCGTCAGCCGTTGGGAGCCAACCGACTGGTCGCTCGAGGTCGTGGACGCCGCCGGCACGACGACCGGCGTCGACTGCTTCCCGGTGCCGTACTCGGCTCCGGTCGACGGGCTGGAGGTCGAGCTGGCGCCGTACGACCAGGATCGTCCCGGCGCCGGGCGCGGCAAGGCGTCGCTGTTCGACGTCCCCCTGCTCTCGATGCCCTCCGACCTGCCGGCGACATCCGGCAGCGCCCCTGCGGACACGACGGGCCGCATCATCGACCCGGGCGGCACACTGGCGAGGGCGTCGCACGTCCTCCCGTTCGGCGCCCAGATCCAGGCGGTGATGGAGCCGTCGATCGAGGCGGGGGCGGCGGCGTTCATTGGCACGCTCACCGACTACCCGGGCGATTCGTCCGACTACTACGTCCCCTACGACGCGGTCGCCCGCCCCCTCCCGGGCGTGTGGGTCAACGGGACGGACGGGGCGTGGCTGCGCGACCGCCTGGCCGAAGGGCCGGTCCGGGTGCGGCTCACGGTCGCGTCCGACCGCGGGGACGTGGAGTCGCACAACGTCGTCGGCGAGCTGCCGGGCGCCGACGACGAGGTGGTGATGATCGGCTCCCACCACGACGGTCCCTGGGCATCGGCGGTGGAGGATGCCAGCGGCATCTCGCTGGTGCTGGCGCAGGCCACGTATTGGGCGGCGCAGCCCGCGGAGCGGCGGCCGCACCGCCTCGTGTTCCTGCTGCAGGGCGGCCACATGTCGGGAGGCGCCGGGCTGGGCGGCTACATCGAGGCGCACCGCGCCGAGCTGGCGGAGGTGGTCCTCGAGGTCCACCTGGAGCACGCCGCCCTCGAGTTCACCGCCGCCGAGGGTGGCGGCGTCGAGCCGACCGGGCTGCCGGTGCCCCGCTGGTTCTTCACCAGCCGGATCCCGCGGCTGGAGCGGGCGGTGGCCGAGGCGCTGGAGACCGAGGGGCTCGGGCGGTCGATGATCCTGGCGCCCGACGCCTTCGGCGAGCGGCCTCCCACCGATGGCGCCCTCTACCACACCGAGGGGGTGCCGGTGATGAACTTCCTGACCGCGCCCTTCTACCTGTTCGACGCCATGGACACGCTCGACAAGATCGACCGCGACCACTTGGTGCCGCTCACCCGGGCGACGATCCGCATCGTCGAGTGGACCCGGGGCGTGAGCGCCGCGGATATGCGGGCCGCCGTGGTCACCCCGTAGATCTACGCTTCACCGCCATGCCCGAGCCCACCGAGTCCCCCGTCGACATCAAGCACCGCTCACGCGAGGTCACGGAGGGCGCTCAGCGGGCGCCCGCCCGGGCGATGCTGCGCGCCATCGGCATGACCGACGACGACTGGGACAAGCCGCAGGTCGCCGTGTGCTCGTCGTGGAACGAGGTCACGCCCTGCAACCTGCCGCTCGACCGGCTGGCCAAGCGCTCGAAGGACGGTGTGCGGGCCGCCGGCGCGTACCCGATCGAGTTCACGACGATCGCCGTGTCCGACGGCATCTCGATGGGCCACGAGGGGATGCGGGCGTCCCTCGTGTCCCGCGAGGTGATCGCCGACTCGATCGAGACGATGGTGCACGCCGAGCGGTTCGACGCCCTGGTGACGTTCGCCGGGTGCGACAAGTCGTTGCCCGGCATGCTCATGGCCGCCGCCCGGCTGAACCTGCCGAGCGTCTTCCTCTACGGCGGGTCGATCCTGCCCGGACACCTGGGCGGCCGGGCGCTCGATGTGGTCAGCGTGTTCGAGGCGGTGGGGGCGCACGCCGCCGGCACGCTGGACGACGCCGGGCTCGACGCCATCGAGCGCAACGCTTGCCCCACGGAGGGCTCGTGCGCCGGCATGTTCACGGCCAACACCATGGCGTCGGTGGCCGAGGCGCTGGGGATGTCGCTGCCGGGCTCGGCGTCGCCGCCGGCCGTCGACCGCCGCCGTGACGACTTCGCCTACGCCTCCGGCGAGGCGGTCGTGGGGCTCCTGGAGGCGGGGATCCGGCCCCGCCAGGTCCTGACCAAGGAGGCGTTCGAGAACGCCATCGCCGTCGTCATGGCGCTCGGCGGCTCCACCAACGCCGTGCTGCACCTGCTGGCGATCGCCGCCGAGGCCCGGGTGGAGCTGGCGCTCGACGATTTCAACCGGGTGGCCGGCCGGGTTCCCCACATCGCCGACACCAAGCCGGCCGGCGCCTACCACATGGCCGACGTCGACCGGGTGGGCGGGGTCCCGGTGGTGATGCGCCACCTGCTGGAGGCCGGGCTGCTGCACGGCGATTGCCTCACCGTCACGGGGCGGACCGTGGCCGAAAACCTGGCGGCCCTCGACCCGCCGGCCCCCGACGGGTCGGTCATCCACCCGCTCACCGACCCGATCCACGCCGTGGGCGGCATCGCCGTGCTCACGGGTTCGCTGGCCCCGCAGGGGGCGGTGGTCAAGGTGGCGGGCATCGACGCCGACCGGTTCGAGGGGACCGCCCGGGTGTTCGACGGCGAGGACCGGGCGATGGAGGCCATCCTCGCCGGCGCCATCGAGCCGGGCACGGTGTTGGTGATCCGCTACGAGGGCCCCACGGGCGGCCCCGGGATGCGGGAGATGCTGGCCGTCACCGGGGCCATGAAGGGCGCCGGGCGAGGCGGCGACTGCGCGCTCGTGACGGACGGCCGGTTCTCCGGCGGCACCCACGGCTTCTGCGTCGGCCACGTCGCGCCCGAGGCGACGGACGGGGGGCCCATCGCCCTGGTCGCCGACGGCGACCGCATCGTCATCGACGTGCCGTCGAAGTCCCTGGACGTGGTGGTCGACGACGCCGAGCTGGCCCGGCGCCGGGCCGAGTGGAAGCTCCCCGAGCCCCGCTACACCTCGGGGGTGCTCGCCAAGTACGCCCGCCTGGCCTCGGGCGCCGACCGGGGCGCCATCACCGAGGTGTGACGGCGCCCCCCACCTTCCGTCCCGAGGCAGGAGTGGGGGCCACTAGCCGCGAACGACCTCCTCCAGCGCCCTCGTGAGGTCGCGGCCGCGGTCGTAGCCGCGCGTGGTGATCAAGACCACCGCCTCCCGAGCCAGCGATAGGTCCTGATCGTCGGCGACGGCGACGAGAGCCCGGAGATCGACCGCATCCAGCGGGCGGGTCTCGTCGTCGCGGGCGAGGAGCTTGAGCGCGATGAGGTGGCCAGTCGTCGCCACTGGCAACTCGAGACCGGGGAGCACCTGCAGCACGTCGGCGGCGGCGACGACTTCAGGTTCGATCCCCGAGGAGGCGAACAGCAGGTCGGCGATCTGGTCGGATGCCGGCAGCTCGAACCGTGCCATGGCGAGGCGGCCGGTCGCCTCGTGCTCGACCGTCGCCATCAGCTGGTATCCCTCGCCCAGGAACGAGCGAACGGTTCGCTCGGCGACCTCGTCGTCCTCAACGGCAACGGCAAGGTCGAGATCCTGGGTGAATCGGGGCTCGGTGCGTATCGACACGGCGAGGCCACCGACGAGCGCGCCTTCTCGCCCGGCGGCCCGCAGATCCGCCGCCACCCGTCTCGCCGCTGCCTCGAAGCCGGTCACTCGGGGCTGATCGGCCGCGGCCGGCCGGGGGCGTCCGGTGGCCGCCTCGCCAGCCATTCCCGCAGCAACCCGTCGATCTCTTCGGGCGACGCGGATGGGTTCCGGCGCTCCAGGTTCTGTCGCATGAGCCGTATCCCGGCATCGGCCAGCTCGAGCGCAGCACGGAATCGGTCGGCGGCCGTCGTCGGCACGATGGAAGTCTACGTGGGCGGAGGTACCAGGCCCGGGATCCGCCTTGCTCCCGCTGGGCCATCCGTGGGAAGCTTCACGGCCGATGCACGCCCACCGCCTGCTCGTAGTCCTCATGTAGCGCACGCCGGCCACCTGCCCGCGTGCGCGTCGACGACCTCCCAACCGGGAGGTCGTTTCCGTTTTCCCGTTTCCCGAAACCACCCCAAGGAGCACCGCCATGCGACTCAACGGCGGACAAGCATTGATCAAATCCCTCGAGATGGAGGGCGTGGAGGTCATGTTCGGCCTCCCGGGCGGTGCGATCCTCCCCGTGTACGACCCCATCATCGACAGCCCCATCCGCCACATCCTCGTGCGCCACGAGCAGGGCGCCGGGCACATGGCCGAGGGCTTCGCCCACGCCACGGGGCGGCCGGGCGTGTGCATGGTCACCTCCGGGCCCGCCGCCACCAACATCGTCACCCCGCTGTGCGACGCCTACATGGACTCGGTGCCGCTGGTGTGCATCACCGGGCAGGTGCCGTTCTCGGCGATCGGCACCGATGCCTTCCAGGAGTGCGACACGGTCGGCATCACCCGCTCGGTCACCAAGCACAACGAGCTGGTCACCCGGGCGGAGGACATCCCGCTGGCGGTCCGCCAGGCGTTCCACCTCGCCACCACGGGCCGCCCCGGGCCGGTGCTGCTCGACGTGCCCAAGGACATCGTCGACCCCAACAACCCCCGATCGGCCATGGAGTGGCACTGGCCGAGCAACGACGAGGTCGCCGCCAGCCTGCCCGGCTACCGGCCCACCACGAAGGGGCATCCCAAGATGATCCGGCGGGCGGCCGAGCTGATCGTCCAGGCTCGGCGCCCGGTCATCTACGCCGGGGGCGGCATCCTCAAGGCCCGGGCCGCCGAGGCACTGCGCGAGCTGGCCGAGCTGTGCGACATCCACGTGGTCACCACGCTCATGGCCCGGGGCGCCTTCCCCGACGACCACCCGCTCTGCCTCGGCATGCCGGGCATGCACGGCAACTACACGGCGGTCACGTCCATGCAGCGGAGCGACCTGCTCATCGCCCTCGGCAGCCGCTTCGACGACCGGGTGACCGGCAAGGTCGACGCCTTCGCCCCCGACGCCAAGGTCATCCACGTGGACATCGACCCCGCAGAGCTCGGCAAGGTGCGCCGGCCCGACGTCCCCATCGTGGGCGACTGCCAGCTGGTCATCGAGGAGCTGGTGGCCGCCGTGCGGCAGCTGATCGAGGGCGGCGCCGCCTTTCCCGACCGCTCTCCCTGGAAGCAGACCGTCTCCGGCTGGCAGGAGCGCTACCCGCTCACCTACGAGCACTCGGAGCCCGGCGAGGCGCTCAAGCCCCAGTTCGTGCTCGAGCGGCTCCGCGACAACGCGCCCGGCGACACGATCGTCGCCGCCGGCGTGGGCCAGCACCAGATGTGGACGTCGCAGTACTGGAAGTTCCGCCACCCGTACACGTTCGTGAACTCGGGCGGCCTCGGCACGATGGGCTTCTCGGTGCCCGCCGCCATCGGCGCCAAGGTGGGTCGCCCCGACCGGACGGTGTGGGCGGTCGACGGCGACGGCTGCTTCCAGATGACCGCCCAGGAGCTGATCACCGCCGCCTCGCAGGGCATCCCGGTCAAGGTCGCCGTCATCAACAACGCCTACCTGGGCATGGTGCGCCAGTGGCAGGAGATGTTCTACGAGGAGCGGTACAGCGAGGTGTACCTGTCGCCGGACCTGCCCGACTACAAGCTGTGGGCCGAGGCCATGGGCTGCGCCGGCATGCGGGTCGAGTCGCCGGAGGAGGTCGACGCCGCCATCGCCAAGGCCAACGAGATCGACGACCGCCCGGTGGTCATCGACTTCCGTACCGCCAGCGAGGAGAAGGTGTACCCGATGGTCCCGGCCGGCAAGTCCAACGACGACATCATCGTCGACCCGTCGCAGCGGGGGGAGGCCAGCTGATGCCGCCGCAACTCGGATTGCCCGGCACCGACGCCCGGCACCACACGCTGGTGGTGCTGGTCGAGAACAAGGCCGGCGTGCTCGCCCGGGTGGCGGGGCTGTTCGCGCGCCGCGGGTTCAACATCTACTCCCTGGCGGTCGCCCCCACCGAGGACGAGCGGTTCAGCCGCATCACGATCGTGGTCGACGTCGAGTCAACGTCGCTGGAGCAGATCACCAAACAGCTGTTCAAGCTGGTCAACGTCGTCAAGATCTCCGAGCTCGACCCCCGAGACGCGGTCGAGCGCGAGCTCATGCTCGCCACCGTCCGGGCGGATGCCGCCACCCGCAGCCAGGTGGTCGAGCTCGTGGGGCTGTTCGACGGGCGCATCGTCGACGTCGGCCATGACGAGCTGACGGTGAGCCTCGCCGGCGAACCCGACCGGCTGGACGACCTCGAGGACTTGCTGCGCCCGTTCGGGATCGTCGAGCTGCAGCGCACCGGCCGGGTGGCGCTGCCCAAGCTCGAGCGCTCGGCCCCCAACCTGCGGCCCGTGCGCCGCCCCGCCTGAGAAGGGACAAGAAAGGAACCCGATGGCCAACGTGTACTACGAGAAGGACGCCGACCGGTCGCTCGTCGCCGGACGCAAGGTGGCGGTGATCGGCTACGGCTCGCAGGGCCACGCCCATGCCCTCAACCTCCGGGACTCGGGCATCGACGTGCGCGTCGGCTTGCGGGACGGATCGTCGTCGCGGACCAAGGCCGAGGCGGCCGGCCTGACCGTGCGCTCGATCGCCGACGCCGCCGCCGAGGCCGACCTGGTCATGCTGCTGGGGCCCGACACGGAACACAAGGCGATCTTCGCCAACCACATCGCCCCGCACCTCACCGAGGGCGACGCGCTGTTCGTGGCGCACGGCTTCTCCGTGCGTTTCGGCCAGGTCGTCGCCCCCGCCGGCGTCGACGTCGCGCTCGTGGCGCCCAAGGGCCCCGGGCACCTGGTGCGCCGCACCTACACCGAGGGCGGCGGCGTGCCCTGCCTGGTCGCCGTCGGCCAGGACGCCTCCGGGCACGCCCACGGCCTGGCGCTGGCCTACGCCGACGCCATCGGCGGCACCCGGGCGGGCGTGCTCGGGACCACGTTCGAGGAGGAGACCGAGACCGACCTGTTCGGCGAGCAGGTCGTGCTGTGCGGCGGGCTCACCGCGCTGGTGCAGGCCGGCTTCGAGACGCTCGTCGAAGCCGGCTACCAGCCGGAGTCGGCGTACTTCGAGTGCCTCCACGAGCTGAAGCTCATCGTCGACCTCATGTACGAGCAGGGCGTGGCCGGCATGCGCTACTCGGTGAGCGACACCGCCGAGTACGGCGACCTCACGCGGGGGCCGCGGGTGATCAACGACGCCGTGCGCGCCGAGATGCGGACCATCCTCGACGAGATCCAGACCGGCAAGTTCGCCGAGGAGTGGATCGCCGAGTCCGAGTCGGGCCGCGCCCGGTTCTCGGCGCTGGGCCAGGCCGGCAAGGAGCACCCGATCGAGAAGGTCGGCGCCGAGCTGCGGGCGATGATGCCCTGGATCTCCGCCGGCAAGCAGCGCTTCGAGGACGCCTCGGGGGGCTGAGTGACGTCTCAGTCCGCCACGTCGCGGGCCGAGACGACGCGGGTCGGGGTGACCCGCACGAGCATCTCGCCCGGCACCGCGTTGCGGTCGCCGTACTCCTCGGCGCGGTCGGCGCCCATGTAGCGCCCGCCGAGACGGGTGGCCCAGCGACGGACCTCGCCCGGATCGTCGCTGCATGTGGCCTCACCCTCGACCATCACGAACGAGAACGGCGGCCGGTCGTCCTGCACGCACAGCGCCACCCGGCTGGTCCGGCGGATGGCCCGGCCCTTCACCGTGTCGGCGCCGGTGGTGAACACGAGCGTGCCGTCCTCGACGTCGTACCAGATCGGGGCGACGTGGGGGCGGCCGTCGGCCCGGGTCGTCCCGAGCAGCGCCGGCCGCACCGACGACCGCAGGAACGCCCACCACTCGTCCTCGGTCATGCGTGTGTAGGGCACACGGCATTCTGCCCGCGCTGACCTTCCATGGTGCGGGTGAGCGCGGGCAGAAGCGGTGCACTGAAGGCACGACGGGCGTCGCCGACCCGACGAGCCATTCTGCCCGCGCTGACCTTCCATAGTGCGGGTGAGCGCGGGCAGAAGGGGCGCTACGCGACCGTGGAGCCCCATGGCGTCCGTGGTGATCGTCGTGGGGGTGCTCGCCGCCCGCAACGTGGCCGGCGAGTCGCTGGTCCCCTCCGCGTGGTACGTGCCGGTGAACCTGGCCACGGCGGGGGCCCTCGTGGTCATCGGCCGCGCCGGCGGCCTGTCCGCCCGGGAGGCCGGCCTGGCGCGGGCCACGGTCCGCCGGGGTCTTGTCGTAGGCGGGGTGGGCGCCGCGATCGTCGTCGCCGGGATCGTCGTCGGCGCCGCCCTGCCGCTCACCCGAGGGTGGTTCGAGGACGAGCGCAACGCCGACATCGACTCCCGGTCCGAGCTGGCCTACCAGGCGCTCGTGCGCATCCCGCTGGGCACGGCCCTGTTCGAGGAGCTGGCCTTCCGGGGCGTCCTCCTCGGCCTGCTCGCCCGGATCTGCCCGATGCGCACGGCGGTCGTGGCGTCCTCCGTGCTCTTCGGGCTGTGGCACATCCGGCCCACGCTCAGCGCGCTCGCCACCAACGACCTGGCGCAGAGCGCCTGGGCTCAGGCCGGCGCGGTGACCGCCGCGGTCGTGCTCACGACCGTGGGCGGGTTCGTGTTCTGCGCCCTCCGGCTCGGGTCGCGCAGCCTGCTCGCCCCGCTCCTGGTGCACGCCGCCACGAACAGCGCCGCCACCGTGGCGGCCTACACGGTGTTGCGGTAGGTCACAGCGTCTCTTCGAAGCTGACCTCGCCCTCGCCCCGCAGGACGTTCTTGAGCAGCTTGCCGGAGGCGCTGCGGGGGAGGGGCTCGGTGCGCACCTCCACGTGGGCGGGCACCTTGAAGTCGGCCAGCTCGGCGGCAACCCAACGCCGGACGTCGTCGTGGGTGAGCGAGGCGCCCGGCTCGGTCTGCACCACCGCCTTCACCTCCTCACCGAACTCGGGGTGGGGCACGCCGATGACCGCGGCGTCGGCGACGGAGGGGTGCTCGACCAGGCGGTTCTCGATCTCCACGCAGTAGATGTTCTCGCCGCCGCGGATGATCATGTCCTTCTTGCGGTCGGTGATGGTGAGGTAGCCCTCGTCGTCGAGGTGGCCGATGTCGCCGGTGTGGAGGAACCCGTCGGCGTCGATGGCCTCGGCCGTGGCCTCGGGCTTGTTCCAGTAGCCCTTCATGAGGATCGGTCCCCGGACGCACACCTCCCCGGTCTCGCCCACGCCCACCGGCCGACCCGCCGCGTCGACGATCCGCACCTCCACCGTGGGCACGGGCGGGCCGACCGAGCGTGGCTTGCGCTTGGCGTCGGCACCGCTGATGACCGTGGCCACCGACGACGTCTCGGTCAGCCCGTAGGCGTTGGACGTCGACCGAACGTTGGGGAACGTCCCTGCCACCTTGCGCAGCAGCTCGTCGGCCGACGGCGAGCCGCCGAACGCCACGGTCGTGACGCTGGAGGTGTCGTAGTCGTGGCGTGCGGGGTGCTCGCACACCCGCCACACCATCGTCGGCACCGTGGCCCACACGGTGACGCGGTGCTCCGCGATGAGGCGCAGCACCTGGACCGGGTCGAAGCGCCCCTCGGGAATGACGAGCCTCACCCCCGCGAGCAGCCCGACCACCAGGTTGGAGTGGCAGCCCGACACATGGAACAGCGGGGAGGTCAGCAGCGAGACGGTCGGCCCGTCGCCACCCGCCGGCGCCGGCGAGTCGCGGTCCGGATTGGCCATCGCCCCCGCCAGGGTGAAGAACAGCGTGTTCTGCAGGTTGGCGATCATCGACCGGTGGGTCGAGATGGCGCCCTTCGCCTTCCCGGTCGTGCCCGAGGTGTAGAAGATGACCGCCGGGTCGTCCTCGGCGATCGGCGCCCCCGGGAACCGGTCGGTCGGGTCGGCACCCAGCTCGTCGAAGCGCAGCAGCTTCACCGCCGACCCCTTCGCCGCGGGGAAGTCGTCGGGGTCGCAGTCGATCAGCAACACGTGCGTGAGGTCGGGCGCCTCCCCGAGGCGATCGGCGATGCGCTCGAACCTCTTGGCGTCGGCCACCAGCACCTTGGCGCCCGAGTCCCGCAGGCCGTAGAGGCTCTCGTCGGCCTTCCACCAGCCGTTGAGCCCCACCAGGATGGCGCCGCTCGACACCGTGGCCCAGAACGTGAGGCACCACTCCGGGTTGTTCTGGCTGAGGACCGCGACCCGGTCGCCCGCACCGACGCCGACGCGAAAGGCCAGGGCGTGGGCGAGGCCGTTGGCCTGTTCGACGAAGTTGCGGAAGCCGTAGCTGCGGTCGCCGTAGACCAGGAAGGTGGCGTCGTCGGCTCGGGCGATGGCGGCCTGCGGGATCTCCCGCAGTGACCGCATGCGGTCCTTGTAGACCTGTAGGGGACGGCCGAGCACGTCCTCGGTGACGACCTCGAACGCTCCCCCCGGGCCCGTGAGCTGGGCGCAGATCTCGGGCAGGCTCGGCATCGTCTGTCCCCCTCCTGGTGGCAACACGTGGTCGACCGGCGAGCCTAGAGGCCCACCCGGATAGTCTGGCTGCCGACCACCCGACCGTCCTGGGGAGGGGAACGCTGTGATCGTCGTCTCCGCTGCGCTCAAGGGTGGCGTGGGCAAGACCACCACGTCCGTGTACCTGGCCGCCCTGGCTGCCGCCTCCGACCGTCGGGGCGTCGTACTCGTGGACGCCGACTCGCAGGCCAGCGCCGCCGAGTGGGTCGAGGAGGCCACCGACGAGCGGCTGCAGCGGCTCGACCTGGTGGAGGCGCCCACCGACCGCCTGCTCACCAAGGCCCTCGACAAGGTCGGTCCCGATCACGTGGCGATCGTCGACACGCCGCCGGGCCACGAGCGGCTGACCGCCAAGGCGCTGGACCGGGCCTCGGTCGTCGTCGTGCCCACCCGTGTCGGGGGAATCGAGCCGGCCCGGGCGCAGGCCGTGCTCGACCTGGTGCCCGAAGGGACCCCGACCGGCCTCGTGATCTGCTCGGCGCGCACGTTCACGCGCGACTACCAGGATGCCCTGGCCGACTGGGACGATGCTGGTGCGCGGGTCTGGGGCACGGTGCCCGAGCGTGTGGCCATCGCCGCCGGGCCCGAGCGCGGGCTGGCGTTCGACGGGATCGAGGCGTACCGGGGCGTCTGGCGGAAGGTGCAGCGGGCGGCCCGGTAGCCGTGGGCGACGGCCGGCTCACCGGAAGGCCGGCGCCACCTCCTCGATCAAGCGGTCCATGCGCTCGAGCTTGGGCGTGCCCTGCCCGAGCGAGCGGTCGGGCACGATCAGCTCGTCCAGGCCGGCCTGGGCGTAGGCCGCCACCACGTCCCGGAGCTGTTCGACGGTTCCGCCGATCGCCGGCATCGGCGCCCGCTCGACCTGGCGCTCGATGGTGGTGGGGTCCATGTCGGTGTCGGCCATGAACACCAGGGCCTGGGCCGTCCTGGCGATGGCGTCGGAGTCGCGGCCCACCCGTTCGCAGGCCCGGGACAGCGCCGCCGACCGCTCGGCGATGTGGTCGGGTTGACCCCAGGTGTTCCAGGCGTCGGCCCAGCGGGCGGCGACGCCCAGCAGGCGGTCGCCGCTGCCGCCCACCAGGATCGGCAACGGATCCTGGACCGGTTTGGGTTCGCACAGGGCGTCGGTGATCTCGTAGTAGCGCCCCTTGAAGGTGGTGCGCGGGTTGCGCAGCAGCCCGTGGATGGCCTCGACCGCCTCGGCCAAGCGGTCGACGCGGGCGCCCGCCGATGGGAAGTCGATGCCGTAGGCGGCGTGCTCGTTGCGCTGCCAGCCGGCGCCGATGCCGAGCGTGAACCGGCCGCCGCTCACGTGGTCGGTGGTGACCGCCATGTTGGCCACGACGGCGGGGTGGCGGTAGGTGTTGCCGTAGACGAGGGTGCCGATCCGCACCCGGGGAACGGCGGCCGCCAGGGCCGCCACCAGCGATCCTGCCTCTAGCGTCGGAGTCTCGAGCGGGAACGGCCCGTCGACGTCGGGCATGAAGTGGTCGGCGATCCATACCCCGTCCCAGCCGGTGGCCTCGGCATAGCTGGCGGTGGCCAGGATCTCGCCCCAGGGCTGGTTGGCGGACGGCCAGATGGAGAAGCGCATGCCCCCAGTCCACCATCCCGCGCGCACCCGGGTCCGCGGTCACGCTCGAGCGTACGGTCCAATCATGCACATCGCCGTGAGCCTCCCGCCGTTCAGCGACGCCGCCACCCTGGTCGACCTGGCCGTCGAGGCCGAGCGGGCCGGATGGGACGGCGTGTTCCTGTGGGACCACCTGGTGTTCCAGCGGCAGTCGCGGCTCGATGTGCACGACCCCTGGGTGCTGCTCGGGGCCATGGCCCAGGCGACCGAGCGGGTGCGGCTCGGCACCCTGGTGACGCCGCTGGCCCGGCGCCGCCCCTGGATGGTTGCCAGGCATCTGACAACGCTCGACCACCTCAGCGGCGGGCGGTCGGTGTTGGGCGTCGGCGTCGGTGAGCCATCCGACGACGACTTCGCGGCGTTCGGCGAGCCCGCCGACCACCGCCAGCGAGCGGCCATGCTCGACGAGGCGCTGACGGTCCTCGACGGACTGTTGCGGGGACCGGTGGCCCACGAGGGGGTGCACTACCGGGTCGACACCGAGTTGCTGCCCCGGCCGGTCCAGCGCCCCCGCCCGCCCATCTGGGTGGCGGCGATCGCGCCCCACCGCCGGCCGCTCGCGCGGGCCGTTCGCTGGGATGGCGTGGTTCCCCTGACCGGGTTCGGGCCACCCACGCCCCAGGAGCTGCGGAGCTACCTCGCCGGTGTCGAGCGGCCGACCGGCTGGGAGGTGGTCGCGATGTGGGCGCCCGGGGTACCGGCCCATGAGTACGCGGCCGCCGGAGCCACCTGGCTGGTCGAGGGTTGCTGGCCCGAGGGCGACTGGGTCGCCGAGCTCAGGGACCGGATCACTGCCGGTCCGTGAGCGCCCGCCCGATTCAAGCCACTCGCTCGACCACGTAGTCGATGCAGTGCGTAAGTGCCTCGATGTCGTCGGGGTCGATGGCGGGGTACATCGCGATCCGCAACTGGTTGCGGCCCAACTTCCGGTAGCTCTCGGTGTCGATCACGAGGTTCTGGCGCAGCACCGCGCTGACGGTGGTGGCGGGCACCGCGTCGTCGAGGTCGATGGTGGCCACGACGTGGCTGCGGATGGCTGGATCCGTCACGAACGGCGTCGCGTAGTCACGGGACTCGGCCCAGCCGTACAGGCTCTCCGCCGACCGGTCGCAGCGCCCGGCGGCGAACGGCAGGCCGCCGTTGTGCAGGATCCATTCGACCTGCTGCACGGCCAGGAAGATCGTCGCCAGGGCCGGGGTGTTGTACGTCTGGTCCTTGCGGCTGTTGTCCAGGGCGATGCCGAGGTCGAGGAACGCCGGCGTCCAGCGGTCGCGGGCCGAGAGGCGCTCGATCCGCTCGATGGCGGCGGGCGACAGCGCGGCCAGCCACAGGCCACCGTCCGAGGCCAGGCCCTTCTGGGGGGCGAAGTAGTAGGCGTCGACCTGCGTTGCGTCGAGCCGCAGGCCGCCGGCCGCCGAGGTGGCATCGACCAGCACGAGGCCGCCGGCACCCTCGGGCCGAACCAGCGGCATGGCGACGCCCGTGGACGTCTCGTTGTGCGTGAAGCAGTAGGCGTCGACGTCGGGGTTGGCCTTGGACTGGGGGACCGTGCCCGGCGCCGACTCGATGATCTCGGGGTCGCCCAGGTGGGGGGCGGCGGCGGCACAGGCGGCGAACTTGGACGAGAACTCGCCGAAGCTCAGGTGCTGGCTGCGTTGGTCGATCAACCCGAACGTGGCCGCGTCCCAGAAGGCGGTGGTGCCGCCGTTGCCCAGCGCCACCTCGTAGCCGTCGGGCAGCGACAGCAGCTCGGCGATCCCGTTGCGCAGGGCCGCCACGGTGAACCGGGCCGTGGCCTGGCGGTGGCTCGTTCCCAGGTAGGTGGTGCCGGTGGCCGCCAGCGCCTCGACGGCCTCGTGGCGCACCTTGGACGGCCCGGAGCCGAACCGCCCGTCGGCGGGCAGCAGCTCGGCCGGGATGGCTATGTCCGGGATGGGGGGAGTCATCGCGTGCCACTATCGCGGCGGTCCGAGACAAGGAGCCAGCCAGTTGCCCTCCACGACCTCCTCCAGTCGCATCTCAGCCCGGGTCGCCGCCATCACCGAGTCGGCCACGCTCGCCGTCGACGCCAAGGCCAAGGCGCTGAAGGCGGCGGGGGAGCCGGTCATCGGCTTCGGCGCCGGAGAGCCCGACTTCCCGACCCCCGCCCACATCGTCGAGGCCGCGGCGGAGGCGTGCCGCAACCCCCGCAACCACAAGTACACCCCGGCGGCCGGGTTGCCCGAGCTGCGCGAGGCCATCGCCGCCAAGACCAAGCGTGACTCCGGCTACGACGTGCAGGGCGCCCAGGTCTTGGTCACCAACGGGGCCAAGCACGCCGTGCACAACACGTTCGCCACGCTGCTCGACCCCGGCGACGAGGTGTTGCTGCCGGCGCCGTTCTGGACCACCTACCCCGAGCCCATCCGCCTCACCGGCGGCGTGCCGGTCGTGCTGCCCACCGACGAGTCCACGGGCTTCCGGGTGACGCTCGACCAGCTCGACGCCGCCGTGACCGACCGCACCAAGGCGCTGCTGTTCGTATCGCCCTCCAACCCCACTGGCGCCGTCTATCCGCCGGCGGAGGTCGAGGCGATCGGGCGCTGGGCCGTCGACCGGGGCATCTGGGTGGTCACCGACGAGATCTACGAGCACCTGACCTACGGCGACCACACGTTCACGTCGATGCCCAGCCTGGTGCCCGACCTGGCCGAGCGGTGCGTGGTCCTCAACGGCGTGGCCAAGACCTACGCCATGACCGGTTGGCGGGTGGGCTGGATGGTGGGACCGCTCGACGTGATCAAGGGCGCCGCCAACCTGCAGTCGCACGCCACGTCCAACGTGGCCAACGTGTCCCAGGTGGCGGCCCTGGCGGCGGTGGGTGGCGACCTCGACGCGGTCGCCGAGATGCGCGCGGCCTTCGAGCGCCGGGGAGGCACCATGCACCGGCTGCTGTCGGCCATCCCCGACGTGCACGTGCTCGAGCCCCAGGGTGCGTTCTACGCCTTCCCCAACCTGTCGGCCTACGTGGGACGCAGCGTCCGCGGGCACACGCCCGGCAACACCGTCGAGCTGTGCGAGGTGCTGCTCGACCACGCCAAGGTGGCGGCCGTGCCCGGCGAGGCGTTCGACGCGCCCGGCTATGTCCGCCTGTCGTTCGCGCTGGGCGACGACGACCTGGCCGAGGGCTGCCGCCGCATCGCGGACCTCCTCGCCGTCGCCGAGTAGCCGGGGGGTCCGGGCCAGGCGAGGCAATGAGGGTTGGCCCGGCGCTGTCGAGGCAATAGGGACCCCCCCGGACCGTATTGCCTCACAATCTCCCGCCGGAACGTATTGCCTCAGGCTGGCGGCATAGCCTGCGGCCCATGGCGCCTTACGGCTCATGGCCGACCCCCATCACGTCGGAGCTCGTGGTCCGGGCGGCCGCCTCGCTCGGTGCCGTCACCGTCGACGGCGACAGCATCTGGTGGTCGGAGCTGCGACCCGAGGAGGGCGGCCGCACGCAGATCGTCCAGAAGGTGGGCGACGGACCGGCCGTCGACCTGCTGCCGCAGGGCTTCAACGCCCGCACCGCGGCCCACGAGTACGGGGGCGGAGCTTGGTGGGTCCGCGGCCGCCACACCGTCTGGTTCGCGAACTGGGACGACCAACGTCTCTACCAGCTGACGGCCCGGGCCATGCCCAGTGCCGTCTCGCCCGAGCCGGAGGCGCCCCGGGGGGACCGCTGGGCCGGCGGCGTCTTCGACGCCTCCGGACGCTGGCTGCTCGTGGTCCGCGAGCGCCATCCACCGGCCAGAGGCCGCCCCGAGGCGGGCGGCCGGGGCCCGAGCGGCCCGCCGGCGGAGCCGGCAAGAGCGGGAGACACACCGCTTGCCACACCCGCCGACGTCGTCAACGAGATCGTCGTGTTCGACACGACCGGCGAGCTCGAACCCCGCGCGCTGGTGAGCGGGCCGGACTTCGTGTCCGATCCCCGGCTAGCAGCCGACGGGCCCCGGTTGTGCTGGCTGCAGTGGAACCATCCCGACATGCCCTGGGACGGCACCGAGCTGGTCGTGGCCGATGTCGACTGGACCGACACCGGGCCCCGACTCGCCAATCCCACCGTGGTGGCCGGTCGGCCCCACCGGGCATCGGGCGGCACGAGCGACGGGGAGTCGGTGTTCCAGCCCCGCTGGCATCCCGACGGATCGCTGTGGTTCGTTTCCGACCGCACCGGCTGGGGCAACCTCTACCGCTGGGCGGGTGGCGAGGTGGAGCCGCGCGTCCAGATGGAAGCGGAGATCGGCGTGCCCCAATGGGTGTTCGGCCAGTCCCGCTACGCCTTCACCGCCGACGGGCGGGTCGTGTTCGCCTACCAGAGCGACGGGCTCGACCATCTGGCCGTCGCCGCCCCGGACGGCTCGACCGACGACCTCGAGCTGCCCTACACGTCGATCGCCGCCGTCGAGGGCGCCGGCGACGGGGTCGTTTTCATCGGCGCATCCGCCACCGCCGAGCCGGCCGTGGTTCGGGTGCCTCTCGGGACGGCAACACCCGAGATCCTCCGCCCGCCGCGGGACCTGCGGCTCGACCCGGGGTGGTTCTCGGTCCCCGAGCCGATCGCCTTTCCCACCAGCGGGGGGCGCACGGCCCACGCGCTCTTCTATCCGCCCACCAACCCCGAGGCCGAGCCACCCGCTGGCGAGAAGCCGCCGCTGCTGGTCCTCATCCACGGTGGCCCGACGGCGGCGGCCCGGCCGATGCTGCAGCTCGGCATCCAGTACTGGACCAGCCGCGGCTTCGCCGTCGCCGACGTCAACTACGGCGGCTCGACCGGCTACGGCCGCGACTACATGCGCCAGCTGGACGACGCCTGGGGTGTCGTCGACCTCGACGACTGCGTGGCCGCCGCCCGCTGGCTGGCAGATCAAAGCCGCGTCGACCCCGAGCGCCTGGCCATCCGGGGCGGCTCGGCCGGTGGGTACACGACCCTGGCGGCCCTGGCGTTCAGGGACACGTTCGCCGCCGGTGCCAGCCACTTCGGCGTCGCCGACCTCGAGGCGCTGGCCACGGAGACCCACAAGTTCGAGAGCCGCTATCTGGACGGGCTGATCGGGCCCTACCCGGCCCGGCGCGACCTCTACATCGAGCGCTCGCCGATCCACCACGTCGACGGCTTCGACCGCCCGCTCATCGTGCTCCAGGGCCTGGAGGACGAGGTCGTGCCTCCCAACCAGGCGCGGATGATCGTCGATGCCCTCCGCAGCAAGAAGGTCCCCGTCGCCTACGTCACGTTCGAGGGCGAGCAGCACGGCTTCCGCCAGGCCGCCAACATCCGCCGGGCCCTCGACGCCGAGCTGTCGTTCTACGGCCAGGTCTTCGGCTTCGACCTGCCCGCGGCCGAGGGCATCGAGCCGGTCACGGTGGAGAACCTGTAGATGTTGTAGATAGGACTTGTGCCGGCCGAGGCCGGTCAAGGCTCACTCCGGCCCGCCCCCAACCCTCCAGCCCGACCCCGACCACCGCCCCTAGCGGCGTCGGCCTACGGCCGACTCGCAGCTACTGATGGCGTCGGTCTCCGACCGACTCGTACTCTCCTCGTAATGGCGCGCATCCTCGTCACCGAGAAGATCGCCGACGGCGGGCTCCAGCAGCTCCGTGACGCCGGCCATGTGGTGGACGTCCGGCTGGGGCTGGACCACGACGCGCTGATCGAGGTGATCCCGGGCGCCGCGGCGCTGATCATCCGGTCGGCCACGCAGGTGACCCGAGAGGTGCTCGACGCCGGCACCGACCTCGCCGTCGTGGGCCGGGCGGGCATCGGTCTCGACAACGTGGACGTCGAGGCCGCCACCCAGCGGGGGATCATGGTGGTCAACGCGCCGCAGTCGAACATCCTGTCGGCCGCCGAGCACACGATGGCCCTGCTCCTCGCACAGGCCCGCAACGTCCCCCAAGCCCACCGCGCCCTCAGCGAGGGGCGCTGGGAGCGCACCAAGTGGGAGGGCATCGAGCTCGCCGACAAGACCCTGGGGATCGTGGGTCTCGGCCGCATCGGCAAGCTCGTTGCCCAGCGCGCGCTGGCGTTCGGGATGCGGCTGGTCGCCTACGACCCCTTCGTGTCACCGGAGCGGGCCCGGCAGCTCTCCGTCGAGCTGCTACCGCTCGAGCGCCTCGTCCAGGTGGCCGACTTCGTGACACTGCACGTGGCCAAGACGCCGGAGACGACCGGGCTCATCGGCAAGGACCTGCTCGCGCTCGCCAAGCCGGGCATCCGCATCATCAACGTGGCCCGGGGCGGCATCGTCGACGAGGCGGCCCTGGCCGAGGGCATCCGGGCCGGTCACGTGGGGGGCGCGGCGCTCGACGTGTTCGCCGCCGAGCCGACCACAGACTCGCCGCTGTTCGGCCTGCCGCAGGTGGTGGTCACGCCGCACCTGGGCGCCAGCACCCGGGAGGCCCAGGACAAGGCCGGCGAGACCATCGCCGAGCAGGTGGCGCTGGCGCTGGCGGGCGAGTTCGTGCCGTTCGCGGTCAACGTGAGCGCCGCCGAGGCCTCGGAGACCGTGCGACCGTTCCTGCCGCTGGCAGAGCGCCTGGGCGAGCTGTACAGCCGCCTGGCCGAGGGCGTGCCCGAGGTGCTGGAGGTGGAGTACGCGGGCCAGCTCGCCGACTACGACACCCGCATCCTCACGCTCTCGGTGCTGAAGGGAGTGTTCGGCCGGGTGACCGACGAGCCGGTCTCGTACGTGAACGCGCCACTGATCGCCGCCGAGCGGGGGGTGGAGGTGCGGGACACCTCGACGGCCACCGCCCACGACTACGTCAACCTCGTGACCATCCGGGGCGGCGACCACGCCATAGGCGGCACCCTGGTGGGCCTGCGGGGCGAGCCGCGCATCGTGATGCTCGACGGCCACACGATCGACCTGCCGCCGGCGAAGCACATGCTGGTCGTCCGCAACGACGACAGACCGGGGATGATCGCCTTCGTGGCCGGGGTCCTGGCCGACGCCGGCGTCAACATCGACGACATGCACCTCGGCCGGTCGGAGCGGGGGGAGGCGGCGCTCCAGGTCATCGCCACCGACGTGGAGGCGCCCCCGGAGGTGCAGGACGCGATCCGGGCCGGCGACGGCATCGTCTCGGTCCACGGGCTCAGCTGAGCCCGAGCGGGGCGGCGCGCTAGGACGGGCCGGCGCTGTCGCCGTCGCTGCCGGGGCCTCCCGCCGTCGGCGGCGCCTTCTTCGCGGGCGACTTCTTGGTGGCCGCCTTCTTCGCTGACGTCGACCCGGTCGGCTTCTTGCCGGGCGACTTGGCCGTCGACTTCTTGGCCGCCGGTGCTTTCTTGGTGGCGGTCTTCTTGGTGGCCGTCGCCTTCTTCGCCGGCTGCTTGGCCGGTGCCTTCTTGGCCGCTGCCTTCGTGGAAGGCGTCTTCGCGGCGGGCGTGGGCGCCGCCTTCTCGGCGGCGGGTTGCGGCCTCGCGAACCGGGGCCCCGTCCGGGACGGCGCACGGGAAGGTGTCGGCCCCGGCGCGCGCTCGGGCGTCGGCCGGGCCTCGCGCAGGAAGCGCAGCAGCGCCTGGACCGCGCCCACCAGCAGCACGAACAGACCCACCCGGAGCAGTCGGCGACTCACGGGCCAGAGGCTAACGCGCCGTGCTTCCCGCTCTTGGCGCCTTCGGCACCGGGCCGCTCGGGCCCCGACCTCGCGTTCGCTCGGCGTCAAGCCCTCGCTGGCAGGTCACGACGGGACGGTCACCGCGGCAACCGCCGCCGAGTCTCGCCTTGACGCCGGCTGGCGGGGTCCGGCAGCATTGCTTCGATGCGCCTGCTGACCGCCGGCCTGCTTCTTATGTAAGACGAGCACCCCACATAGGTGCTCGTCTCGCCTCCTGCGCCCACCGGGCCAGGGGGCTTTTCAGTTTTCGAGAGCAAAAGGGAGAAGCGATGCCCCCTCGACCCGTGACCCCGAAGAAGATGCCGTTCGAGAAGTACCGGCCGTTCCTCCCGCTGCCCCTCGCACTCGACGATCGCTCCTGGCCCAGCCGGCGCATCGACAAGGCTCCGCTGTGGTGCGCGGTCGACCTGCGCGACGGCAACCAGGCGCTGATCGACCCCATGGACCCCGCCCGCAAGCGCCGCATGTTCGACGCGCTGGTGCAGATGGGGTTCAAAGAGATCGAGGTCGGCTTCCCGTCGGCCAGCCAGCCCGACTTCGACTTCGTGCGCCAGCTCATCGAGGAGGACCTCGTCCCCGAGGACGTCACCATCCAGGTGCTCACGCAGTGCCGGCCCGAGCTGATCGAGCGCACCTACGAGTCGATCAAGGGCGCGCGAGCGGCGATCGTCCACTTCTACAACTCGACGTCGATCCTGCAGCGCCGCGTGGTGTTCGGGCTCGACTACGACGGGATCACGCAGATCGCCACCGACGCCGCGCGCCTGGCCCGCAAGCTCGAGGACACCGTGCCCGGCACCCAGGTGCGCTACGAGTACTCACCCGAGAGCTTCACCGGCACCGAGATCGAGTACGTCGTGGAGATCTGCTCGGCGGTGATGGATGTCATCGAGCCCGACGCCGACCAGCGCATCATCTTCAACCTGCCGGCCACGGTGGAGATGTACACGCCCAACATCTACGGCGACGTGATCGAGTACTTCCATCGCCACGTGCCGCACCGCGACCGTGTCGTGCTGTCGCTCCATCCCCACAACGATCGGGGGACCGCCGTGGCGGCCGCCGAGTTCGGGGTGATGGCGGGCGCCGACCGGGTCGAGGGCTGCCTGTTCGGCAACGGCGAGCGCACGGGCAACGTCGACATCGTCACGTTGGCCATGAACCTGTTCAGCCAGGGAGTCGATCCCGAGCTCGACATCAGCGACATCGACGCCCTGCGCCGCGTGGCCGAGTACTGCAACCGCCTGCCCGTCCACCCCCGCCATCCCTACGTGGGCGACCTCGTCTACACGGCCTTCTCTGGCAGTCATCAGGACGCAATCAAGAAGGGCTTCGCCGCTCTCGGTGAGGACTACGAGGAATGGGGCGTGCCCTACCTGCCCATCGACCCCAAGCACGTGGGCCGCACGTACGAGGCGGTGATCCGGGTGAACAGCCAGTCGGGCAAGGGCGGCGTCGCCTACATCATGCATGCCGAGCACGGCCTCGACCTGCCCCGGCGCCTGCAGATCGAGTTCTCCAAGACGATCCAGGGCATCACCGAGGACACCGGGACCGAGATCACTCCGGTCCAGATGTGGGACGCCTTCGTAGCCGAGTACCTGCCGGAGGACCCGCCGGTGCGGCTCGTGTCGCACGAGTCCACCACCGGCGAGGACGGCTCACGGGTGGTCGCCCACCTCGTGGTGGACGGCGAGCACCGCACTGTGAGGGGGACCGGCAACGGGCCCATCGCCGCGTTCGTGGCGGCGCTCCGGGCCGACCTGGGCACAGAGATCGACGTCGTCGATTACAGCGAGCACGCCGTGGGTGCCGGCTCCGACGCCACCGCCGTCGCATACGTCGAGACCCAAGGCCCAGAAGGTGCGGTGCGCTGGGGCATCGGTATGGACGAGAGCATCACCACGGCGTCGCTCCGGGCGGTGGTGTCGGCCGTCAACCGGCGTTGGCATCGGCAGCTCCGCCCGGATCTCGGCAGCGACTACGCTACGTAGCGCGCGCTCGTCACCACATTGTCACTGTAACGGATGTCACACCCGGGTTACGATGCCCGCGCCCAATGACCGCACCGAACGCCGAGCGGGTGCCCCGGGCCTGGGCCGGGTGCCCGTGACGGGTCCCTCCCGTCGGTGATCGCCAAACGATCATCGACGGGAGGGCGGTCGTTGCGGGCTCCGGGCCCGCCGAACCCGGCGGCCCGGCCGGAGGGGCTCGGCTAGTGTCCTCGCCGTTGCCCGACCAGACGGGCAGGCGCCTCGATCCAGGAGTGATCCCGTGAGTGAGCAGGCAAGCCTCGAGATCGTCGAGCGGTCCGGGGGCGCGGCGGCTGCCCGGCTGGCCGGCGACCTCGACATCGTCACCTCCGAGAGCGTGAAGCGCGAGCTCGCGGGTCTCGTCGATGCCGGCCACGAGTCGCTGGTGCTCGACCTGTCCGACGTGGGCTTCGTCGACTCCAGCGGACTCGGGGCGCTCGTCGCCCTGCACCGGCACGCCGAGTCCCAGGGCGGGCGGTTCGCTGTGCGAGCCGTCCCCCCGCAGGTGGAGCGTCTGTTCGCCATCACCCGCCTCGACGACCTGCTGGCGGTCGAGCGTTAGCGGCCCAGCACGTCACGTAGCTCCAGCAGGCAGCGGCGGATGAGCCGCGAGACGTGCATCTGGCTGATCCCGAGCCGCTCGGCGATCTCGCTCTGGGTCAGCTCGTCGTAGAAGCGCAGGCGCACGATCTCGGCCTCCCGCGGGGGCAACGTGTCGAGAAGCTGGCCGACGAGCAGGCGCAGCTCGACCGGCCGGCTGGGCGGCTCGGTGCCGGGCAGGCGGTCGGCCAGCGACGACCCCTCCTCGTCGCCGGGCCGCCGGGCGTCGAGGCTGGCGGCCCGGTAGGCGGCTCCCGCCTCCATGGCGTCGAGGACCTCGTCCTCCGACAGCTCCAGCTCCGCGGCCAGCTCGCGCACCGACGGCGGCCGGCCCAGGCGCGCCGACATGGTGGCAGTGGCGCGGCGCAGGTCGAGGTGGCGTTCCTGCGTGCTGCGCGGTGGCCGGACCGCCCAGGTGCGGTCACGGAAGTAGCGCTTGATCTCGCCGTTGACCGTGCGGCTGGCGAACGACGAGAACGGGATGCCGCGGTCGGGATCGAAGCGCTCGACCGCCTTGAGGATTCCCAGCAGAGCGATCTGCACGAGGTCGTCGAGCTCGACGCCCCGGCCCCGGTAGTCGTTGGCGATGCGCGCCGCCAGGCCCCGGTGGGCCTCGACGAGCTCGTTGCGGATCGACCGCTCGCGTGTCGCCTGGTACTCACGGAAGCGCAGGTCGAGTACGGCGTCGTCGAGCTCGTCAGGTTGGCCGAGGTGCGTCATAGGTACGCCTCGACTCGGCCCCAGGGCCCGAGCGGCCCGGCGGCGCAGCCGCCAAGAGCGGGAAACGCAGCGTCGGAGCCCGAGGCCGCTATTCGCCTTCCGGCGGAGGGCGGGTAGCGAGCGGGTGGCGCTGAGTATGCGGCGCCGCTGGCGGCGCCTAGTGGCGCCGGCGGCGCCAGGGCCCGAGCGGCCCGGCGGCGTAGCCGCCGAGAGCGGGCATCACAGCGTCGGAGCCGCCGCACCGGAGGCGACAGGACCACGCGAGCGAGCACAAAGTGCGAGCGAGCCAGAGACACAGTGCGGTGCTCGCCGCGAAGCGGCGATCGCTCAGAGGCGGGCCGAAGGCACGCCGATGAGCGGAAGGGAGCGGTCGGGCGTAGCCGGCTCATGGAGTGGGGCGCGCCCGTTTCACCAAGCGGAAGCGGCGGCCCGCCTCGTCGGCACGGAAGTCGTGGACGTCGACGACCACGCGCAGAATCTCGAGCGCCAGGTCGTCGACCACGGCGTGCTCGGTCCCCTCGGACCGCTCGATCGTGTCGCGGGTGCCAACCCCGGGCCCGCGCTCGCCCTCACCCTCGACGGTCACCTCACCGGGCGCGCTGAGATAGCTGACGACGATCGACCGGGCGGGATCGTCGACGCCGTCGATCAGCAGCGCGACGAGCTCGCTGACGGCGATCCGCAGGTCCTCGGTGTCGTCGATGCTGAGGCCGGCCTCGGCCCCCACGCCGCTGGCAACCAGACGGGCGAGCCGCACCGAGCTGCGCTCGGCGGGGGCGGTGAGCTGCACGGGACGAGGAGCGGTCATGAGTGCAGCTCCTGACCGGACGGGCGTGCGATCGACCCAACTAGAGCCCGCTCGCCTTGTCGCCGCGAGACGGGCGGATAGTTGGGTCGACAAGCCAGGGAGCCGGACGTCGATGGGGAGCGGGGGCGCAGCCCCCGAGGAGGAACGGTCATGCGGAGCCACCTGCGTACGGATCGGTGGGTGGGGATGCGCTCGCGACACTACGCCGCCTCCAATGGGCGGTGATCGGCCGTCGCCGGCGCCCGGGTCGCACGGACGCCGTGACGGAACGTAGCGTTTGTGCGCATGAAGTGGGGGGTACCGCGAGCGGCAATGAACCTGCAGACCAGCACGAGGTTCCGGCGAGAGCCCGCTGCCGTGCCGTCGGCCCGCGCCTTCGTCGATCACGTGCTGCGGTCGGCGGGCGTGCCGCCCGACGTCGCGGACACCCTCGTGCTGGCCGTGGCCGAGGCGTGCAACAACGCCATCCTCCACGCCGCGGGCGACACCTTCACCGTCGCCGTGAGCGTGGACGAATCGACCTGCACGCTGATCGTCAGCGACCTCGGCAGCGGCTTCCGCCCGCCGCGCCACGCCTACATGCCGGCGCCCGAGGCCGTGGGTCAGCGGGGCCTGGCGCTGATGGAAGCGCTCGTCGACCGGGTGAAGGTGTCGAGCTCGCCGGCCGGCACCACCGTGATCCTCGTCCACGACATCGCCGCGCCCGCCGCCGCGCCGCTCGTCGTCGAGCTCTGACTAGCCGGCGCTGGGCATCCAGTCCGGGCGGCGGGCCTCGTACTCGTCGATGGCGTCGGCGTGGCGCAGGCTGATCCCGATGTCGTCGAGGCCCTGGAGGAAGCGCTCGCGGGTGGCGTCGTCGAGCGGGAAGTCGCACTCGATGCCGGCGCCCGGGGCCGAGAGCGTGCGCCGCTCGACGTCAATCGTGATCTCCAAGCCGGGATCGGCCTCGATCGCCCGCAGCAGCGCCTCCCCCACGTCGAACGGCACCACCACCGGGACGAGCCCGTTCTTGGTGGCGTTGTTGCGGAAGATGTCTCCGAACCGCGGGCTCACGACGGCGGCGAAGCCGTAGTCGGCGATGGCCCACACCGCATGCTCCCGGGACGAGCCGGTGCCGAAGTTGGGACCCGCCAGCAGGATCGTGGCCCCGGCGAAGCGCTCGTCGTTGAGCACGAAGTCGCCGTCGTCGCGCCAGGTCGCGAACAGTCCCTGCCCGAAGCCGGTGCGCTCGACCCGCTTGAGCCACTCGGCGGGGATGATCTGGTCGGTGTCCACGTCGGACCGATCCAACGGGACGGCGGTGCCTCGGACGATACGAACGGGGGTCATGGCACTCAGTCGTGGAGGTCGTCGGGGGTGGCGAACCTGCCGGCGATGGCCGTCGCGGCGGCGACGGCGGGCGAGACCAGGTGGGTGCGCCCGCCCCGGCCCTGGCGGCCCTCGAAGTTGCGGTTGCTGGTCGAGGCGCAGCGCTCGCCAGGGGCCAGCTTGTCGGGGTTCATGGCCAGACACATCGAGCAGCCGGGCTCGCGCCAGTCGAACCCGGCAGCGCGGAGGACTTTGTCGAGCCCCTCGGCCTCGGCCTGGGCCTTGACCGCGTGCGACCCGGGCACCACCAGCGTGCGGACGCCGCGGGCGACCTTGCGGCCCTCGGCCACGGCGGCGGCGGCCCTCAGGTCCTCGATGCGACTGTTGGTGCACGACCCGATGAACACGGTGTCGACCCGGATGTCGCGCAGCGGCGTGCCGGCCGTCAGGCCCATGTAGTCGAGCGCCCGGCGGGCGGCGTCGCGCTCGGAGGGATCGGCGAACGCGTCGGGTTCGGGGACGCCCCCGGAGATGGGCGTCACCTGGCCCGGGTTGGTGCCCCAGGTGACGTGCGGGACGATGCCGGCGGCGTCCAGTGCCACCTCCTTGTCGAAGGCGGCGCCCTCGTCGGTGGGCAGCGCCCGCCAGTCGTCGAGGGCCCGCTCCCAGGCGGCGCCGGTGGGGGCGTGGCGGCGGCCCTCGACGTAGGCGAACGTCGTGTCGTCGGGGGCGATGAGGCCCGCCTTGGCGCCCGCCTCGATCGACATGTTGCACACCGTCATCCGGCCCTCCATCGACAGGCTGCGGATGGTGGAGCCGCGGTACTCGATGATCGAGCCGATGCCGCCACCGGTGCCGATGCGCCCGATGATGGCGAGGATCACGTCCTTGGCGGTGGCGCCAGCTGGCAGCTCGCCGTCGACGGTGGCCGCCATGGTGCCGGGCCGCTGCTGCGGCAGCGTCTGCGTGGCCAGCACGTGCTCGACCTCGCTGGTGCCGATCCCGAACGCCAGCGCCCCGAAGGCACCGTGGGTCGACGTGTGGCTGTCGCCGCACACGATGGTCATGCCCGGCTGGGTCAAACCCTGTTCGGGCCCGATGATGTGGACGATGCCCTGGCCGGCGTCGCCGATGGCGTAGCAGGTGATGCCGAACTCCTCGCAGTTGGCCCGCAACACCTGCATCTGCTTGGCCGAGATGGGGTCGGCGATCGGTTTGTCGATGCCCGCGGTGGGGACGTTGTGGTCCATCGTGGCGACCGTGAGGTCGGGCCGACGGACCTTGCGCCCGGCGAGGCGGAGCCCGTCGAACGCCTGCGGCGACGTGACCTCGTGGACCAGGTGAAGGTCGATGTAGAGCAGGTCGGGCTCGCCCCCTGCGGACCGGACGACGTGCCGGTCCCAGACCTTCTGGCTCAGCGTGCTCGGCATGGCGGTCGTCTCACATTTCGAGATAGAGTTCCCAACACGTGGACAGCATAAGCGGCGTCGGGGTGGTGGACAAGGCGGTCGGTGTCCTGGCCGCGCTCGAGCGCGGCCCGCAGTCGTTGACCGAGCTGGTCGCGGCCACCGGTCTGTCCCGAGCCACGGCCCATCGGCTCGCAGTCGCGCTGGAGGCGCACGGCCTCGTCCGGCGCGACGAGGACGGGCGGTTCACGTTGGGCCTCCGTCTCATCGGGCTGGGCCATGCCGCCGCCGAGGCCGTGCCTGCGTGGCTGGACGCCCGGCCGGCGCTCGCCTGGTTGCAGGAGCAGACCGGCGAGTCGGTCCAGCTCTACGTGCGAGACGGCGACGTCCGGGTGTGCGTCGAGTCGCTGGAGGCGCCCCACGAGCTGCGAACGATCGTCCCGGTCGGCGCCCGGCTGCCGCTGGACCGGGGATCCGCTGGCCGGGTGTTCAGCGGCGGCGCCAACCGGGGGGCCCGTGCCCGGGCCTGGGTCGAAAGCGTGGAGGAACGACAGGCGGGGGTGGCGTCGGTGAGCGCTCCGGTCGTGGACCCGTCGGGTCGGGTGGTGGCGGCCGTCAGCGTCAGTGGCCCGGTCGACCGCACCAGCCGTGCCCCCGGACGCCGCTACGGGGATGCGGTGGCCCAGGCGGCCGCCCGCATCTCCCGCAGCCTCGCCTGATGAGCTGGCGGTGGACCGGTCAGACGCACACCTTGGTCGTCAAGCGGGGCGGCGCAGACTGACGCAGCGTGGTTTTGAAGCCTTCTGTCAGCGCTCGCATGCCGCATCGCGTGCGAGCGCTGACAGAACGCGAAGGCTTCAGCCCCAACGGGGTTGCTCGTCGGGGCTGATTCCCAGGCTGAGCTTGCCGATCGCCTCGTGCGTGAACATCGGGTTGCCGGGGTGGATGCGGCCCAACCGGCACTCGCGCACGAGCTGCTCGAGCCGCGTGCGCTTGAAGATGCCCGAGCCGCCACTGACGTCGAGCGCGGTGTCGACCACCGACCACGCCTGCGTGACGACCGCGTGCTTGCCCGCGAGGATCTTCACCGGCCAGTCCATGCCGTGGTCGACGCCGTTGGTCCAGTCGTCGCACAGCTTGTCGAGATGGGCCTCCGCCGCCTCGAGCGCGATGCGCATGTCGGCCACCATGTGCTGCACCTCGGGGTGGTAGGCCATCGACCGGGTCAGCGCCACCGATGTCCGCCGGGGGAGCTGCTGCACCACCTCGTCGAAGGCCCGCCTGGCCACCCCGAGGTACACGGCGGCGAACCCGAGCAGGGCCCAGGCGAACAGCGCGACGTGGAACGGGCCGGCGCCGGCGAAGCCCGCCGGGCAGACCATCGCGACGTGCTCGTCGGGGATGAACGCCCGATCGAGGATCGTGTCGTGCGACGCGGTGGCCCGCATGCCCAGCACGTCCCAGGTCTCCTCGATGTGGTACCTGGGCGCGTCGCGGTGGAGGAAGCCGTGCACGATCTGCGGCGTCGCCGGGTCCGAGGTGTCCATCGCGTGGACGCCCAGGTAGGTCCAGACCGGGGTCAGGCTGCCGAAGATCTTGTGCGCCGTGATCTCCCAGCCGCCGTCGACCCGTTCGGCCTTGGCCGACGAGAGCAGCACCGGCACGTCGTTGCCCGTTTCGCCGTGGCCGGCGGCGAGCACCTGCCCGTCGGCCGCCGCCGCGAGGATCCAGTCACCGCCGGGCACTCCCATCCGCCGCAGGTCGGCCGCCAGCCCGACCCAGTAGACGTGCATGTTGACGCCAAGGGCCGTCGCCGCCGCGTGGTAGGCCAAGCGGCGCTGCAGGCGGTTGACCTCGGCGAGGCCGAGGCCGCTGCCACCCATCTCGATGGGCAGCGGACCGGTCAGGTACCCGCTCGCCTGCAGCTCCGCCCAGTCCTCATCGAAGAAGCGGTTCTCCCGGTCGTACGACGCCGCCCGCTCGTCGAACCGCTGCAGCATCTCATCGGTGAGCAGGTCCTTGCCGTGCTCGATCGTGGTCATCGCTTCTCTCCCGCGCTTGTTGATGTCCGTGGTGACGGGGACCGTAGGGGGACACCGTCGGCGCCACATGACCCGGACGCGCACTACTGCCCGGCCGCCGTGGGCAGGCCTCACTGGTCAGGATTGACTACAGTGCCTGCGGTGGCGGATCCGAGGGCGATCATCGCGACGACCCTCGCGGCGGTCGGCGGCGACGAGTGGGAGACGGCGGGAGGCGCGTTGGTCTCGCGTGAGCGGGGGCGCACCGTGCTCGCCTACGCGGCCGTGAGCCACGCGGTCGCGGCGGCGCGCCGGGCGGCGCAGTCCGGCGCCGCGGTCGGTCTCGCGGTCGGCGAGCTGTGGACCACCGGAGACTCGTGGGCCGGGCCCGCGGTCGACGTCGCCGCCGCGCTGGCCGACCGGGCGCACCGGGAGCAGGTGCTCGCGACTGCCACCGTCCCCGGCCTCGTGCCGCGAGGCGCCGACCAGTGGACGCCCGTCGGCCCGCGCGACGTCGGCGTGGCCGGCACCGCCGAGTGCGTGGCGCTGGTCACGGGGGCGTTGGAGGCACCGGGGGTGGCGGTCCCGCTCCCGGCGCTGCTGTCCCTCGAGGCGCCATTCCCCTTCGTGCCGCGCGACGAGGCGTGGTCGGTGCTTCAGCGCGCCTGGGTGGCCGCGGGCAGCGGCGCCCGTCAGGTCGTGCTCGTCGGTGGTGAGGCCGGCACGGGCAAGACGCGGCTGCTCAGCGAGTTCGCGCGGTCGGTCCATGACGGGGGCGCCGTGGTGCTGTACGGCGGGTGCTCCGACGCCCCGGCCGCGCCCTACCAGCCGTTCGCCGAGGCGCTGGAGCACCTGGTGCGGGGTTTCGGCGCCGATCAGCTGGCTCGCCTGGCGGAGGTTCACGCCGTCGAGCTGGCGCGGCTCGCCCCGTCGCTGGCGGCGATCGTCGATGCGCCCGCTCGCGGCGATGCCAGCGACTCGGCCACCGAGCGGTACCGCCTGTTCGGTGCCGTCACCTCGCTGATCGACCAGGTCGCAGCCCAGCGGCCGTTGCTGCTGGTGCTCGACGACCTGCAGTGGGCCGGCCGCCCGACGATCCAGCTCCTCGACCACCTGATCCGAGCCAGCCCGGCCAACGGCGTGGCCATCGTCGGCTCCTACCGGTCGACGTCGGCGGAGGTGGGCGACGCCCTGCGGGAGGCGCTACCCGACCTCCGCCGGCACCCCGGTGTCAGCCGGGTCGCCCTGGCCGGGTTCGACCGCGACGGGATCCGACGCTTCGTGGCCGGCGCCGCCGGCCAGGAGACCGACCCGACGCTCGACGCCGTCGTCGACGTGCTCGACGCCCAGACGGGCGGCAACGCCTTCCTGCTCGGTGAGCTGTGGCGCCAGCTCGTCGACACGGGCCACCTGGCCCGCCGCGCCGGTCGCTGGCGGATCGCCCGGCCCCTCCACGAGGTCGCCAGCCCGGAGGGGGTGCGCGAGGTGGTCGACGCGCGGCTCGGCCGGCTCCCCGACGGCACCCGGAGGCTGCTGGAGGTGGCGGCGGTCATCGGCACGCAGTTCACCGCCGACGTGATGTCCGAGGCTGTGCAGGCCGAACCGCGCACTGTGCTCGAAGCGCTCGATCCGGCCGTGCGCGCCGGGCTCGTCACCGAGACGGGTGGCGGGGAGCATCGCTTCGCCCACGGCCTCGTCCAGCGCTCGGTGGTAGACAACCTGTCCTCGGCATCGAAGCGTGGCATGCACCTCGACGTCGCCCGCGCGCTCGAGCGCGTGCGCGGCGACCGGTCCGTGAGCCAGGTCGCGCACCACTTGGTGGCCGCCGTCCCCTTGGCCGATTCCGATGAGGTCGTGGCCGCCGCCCGGCGGGCAGCGGCAGCCGCCGTGCGGGCCGTCGCCTACGACGACGCGGCCCAGCACCTGGAGGCGGTCCTCGGACTCGTCGGGTCGGCACCGGCGCGGTGCGAGCTCCTGCTCGAGCTGGCCGACGCCCACATGCGGGCCGGCGACGTGACCGCCGCCCAGGCTCGCTGCCTGGAAGCGCACGCGCTCGCCGTCGGGTGCGGCGAGCCGGCGCAGGTCGTGGCCGCGGCGCTGGCCCACGAGGACGCCAACTGGCGGGCCGCGCTCCACGGTGGCACCTCCGAGCACCTCCTCCGTCAGGCGCTGCCGCTGGTTGACGACGAGGCGATCGAGGTGCGGGTCCGTGCCGCGCTCGGCCGCTCGCTCGCCCTGTCCGGCCGGGCTGAGGAGGCCCGTGTCCTCACCGACGCCGCCCTGGCCGCCGCCCGCGAGCTCGACGACTTCGCCGCCCTGCGGGAGGCCATGTCGGCCGTGCTGTTCGTGCCCTGGGTGCCCGCCACCATCGACCACCAGGTGGCGATCGCGCGGGAGCTGGAGGCGCGGGCACGCGGCACGGGCGACGTGTGGGAGCACGCGGCGCTCGACAAGCTGCTGTACGGGCTGATCACGCTCGGTGAGCTCGACGAGGTGCGCGAGCTGGCGCCCCGGCACCGGGCGCTCGCCCTGGCGTCGGGCCAACCGTTGTTCCGGGTGCTCGACCTGCAGCTCCACTCGCTACTGGCGATGGGCGACGGTCGCCTCGCCAAGGCCGAGGCGATGGCCGAGGAGGCGAACACCCTATCGGGGTTCCTGTCGGGCAACGACGCGGCCGGTGGTTACGGCGTCCAGCTCTTCACCATCCGTCGCGAGCAGGGACGCCTCGGTGAGGCCCGACCGCTCGTCGAGGCCGTCGCCCGCCTGGGGCGGGAGGGCGCGACCTGGCGGCCCGCCCTGGCCGTGCTCTACGCCGAGCTCGGACGCACCGACGACGCGGCGCGTGAGCTGCGCTACCTGGTGGCCGACGGCCTGCTCGCCGTTCCCCGCGACTCCCTCTACTGCACCTCGCTCAGCTACCTGGCCGATGCCGCCGTCGCCGTGGCCGATCACGATGCGGGGGATGCCGTCTACCGGGAGCTCGTGCCGTACCGCAACCTCGTCGTGCAGGTGGGCAACCTCCTCGCTGCGTACGGTTCGGTCGACCGGCACCTCGGTTCGTTGGCGGCCCTGCTCGGCCGCCCGCGCGATGCCGAAACCCACTTCGAGGCCGCGCTGCGGCTCGACGGCCGGGCCGGCATGCCGGTCTGGCTCGCCCACAGCCAGGTCGCCTACGGGGGGTTCCTCGCCGGCCGCGGGCGTCCGGGCGATGTCGACCGTGGCCGGGCGCTCCTCCAGTCGGCCGTCGAGACGGCTCGCCGACTGGGCATGGCGCGTCTGCTGGCCGACGCCACCGACGCCCTCGACCGGGCGGCGACTGCGCCGGTCACGGGGCCGGGCAACGACAGCAGGGGTGACGGGGGGCCGACGGTCAGCCTCACGGCCCGCGAGGTCGCGGTGTTGCACCACCTGGTCGAGGGGCGCAGCAACCGTGAGATCGGCAGCCGGCTCCACATCAGCCAGCACACCGCGGCCAACCACGTGCGCTCGATCCTGCTCAAGACGGGATGTGCCAATCGCACCGAAGCGGCGACGTGGGCGATGCGCCGTGGCCTGGTCGCTGGATAGGACTCGCTGGATCGACAGGTCAGGTGCGATCGGCGCCGGCGACGATTCGTTCCGGGTGGAGCTCGTCGACGGCAACGATCGCGTCGGCCGGGATCCCGTTGCGGCGTGCCGCCTCGCGGATGGCCTCCTCGGTCGGCGCCTCGTACAGGCAGTACGTCTTGCGCTTGTCGGCGCTGAGGAACGAGTAGACCCAGCGCACGCCGACGTCGTCGTTGACGGCCTGGATGCCGAGGACGTCGTCGGCTCCGAGCTCCAGCTCCTCCGCGAAGTTCCGCTCGACGAGGAACAACGGCATGGTGCTCTCCCTTCGCTGGAACCCCTTCCCAGAGGCCGAGCCGATAGGCGAGGCCCCGGCCCGAGCGGCCGTGGGAGCGGAGGATACGCGTCGTGGCCCGAGCGGCCCGGCGCCGAAGGCGCCAAGAGCGGGATCCTAGGTGGTTGGCTCTCGGCGGCGCAGCCGCCGAGGACGAGCAGACGTGACCTATCCGCGCAATCTTCTAGTTGACCTGGCGCTGGCGGCCCTCCCAATACGGGGCGCGCAGCTTGAACTTCTGGAGCTTGCCGGTGGCGGTGCGGGGGAGCGTGTCGCGGATCTCCACCGAGGTCGGGCACTTGAAGTGGGCCAGGCGATCGCGGCAGTGCGCGATCAGCGCCGGTTCATCGGCGTCCACGCCGACGGCCAGCACCACCAGAGCCTTCACCGTCTCGCCCCAGCGTTCGTCGGGGACGCCGATCACCGCCACCTCCGCCACGGCGGGATGGGAGTGCAGCACGTCCTCGACCTCGATCGACGACACGTTCTCGCCGCCCGAGATGATCACGTCCTTCTTGCGGTCGGAGATGGCGACGTAGCCGTCCTCCATGTCGCCGCCGTCACCGGTGTGGAACCAGCCGTCGGCCAGGGCGTCCGCCGTCGCGTCGGGTTGGTTCCAGTAGCCGTCGAGCACGACGTTCGAGCGGGCCAGCACCTCACCGTCGTCGCTGGTCCGCAGGCGCACGCCGAGCGTCGGCGCACCGGCCCGCACGAGCCGTGTCGCGCGCTCGGCGGGGGACAGGTCGTCCCACTCGGCCCGACGCCGGTTCATGGTGAGCAGCGGCGACGTCTCGGTGAGGCCGTAGATCTGGATGAACTCCCAACCGAGCTCGGTCTCCATCCGCTCGATCGTGCGGGTCGGGGGCGGCGCGCCCGCCACCACCATGCGAACCCGGTCGCGGCCCGGCACCTCGCCGTCCCAGCGCTCGGCGGCATCGAGGATGGCGGCGACCACCGCCGGCGCCCCGCACAGCAGCGTCACGCCGTGTTGCTCGATGCGGCGCAGGATCTCGGCGCCGTCCACCTTGCGCAGCACCACCTGGCCAGCGCCCATGCCCGCCAGCGCGAACGGCATGCCCCAGCCGTTGCAGTGGAACATCGGCAGGGTGTGCAGGTAGACGTCGCGGTCGCTCACGCCGGTCTGCCAGCCGAACACGGCGGCGTTGACCCACAGGTTGCGGTGGGTGAGCTGCACGCCCTTGGGCCGGGCGGTGGTGCCGCTGGTGTAGTTGATTGTGGCGGTGGCGTCCTCGTCGGGCTCGTCCCACGGCTCGGGGTCGGCGGCGTCGGTTGGCCACACAGAGGCGTCTGTCTCGGCACCGAGCACGAAGCGGTGCTTGCAGTCGATGCCCGCCAGCGCCACGTCGAGCTCGGGATCGACCAGCAGCACCGAGGCGCCCGAGTGCTCGACGATGTAGCCGACCTCGTCGGCGTTGAGGCGGAAGTTGACCGGGACTAGCACCCGCCCCCACGCGCTCACGCCGAAGAACGACACCAGCAGCCGGGCGGCGTTGTGCGACACGATTGCCACCCGCTCGCCCCGGCCGACACCGAGGCCGTCGAGCCCGGCGGCCTGGGCCCGGGCCAGCTCGGCGACGCGCCGGTAGGTCAGCGAGCCCCACGACGCCGCCGGCTGGTCGGGCTCGTCCACCACGCCGACGCGCTCGGGATAGACGAGCGCCGCGCGCTCGAGGTGATCGGCGATCGTCAACGGAACCCGCATGGCTCCATGTACTAGCGCATCCGGTGGACGCCGCGGCGGGGGGTGTGGGGGGCGGAGGCTTCCGCCGGAGCCCCCCGCCGTCGCTCGATCCGTGCTTTGCCGGTCGAGCGACAGGAGGTCGACGCCGCCGACAGGCGGCGGCCCAAGAGGTGGGGGGAGGTCGAGGGGGGAGGGTTTCCCTCCCCCCTCGAAATGCGTCAGCTCCAGAGCGTCACGTAGACGGGCGGCCTGAAGCGGGACACGGGGATGCTGCCGTCGGCCCGGTGCATGGCCTGCATGGCGTGCGGGGTGTCGAGGAACCGCCGCAGCTTGGTGGCCATCGGCGAGCGCCGGTCGGCGCCCACGGTGTTGACATGCCACAGCAGGTCGAGCGGCGTGCCCTCCACCGGCAGCACCACCAGCCGGCCCCGCTCGACGTCGCTCGCCACCAGGTGGGCGACGCCCGGCGCGACGCCCTCGCCGTCCGCCGCCGCCGCCCATGCGGCCCCCAAGCTGGGGAACACCCGGATCCGGGATTCGGGCACCCGCAGCCGGGCGAGCAGCATGCCTATCTCGGTGGCGGGATCGGCCCCGCTGGCGTCGACCAGCCAGTCCTGGCCGGCGAGCGACGGCAGCCCGACATGCGGGGACCGGGCCAGCGCGTGCCGCCTCCCGGTCACCACGACCAGGCGGTAGCGCATCATCGGTCCGGCCTCGAGGTCGGACAGGCGCGGCCCCAGTCCCACGTCGGCCAGCCGCTCGAGCAGCAGCGCCGGCATCTCGGTGGCCGTCGTGACCCCTAGCGTCGCCTCCACCGGCCCGTGGCGCGCGGTGAAGGCGTTGAGCAGCGGCCGGGCCACGTACTCGGCCACGGTGCTGGTGGCGACCACCCGCAAGAGCTCGGGAGCGCCCTGAGCCCGGCGGATGGCGTCCTCTGCTTCGACGGCCAGGTTCACCATCTGGGAGGCGATGGGGACCAGGCGCTGGCCGCCGGACGTCAGGTCCATGCCGCCTTGCGTGCGCACGACCAACGGATCGCCCAGGTGCTGCCGCAGCGCCGCCAGCGCTCCGGACACCGCCGGCTCGCTGACGCCGAGCACCCGGGCGGCGGCCTTGACCGATCCGAGGCGGGCCACGAGCACGAACGCCTCGAGCTGGGTGAGGGTCATGAGCGCAGCTCCTGACCGGCCGACCGAGCGACCGCTAGGGAGCCGGGTGGCGATGGGGTCCGGGGGCGCAGCCCCCGAGGAGACAGGGTCACGCGCGAACCGTAGCGCCCATGACATCCGAGATAAGCGTTCGGTTAGGCGGCTCTGGACACGGTCCGGGGAGGGACCCACACTCGCTCGGCGGCCCGGGGGCGCGGGCCGCAGGCTGCCGCGAGGAGGTGGAGGATGCAGACGCCTGCGCCGTTCGAGTACGAACGCGCTGGCAGCGTCGACGATGCACTGATGCTGCTCGAGCGCCACGGACCCGAGGCCCGCCTCCTCGCGGGCGGCCACAGCCTCCTGCCCATGATGAAGCTGCGCCTGGCGCGACCCGAGGTGCTGGTCGACATCAACGACCTGACCGACCTGGCGTACATCCGGCTCGAGGGCGAGGCCATCGTGATCGGTGGCATGACCCGCCACGCCGAGCTGTTGGCGTCGCCGGTGCTGGGCGAGCACTACGCGATCTTCCACGACGCCGAGCGGGTGATCGCCGACCCCATCGTGCGCAACCGGGGCACGATCGGCGGCTCGTTCTGCCAGGCCGACCCGTCCGAGGACTTGGCGGCCGTGGGGGCCGCGCTCCGGGCCGAGATGGTCATCCGCTCGACCGGGGGAGCGCGCACCGTGTCGGCGAGGGAGTTCCACAGCGGCCCGTACGAGACGGTGCTGGAACCGGCCGAGATCCTCACGGAGATCCGGGTGCCGATCCGCCCCGGCGCGGGCAGCGCCTACGAGAAGATCGAGCGGCGAGTCGGGGACTGGCCCATCGCCGCCGCGGGCGCCTTCGTCACCCTCGACGGCGACACGGTGACCGACGTCGGCATCGGGCTGACCGCCCTGGGCGCCCCGCACTTCTGCGCGCCGGCGGCCGAGGACAGGCTGCGCGGCCAGGCCGCCACCGAGGACAACATGGCGGCGGCGGCCGACGCCGCGGCCGAAGAGTGCGATCCGTCCGCCGACCAGCGCGGGCCGGTGGACTACAAGCGCCACCTGGCGCGGGAGCTCACGCTGCGGGCGCTGCGCCGGTCGGTGGAGCGGGCCCGGGGGGAATCCACTGGAGGGGGAGCTGAGTGAGCGCAGCGAACGGGGCCCGAGCGGCCCGGCCGAAGGCCAGGAGCGGGGGGTCTGTCCCATGCAGGTGACGATGACCGTCAACGGCGAGGAGGTCACGCGCGACATCGAGCCCCGCCTGCTGCTCGTGCACTTCGTGCGCGACCACCTGGGCCTGACCGGCACGCACTGGGGCTGCGACACGTCGAACTGCGGGACCTGCGTGCTGTGGATGGACGGGGAGCCGGTCAAGAGCTGCACCGTGCTCGCGGCCATGGCCGGGGGGCGGACGATCCGCACGGTCGAGGATCTCGAGCGTGACGGCGAGCTCGACCCCATCCAGCACGGGTTCATGCAGTGCCACGGGCTGCAGTGCGGCTTCTGCACGCCTGGGATGCTGATGACCGCCCGCTGGTTGCTCGACCACGACCCCCAACCCACCGAGGCCGATATACGGGAAGCGATCTCAGGGCAGTTTTGCCGCTGCACCGGCTACGAGAACGTGGTACGGGCGATTCGCTGGGCGGCAGATCATCCTGAAGGTCCCGGATCGGGGGAGGCCGTGGAGCCCGGCGCCGACGACAGTGCGGCGCCGGGCAACACGGTCACGGAAGGAGCCTCCACATGACTGCGACAGAAGCCGCCGGCGGAGCCCCCGCCGCGGCGACGCCGGTCAGCGACGCCGGCAACCCCATCGGGTTCGGGCGCATGCTCCGCAAGGAGGACGCCCGCTTCCTGCGGGGCAAGGGCAACTACATCGACGACGTCCAGCTCCCGGGGATGCTGCACGCCGCCATCCTCCGTAGCCCTTACGCTCACGCCCGCATCGCCTCCATCGACACGTCCGCCGCCGAGGCCCACCCCAAGGTCAAGGCGGTCATCACCGGTGCCACGCTCGAGGGCCTGAACCTGGCGTGGATGCCGACGCTGTCGCAGGACGTCCAGGCCGTGCTGGCCACCGACAAGGTCCGGTTCCAGGGTCAGGAGGTGGCGTTCGTCGTCGCCGAGGACCGCTACGCGGCCCGCGACGCGCTCGAGCTCATCGACGTCGCCTACGAGCCGCTCGACCCCGTGATCGACGCCCGCCGGGCTCTCGACGACGGCGCGCCCGTCATCCGTGACGACATCGAGGGCAAGGCCGACAACCACATCTTCGACTGGGAATCGGGCGACGCCGCCCGCTGCGATCAGGTCTTCGCCGGCGCCGACGTGGTGGTCAGCCAGGACATGATCTACCCCCGCTCGCACCCGGCGCCGCTGGAGACGTGCGGCTCGGTGGCCCACCTCGACCCCGTGACGGGCAAGCTCACGGCCTGGATCACCAGCCAGGCGCCGCATGCCCATCGCACCGTGTACGCGCTGGTGGCGGGGCTGCCGGAGCACAAGATCCAGGTGATCTCGCCCGACATCGGCGGCGGCTTCGGCAACAAGGTCCCCATCTACCCGGGCTACGTGCTGGCGGTCGTGGGCTCGATCGTCACCGGCAAGCCGGTGAAGTGGGTGGAGGACCGGTCCGAGAACCTGATGTCCACCGGGTTCGCCCGCGACTACCACATGCACGGCGAGATCGCCGCCACGAGCGACGGCAAGATCCTGGGCCTCCGGGTCGACGTCATCGCCGACCACGGCGCCTTCAACGGCACGGCCCAGCCGACCAAGTACCCGGCCGGGTTCTTCAACATCTTCACCGGCAGCTACGACCTCCAGGCCGCGCACTGCAAGGTCACCGGCGTCTACACCAACAAGGCGCCCGGGGGCGTGGCCTACGCCTGCTCGTTCCGTATCACCGAGGCGGTGTACCTGGTCGAGCGGATCGTCGACGTGCTCGCCGACGAGCTGGGGGTGGACCCGGCCGAGCTGCGCATGCGCAACCTGTTGCGCCCCGAGCAGTTCCCGTACACCACCCAGACGGGCTGGGAGTACGACTCCGGCGACTATCCGCGGGCGCTGCAGCTGGCGCTCGACATGGTCGGCTACGACGAGCTCCTCCGGGAGCAGGCAGAGAAGCGGGACCGGGGCGAGCTGATGGGCATCGGCATCAGCTTCTTCACCGAGGGCGTGGGCGCCGGGCCGCGCAAGCACATGGACATCCTCGGCTTGGGCATGGCCGACGGCTGCGAGCTGCGGGTGCATCCCACCGGCAAGGCGGTGGTGCGGCTGAGCGTGCAGACCCAGGGGCAGGGCCACGAGACGACCTTCGCCCAGATCGTGTCCAGTCAGCTCGGTATCCCGCCCGAGGACATCGAGGTGGTCCACGGCGACACCGACCAGACCCCGTTCGGCCTCGGCACCTACGGGTCGCGGTCCACACCGGTGTCCGGGGCGGCCGCCGCGGTCGTGGCCCAGCGGGTGAGGGACAAGGCCCGGGTGATCACCGCCGCGGCGCTGGAGTGCGACCCGTCCGACCTCGAGTGGGAGCACGGCACCTGGCACGTGCGGGGCGACCCGACGCACGGCAAGACGATCCAGGAGGTGGCGCTGCTGGCGCACAGCAACCTGGAGCTGCCCGAGGGGGTCGAGGGCCATCTCGACGCCACCGCCGTCTACAACCCGCCCAACCTGACCTACCCGTTCGGGGCCTACGTGTGCGTGGTGGACGTCGACGCCGGCACCGGCCAGGTGAAGGTGCGGCGGTTCGTGGCGGTGGACGACTGCGGGCCCCGCATCAACCCGATGATCGTGGAGGGGCAGATCCACGGCGGGCTGGCCGACGGCATCGGCATGGCCCTCATGGAGGCGATCGCGTTCGACGAGGACGGCAACTGCGTCGGCGGCTCGTTCATGGACTACCTGCTGCCCACGGCGGTGGAGTGCCCGACGTGGGAGCTGGGCGAGACGGTCACGCCGTCCCCCCACCATCCCTTGGGGTGCAAGGGCGTGGGGGAGTCGGCCACCGTCGGGTCGCCGGCCGCGGTGGTCAACGCCGTGGTCGACGCGCTCGAGCCGTTCGGCGTGCGCCACGCCGACATGCCGCTCACCCCGGCGCAGGTGTGGCTGGCGATGCAGGGGCGGCCGGCGCGCACGGATCTCGCGATCACCTGATGGCGTGAACGTCGACGTCCAGGCCCGGGCCGCCGAGCTGCGGGGGGATCGGGTGCCGTTCGTGCACGCCCGGGTGGTGCGGGCCGAGCGGCCGACGTCCGCCAAGCCGGGCGACGAGGCGGTGGTGCTGCCGGATGGCACGATCGAGGGATTCGTCGGGGGCGTGTGCGCCGAGTCGACGGTGCGGGCGCAGTGCCTGTCGCTCCTCGACTCGGGCGAGTCGCTGCTGCTGCGCATCTCGCCCTCGGGCGACGCAGCTGACGGGTCCCCTGAGTCCGGCGAGTCGGAGGGCACGCTCACGGTCGTCAACCCCTGCCTGTCCGGCGGCACGCTGGAGGTCTTCCTCGAGCCGGTCGTCCCGGCGCCCACCATCGCCATCCACGGCGAATCGCCGATCGCCGCCGCCCTGGCGGCGCTGGCCGAACGGGTCGGCTTCGAGGTTTTGGAAGGCGATGCCGGGAAATCGGCCGGCAATCCGGCCGCGGTGGTCGTGGCCTCCCACGGGCGGGACGAGGAGCCGATGCTGGAGGCGGCCGTGCGCGCGGGCGTGCCGTACGTGGGCCTGGTGGCCAGCCGTAAGCGGGGGGAGGCGGTGGTCGCCACCCTCGACCTCGACGACGCCCAGCGGGCCGCCGTGCACACGCCCGCCGGCCTCGACATCGGCGCCCGTACGCCGCGCGAGGTGGCCCTGTCGATCCTGGCCGAGATCGTGGCCCTGCGCCCGAGACCGTCCGGCGCGGCGGGCGCGGCGACTGCTCCGACGGCCGCCCCGACGGCGGAGCCCGCCGGCCGGCCCGAGGTGGCCACCGACCTGGTCTGCGGCATGACCGTGGTCGCCGACGACGCGGCGCTGCACCTGGACCACGCCGGCAAGCGCTACTGGTTCTGCGGCACGGGCTGCCTCCGGGCGTTCGCGGCTGACCCGAGCACCTACCTCCCGGCGCCGCCTGCCTAAACCCGACTTGATGGGTCAGGGTTACCGGCTTACGGTCGGACGTGGAACCGACTCACCGAGGGACGCGCCGATGACCGTCACCGACGACCTGCTGCACAACGCCCGGCGCTACGCCGAGACGTTCGACCAGGGCTCGCTGCCGATGCCACCCGCCACGCACGTCGCCGTGGTGGCCTGCATGGACGCCCGCCTCAACCCGCAGGCGGTTCTCGGCCTGGGCCTGGGCGACGGCCACGTGATCCGCAACGCCGGCGGCGTGGCCACCGACGACGTGATCCGCTCGCTGGCGATCTCGCAGCGCCTGCTGGGCACCACCGAGATCATCCTGATCCACCACACCGACTGCGGCATGCTCACCTTCCGAGACGACGACGTGAAGGACCAGATCGCCGCCGACACCGGCATCCGTCCACCGTTCGCCCTCGAGGCGTTCCCCGACGTCGATGACGACGTCCGACAGTCGATCGCCCGCATCCAGGCCAGCCCGTTCATCCCCCACAAGAACGTGCGCGGCTTCGTCTACGAGGACGACAAGGGGACGCTGCGCGAGTGGTCTGAGGGCTGGTGAGGGTCGATTCCGCCGGCTGCGAGGCAGCCTGAATCCCAGCGTCTGCTGGTGGAATTGATCCGCGGAATCGACCCTCAATCGACCGCGACGACTTCGACCTGCAGCTCGGCGCCGGTGGGGGCGGTGAACGTCACCGAATCGCCCGGTGCCGACCCGATGAGGGCCTCGCCCAGCGGCGACGACGGGCTGATGACCTCGAGGTCGTCGTGGCGCTCCTCGATCGAACCGATCAGGTAGCGCTCGACCTCGTCGTCGCCCGCGTAGCGAATGGCGACGACCGACCCGTGCGACACGTGCTCGCCGTTGGCGCCCTGGACGATCTCGGCGTTCTCGAGCATGGTGGCGAGCTGGCGGATGCGGCCCTCCATCTTGCCCTGCTCCTCCTTGGCGGCGTGGTAGTCGCCGTTCTCCGAGAGGTCGCCGAGCTCCCGGGCCGCCTCGATCTTGCGAGCGATCTCGACCCGGCCGCGCGTCGTCAGGTCGTCGTACTCCGCTTGGAGGCGGTCGTAGGTAGCCTGCGAGAGGTGGTGGGTCTGTGCCATAGGCGTATCAGGCTAGAGATTTCGCGGAGGCCGGCCAACGCATCCCGGTTGACGCCGCGCGCCGCCACGGTGAACACTGACCGGCGATGTCCGGCGACCCTGCCGCCTCGGTAATCATCATCGTGTAGCGCACGTCGGCCCCTCGACGTGCGCTCCTGACCGTCCACCTCGGTGGGCGGTTTGTCATTTGTCGGCCCGGATCACAGGCCAACAGACCATTGGAGACAAGTTGACCCACAGGATCGGAGTCATCGGCGGGGACGGCATCGGCCCCGAGGTCGTCGCGGAGGCACTCAAAGTCGTCCGGGCCACCGGAGTCGCCTTGGACACCGTGGATTACGACCTGGGCGGCGCCCGCTACCTGCGGGACGGCACGATCCTGCCGGACAGCGTGCTCGAGGAGTGGCGGGGGCTGGACGCGCTGCTGCTCGGCGCGGTCGGCACGCCCGGCGTGCCCCCGGGCGTCATCGAGCGGGGACTGCTGCTCAAGATGCGGTTCGACCTCGACCTCTACGTCAACCAGCGGCCGTTCCTCGACACGGGCCGTGGCATCGACATGGTCGTCATCCGCGAGAACACCGAGGGCCCCTATGTCGGCGAGGGTGGCGTCCTGCGCAAGGGCACGACCCACGAGGTGGCCACCCAGGGCTCGGTGAACACCCGCATGGGGGTCGAGCGCTGCGTCCGCTACGCCTTCGAGCTGGCCACCCAGCGCAGCCGCAAGCACGTGACCCTGGTCCACAAGACCAACGTGCTCACCTTCGCCGGGGACCTCTGGCAGCGGGCGTTCGACGACGTGGCCGCCGAGCATCCGGACGTCGGCACCGCCTACAACCACGTGGACGCCGCCTGCATCTACTTCGTGCAGGACCCGCAGCGCTACGACGTGATCGTCACCGACAACCTGTTCGGCGACATCCTCACCGACCTCGGCGGGGCGGTGTCGGGCGGCATCGGCTTCGCCGCCTCCGGCAACCTCAACCCGGCCCGCACCGGTCCGTCGATGTTCGAGCCCGTGCACGGCTCGGCGCCCGACATCGCCGGGCAGGCGAGGGCGAACCCCACCGCCGCCGTGCTGTCGGCGGCCATGATGCTCGACTTCCTGGACGAGGCCGACGCCGCCGCCCGAATCCGCAAGGCCTGCGCCGACCCGTCGGCGCTCACCGGCACAACGCCCGAGATCGGCGACGCCATCGCCTCCCGGGTCTGACTACTCACATCCGTTCACGAGGAGACCCACCCATGCCCATCACGCCCACCGAGAAGATCTGGTTCAACGGCGAGCTGATCCCGTGGGACGACGCCAAGATCCACATCCTCACGCACTCGCTCCACTACGGCATGGGCGTCTTCGAGGGCATCCGCGCCTACGAGACAGACGACGGTCCCGCAGTGTTCCGGCTCACCGACCACATGCGGCGCTTCGACCAGTCGGCGCGCATCCTGATGATGCCCTTGCCCTACTCGGTCGACGAGATGGTGCAGGCGGTCAAGGACACGGTGCGGTCCACCGGCCTGTCCTCCTGCTACGTCCGCCCTATCGCCTACTACGGCTACGGCGAGATGGGCCTCAACACGCTGCCCTGTTCGGTCGACGTGGCCGTGGCGTGCTGGCCGTGGGGTGCCTACCTGGGTGACGACGCCCTGACCAAGGGTGTGCGCATGAAGATCTCGACGTGGGCCCGCCCCGACCACAACAGCATGCCGCCGGCTGCGAAGACCACCGGCAACTACGTGAACAGCTCGCTGGCCAAGGTCGAGGCGCTCAAGGCCGGCTACGACGAGGCCATCCTGCTCAACCGGGCCGGCCTCGTGTCCGAGTGCACCGGCGAAAACGTCTTCGTCGCCCGCCACGGCAAGCTCATAAGCCCCCCGCTGTCGGCCGGTGCGCTCGAGGGCATCACCCAATCCACCGTGATGGCCATCGCCCGCGACCTCGGCTTCGACGTCGCGCTCGGCGAACTGTCACGCAGCGACCTCTACATCGCCGAGGAGATGTTCGTGTGCGGGACCGCGGCCGAGGTGTCGTCGGTCCTCTCGGTTGACGATCGCCAGCTGCCGTGCCCGGGCCCCATGACGCTGGCCATCGGCGAGGAGTACGGCAAGGTAGTGCGCGGCCAGGTCGACCGGTACAAGGACTGGGTCGAGCATGTCCACTGACGTGACCGCGGCGGCCACGCCCACGGCCGTTGACATCTTCGACACCACGTTGCGGGACGGGGCCCAGTTCGAGGGGATCTCGCTGTCGGTCGACGACAAGCTGCGGGTGGCCGAGCAGCTCGACTGGCTCGGGGTCCGCTGGATCGAGGGGGGCTATCCCCAGGCCAACCCCCGCGACGCCGAGTTCTTTCGCCGTGCGCCCCGGGACCTGCACCTCGACAGCGCCACGCTGGTGGCGTTCGGGTCGACCCGGCGGCCGGCCGGGAAGGTGGACAGCGACCCGACCCTGCTCGCGTTGGTCGAGAGCGGCGTGTCGACCGCGTGCATCGTCGGAAAGAGCTGGGACTTCCACGTCACCGAGGCCCTCGGCACCAGCCTCGACGAGGGGGTGGCCATGGTCGGCGAGTCGGTGCGGTTCCTGCGGGCCCAGGGGCTGCGGGTGTTCTTCGACGCCGAGCACTTCTTCGACGGCTACAAGGCCAATCCCGAGTACGGGTTGCGGGTGCTGGAGGCGGCGGCCACCGAGGGCGCCGAGGTCCTCGTGCTGTGCGACACCAACGGCGGCTCGCTGCCCCACGAGGTGCAGCGGATCGTCGGGGAGGTCGTCGGCTACTTCGGCGCCGATCCCACCGGCCCCCAGATCGGCATCCACACGCAGAACGACAGCGGCTGCGCCGAGGCCAACTCGGTGGCGGCGGTGGTGGCTGGTGCGAGCCAGCTGCAGGGGACGGTCAACGGCTACGGCGAGCGGACCGGCAACGCCAACCTCATGACCTGCATCCCCAACCTGGAGCTCAAGATGGGGGTGCGCTGCCTGCCCGACGGGCGGCTCGACCGCCTGACGGCGGTGTCGCGGCACGTGGCCGAGCTCGTCAACCTGCCACCCCACGCCGCTGACCCGTACGTGGGCGCCTCGGCGTTCGCCCACAAGGGCGGGCTGCACACCTCGGCGCTGGGCAAGGTCGGCGGCGCCAGCTACGAGCACGTCGATCCGGCGCTGGTGGGCAACCACACGCGGGTGCTGGTGTCCGACCTCGGTGGGCGCTCGGGCATGGCGCTCAAGGCCAAGGAGTTCGGCGTCGACCTCGACGGGCGGGGCGCGACCGAGCTGTCCGAACGGCTCAAGCACCTCGAGGCCGACGGCTACCAGTTCGAGGCTGCGGACGCCTCGCTCGAGCTGCTCATGCGTGAAGCCACGGGCTGGCGGCAGCCCTACTTCCAGCTCGAGGGCTACCGGGTCACGACCTATCACCGCAACGCCGTACGGGGCGGCGTCCCCATCGAGGACGGCGAGTCGATGATCGACACCGAGGCCACCGTCAAGCTGTGGGTGGGCGACGAGCGCCTGGTGGCGGTGGGCGAGGGCAACGGACCGGTCAACGCGCTCGACGAGGCGCTGCGGTCGGTGCTCACCGAGCGCTACCCCCAGCTCGACCGGATCCACCTGACCGACTTCAAGGTGCGCGTGCTCGAGGGCGCGGCCGCCACGGGCGCCGTGGTGCGGGTGCTCATCGACTCGGCCGACGGCGACCGGACGTGGTCGACGATCGGCGTCAGCGAGAACGTCATCGAGGCCTCGTGGCAGGCGTTGGTGGATTCGCTGGTCTACGGCCTGTTCCACGCCGGCGACCCGGCCGTTTGAGTCCACGCAGCCAGTAACGTTCGGCTCGTGGCCGCCCCCGAGTACGTTCCCGAGCCGGCGATCCGGCACGTGCGGATCTACGAGTCGCCGCCGCGCCGCCCCGAGTCATGGCGGCCGGTCCGGCCGGGCGACGAGCCGTGGCACCAACCCACGGGCGATCGGCTCGGGGCTCCCGGTCCCGACCAGGGCTACGTGTACGTGCTGGCCCGGCGGTTCGAGGGGCAGCTCCAGCTCGCACACGACGAGACCGAGCACGACGCGCTGGTGGGGTGCATCGGCGTGGCCCTGAAGCGGGCGTCGCTGTTCGGACGGGCACCGGTGGTCCACGACCTCACCGTGGCATTGACCATCTGGGGATTCCTGGGCGACGCGCCGCCCGATCTGATCGCCTACCGCCAGCCGCTGTTCGCCGAGGTGGCCAACCCGCACCACTACGCCGAGCAGCGCCGCATCGTCGATCTGGTCCCCGACGACGTCCTGCGGCTCACCCCCGACGAGGTCGCCGAGAAGCATCGCGCCGACTGGCGATCGCTCCTGGCCCTCTAGATCGGTGACACGTCCCGGCGATCTGCCGGCCGACGAAATCGGGGCCGTGTTCGGAGATGCGGCGCTTGCCGAGAGTCCGGCTGTGGTTGAGCCACTGGCCCACACGGCCGTTGCCTCCGCGACCGCGGGGCTGTGGCGGGTCCGGGTGGGGCACCGGTCCGCCGTGGTGAAGGTCCTGGCCCATGCGCCCGAGGGCGGCAGCGAGAACTGGCGCTCGGGCGTCGACGTGACCCACTGGTACTACTGGCGGCGCGAGGCCGAGGCGTACCGATCGGGACTGCTCGGCGGCCTCGGGGGCGGGCTCCGGGCGCCGCGCTGCGAGCTGATCGCCGACCGCGCCGACGGCAGCGTGGCCCTATGGCTCGAGGACCTGGCGGGTGAGGCGGCGCCGAGGTGGCCGATCGACCGCTATCGACTGGCGGCGAGGCACCTCGGCCAAGCGCAGGGCGAGTTCGCCGCCGGGCGAGCCCTGCCCGACCATCCCTGGCTGAGCCGCGGTTGGCTGTACAGCTACCTCGCGCAGCCGCTCCGCAAGCTGACCCTTCCCTCGGATCCAGCCGTCTGGGGCGACCCCTTGCTGGTCGAGTGGTTCCCCGACCCGCCAGTCGACCGCCTCCAGGCCATGAGCGCGGATCGGTCACGTTTCCTCGACGTGTTGGCTCACGTGCCAGCCACCGTGTGCCACCTCGACCTCCATCCCGCCAACCTCTTCGACGGCGGCGCCGGCACGACCGCGGTCATCGACTGGTCGTTCGTGGGGATCGGCTCCTTCGGCGAGGACGCCGGCAACCTGGTGCCCGACGCGGTGCTCGACTTCCACGTCGCGCCGGAGCAACTGCCCCACCTGTACGACGCCGTGGCCGACGGCTATGCGGCGGGCCTACGGGATGCCGGGTGGTCCGGCCCGCACAGCACGGCGCGGCTGGCGATGGCGGCCACCATGGCGGCCAAGTACGCATGGATCGGTCCAGCACTGGTCCGGTCCGTCGCCGAGCGGCGGCCCACGCTCAATGGCCGGCCGATCGCCGAGGCGCTGTCGTGGTGGGCGCCGACCATGTGTTTCCTGCTCGACCGCGCCGACGAGGCTCGGGACCTGAGCGGGCAGGCGCATGCACAAGGATGAGCCCATGAGCGTCCGTTCCACGCAGATCACCGTCGGTGCCCACACCTTCGACGCCCTGGCTGACGGGCCCGACGACGCCGAGCTGGTGCTCCTGCTGCACGGCTTCCCGCAGACATCGGCGTCGTGGCGCGAGCAGATCGAGGCGCTGGCGGCCGCCGGCCACCGCGCCGTCGCTCCCGACCAGCGCGGCTACTCGCCGAACGCCCGCCCGACCGATGTCGCCGCTTACGCCATGCCCGAGCTGGTGGGCGACGTCCTGGAGCTGGCCGACGCGCTCGGGGCCGAGCGGTTCCACCTCGTCGGCCAAGACTGGGGCGGGGCGGTGGCGTGGCAGGTGGCCGGTCGTCACCGCGAGCGGCTGCGCAGCCTGACGGTGCTCTCGACCCCGCATCCCGAAGCGCTGCGCCGCGCGTATCGGGGCGACCTGGGCGGCGACCAGGCCGAGCGCTCCGGCTACATGACCTTCTTCCGCCAGCCCGACTCGCAGGACCGCATGCTGGAGAACGACGCCGCCGTCCTACGGCTGCTGTTCTCCGGGAGCGGCATGCCCGAGGGACGGGAACAGCCCTACCTCGATGCCCTCGGCACGCCCGAGGCGCTCGGGGCGGCGCTCAACTGGTACCGCGCCGCGTCGCCCGCGGACATCGAGGGGCTCGGGCCGATCACCATCCCCACGCTGTACGTGTGGGCCACCGGCGACGTGGCTCTGGGTCGCGAGGCGGCGGAGGCCACGGCCGGATGTGTCGACGGGCCGTACCGGTTCGAGGTGCTCGAGGGCGTGGGCCACTGGATCGCCGAGCAGGTGCCCGACCGGCTCAACGAGCTGCTGGTCGATCACCTCTCGTCCGTCTCCTGACGGAGCGTCGTTCGGCATTTTCGGCGGTTCTCTTCCTCTGGCCATTCGCGCCGCGATACGTAGACTCGCGACCACAAGCAGTCGTCGCCTGACCCCGGAGGTGACTGTGCGTCGGCTTGGTGTTGCGTTCGTCGCGGTCACGGCATGGGTCGGACTCGGCCCAACCGCCGCGTCGGCGCAGCAGGTCGACCCCGCCGTCGACGACCTGCGCGACAACGATGTCACTTTCGAGGAGGGGGCCCTGTCCAGCTCCGACCTCGACCAGCTCGACAACACCGTGGCCCGGCTACAGAGCCGCGACGGCTACTTCAAGGTCGTCGTGCTGGCCGAGCCGATCGAGGACTTCGACAACGGGCGGCAGTTCGCCGATCGGGTGCGTGAAGGCCTCGCCGGCCAGGGCCGGGTGCTGGTGTGGGCACCCAACGAGGTGGCGCTGTCGTCCAACCTCGACACGGCCGAGGAGATCGACACTGCCGAGCAGGCGGCAGCCGATCGGGTCAACTCGGGCGGATCGCTTGCGTCGGCCACCAGCGCCGCGGCGGACGCGCTCGGCGCCGACAGCGGTGGTGTGGCTGCCGACCAGGGCGGGAGCGGCGGGGGGTTCGGCTGGCTGCTCCTGTTCCTCGGCATCGGGCTCGTGGTGCTGCTGTGGGTGATGATGCGGGCCTCCCGGAAGCAGAAGGAACGGGCCGCCGCGCTGTCGGCCGAGAAGATCGGCGCGGCCGAGACCAAGGTGCGCCGCGCCGTCGACAAGGTCGCCAACGACCTGCTCGAGCTGGCGGACAAGACCGACCTGCCCGACACGCCCGCCGAGGCTCGCACCGCCTTCAGTCAGGGCGCCGAGCTGTTCACCGAGGCGCAGAAGCTGCTGGAGGAGGCCGATACCCGGCCTGAGCTCGAGGCGGCCTACGCCCAGGTGGTCAAGGCCGGTTGGCAGATGGACACGGCCCGGGCGCTGATCGATGGCCAGCCGACGCCGGCCGAGCCCACGCCCGAGGAGCTGTTCCCGGAGCCGGTCGTGGCCGCGGCGCCGGCGTCGTCGGCGGGCGGGGAGCTGCCGGGCGGTCTCGGAGCTCCCCGCGCCGAACCCCGCTACCGGGAGCCGGGCATGAGCCCGTGGCTCACAGCAGCCGCGATGGCGGCCATGGCGATGTTGTCGAAGCGGGGCATGGCGCAACCCCGGACCCGTCCACCCATGGACGACGGGATGTTCGGTAGCTGGATAGGTGGGTTGCCGTCGACACCCTCACGAGCGCGTTCGCGGTCGTCGGGGCGGGGCTCCGGCTGGGGCGGCTCGGTGGTGATGCCGAGCGGGCGCAGCCAGGGACGGGGGATGGGTCGCCGTTAGGCGTGAACCAAGGAAAGGGATGAGCCGTGTTGAGACGTTGGTGGAACTACATCAAGACGTGGTTCGGCGTGAAGTCGAAAGAGGCCATGGATCCGAAGATCGAGATCGAGGCCGCGATCAACGAGGCGCGCAGGAGCGACCAGAACCTCCGCAATGAGGCAGCCAAGGTCATCGCGCACCGCACCCGTGTCGCCGACGAGGTCGAAGAGATGGCAAAGGAGGTCGGCGAGGCCAAGGAGCTCGCGCGCCAGGCGTTGCTGAAATCCGACGCCGCCCTGAGGGCCGGCAACGCCGTCGACGCCGAGAAGTGGAACCAGGCGGCGCAGTCGATCGCCATGCGCCTCCAGGCCTCGCAGAAGAACCTGGACTCGATGCAGCAGCAGCTGACCATCGCCGACCAGCAGGCGGAGCAGGCCAAGAAGGCCGTGCACGACAATGCCATGCGCCTCGAGGAGATCACCGCGAAGCGCATGGAGATGCTCGGCCAGCTCGAGCAGGCCAAGATGCAGGAGTCGGTCAACAACGCGATGGCCGCCGTCAACGCCTCGGTCGGCGGGGAAGCCCCGTCGCTCAAGGAGATCGAGGACAAGATCCAGGACCGTATGGCCGAGGCCATGGCCAAGACCGAGCTCACCGCCGAGACGCCGGAAGGCGCCATGGCCGAGCTCGAACGCGAGGTCGACCTGGCCAGCGCGAGCTCGACGCTGGACGAGCTGCGGGCCGAGCTCGGCCTCGGTGCGCCTCCCCCGGTGGGCGCGGCAGCCACCGAGGCGCCGGCGTCCACGTCGACTCCACCCTCGGGTCCGTCGACCTCGTCGACACCATCGACGCCGTCGACGCCGTCGGCGCCTCCGCAGAGCGGCGGCACGGACACGACGAGCGGTCCGACACAACCCGGCTACTGATCCACCCGGGCGCCGACGCGGCGCAGCGGACTGCCCGCATCCGGTCCTGTCATAGGGGAGGGATAGCCTGAGGCGACCGATGTCGCCGCCCCCCCGTCTCCGGTTCGCGCCCTCGCCCACGGGCTACCTGCACGTGGGCGGCGCGCGCACGGCGCTGTTCAACTGGCTCGTCGCCCGCCGCGAAGGCGGCCAGATGCTGTTGCGCATCGAGGACACCGACGTCGAACGCAACCGGCCCGAGCTCACCGACAACATCGTCGAGATGATCGAGTGGCTGGGGCTGCGGTGGGACGGCGACCCCGTCCACCAGTCCGAGCGCCTCGACCTCTACACTGCCGCAGCCGACAAGCTGCTGGCGGGAGGGCGAGCCTACTGGTGCGACTGCACGCCCGACCAGGTGCAGGCCCGAGCCAAGGAACGGGGCGGTCCGCCCGGGTACGACGGCTTCTGCCGCGACCGGGGGCTTGAGCGGGGGCCGACAACCGCCCTGCGGTTCCGCAGCCCTGACGACGGATCCACCACGTTCGACGACCTGGTGCGTGGCACGGTCACCTTCGACAACGCCAAGCTCGAGGACTTCGTGGTCCTGCGGTCGAACGGCACGCCCACGTTCCTGCTGGCCAACATCGTCGACGACGCCGACATGGGCATCACCCACGTGGTACGCGGCGAGGAGCACGTCAACGGCACGCCCAAGTACCTCCTCATCGGCGATGCGTTGGGCCTGGGCTATCGACCGGCGTTCGCCCACCTGCCGGTGCTGGTCAACGAGCAGCGCAAGAAGCTGTCCAAGCGCCGCGATGCGGTGTCGGTGGCCGACTTCCGCGACCGGGGCTACCTGCCTGAGGCCATGGTCAACTACCTGGCGACGCTGGGCTGGGGGCCGCCCGACGGGGTGGAGATCCGGCCGCTGGTCGAGATCAGCGAGCTGTTTCGGCTGTCGGACGTGACCCAGTCGCCGGCGTTCTTCGACGTCCGCAAGCTGCAGCACTTCAACGCCGAGTACATCCGCGCGCTCGACGTCGGCGCCTTCGTCGAGCGGGCTCGCCGCTTCTTCGCCCACGCCGACGCCACCGAGGCGGTGCTGCGTCCCATCGCCTCGCTGGTGCAGGAGCGCGTGCGGCTGCTCACGGAGGTCGAGCCGATGGTCGACTTCCTGCGCCTGGAATCGATCGAGGGCGAGATCGACGATGCGTCGTGGCAGAAGGGCGTGGTCAAGCCGGGGGAGCGGGCCGCGGCCATGCTCGACGCCGCCGTCGCCGGCCTGTCGTCCTGCGACTGGGAGGCCGGCGCCATCGAGGCGGCGCTCCACGGCGCCGCGCGGTCCGCCGGCTTCGTCAACTCCGAGGGCCAGGTGCAGATGTCCAAGGCGCAGACCTCGGTGCGGGTGGCGGTCACGGGTCGGATGGTGGGGCCCCCGCTGTACGAGTCGCTGGTGGTGCTGGGGCGCGAGCGCACGCTCGAGCGGCTGCGGGCGGCGCGGGCGAAGCTGTGACGCCGACGTCCACGGTCCGGCAGTCGACCGAGGGGACGCCCGCCGGCAACTCGCCGGCTCGGCGCCCGCGGTCCCGCCGGCGCTACGTCTGGCGGGGCCTGCTGTTGGTCGGCCTGCTGCTCGTCGCCTACGTGATGGTCACGTTCGTGCAGGTGTGGATGGCGAGCCGGCGTGACGGTGATCACTCGGCTGAGGCCATCGTGGTCCTGGGGGCGGCGCAGTACGACTGTCGGCCGTCGCCAGTCCTGCAGGAGCGGTTGGACCATGCCCTCGAGCTGTACCAAGCAGGCACCGCGGGCACCATCGTGGTCACGGGCGGCAGGCAGGAGGGGGACCGCTGCACGGAGGCGACCGCCAGCGCCGACTACCTGCTGGCGGCGGGGGTCCCCGATGCCGACCTGCTGCGCGAGGTCCAGGGCACCAACACGTGGGAGTCGCTGGCGGCGTCCGCCCGCATCCTGCGCGACGTGGGCATGACCGACGTCGTGCTCGTCACCGACGGCTACCACGCCCTGCGGGTCCAGGCCATCGCCGACGAGCTCGGCCTCGATGCCTCGGTGTCACCCACCGGCAACGGCGGGTCGCTGCGCGACTACGTCGAGGAGACGGCAGCCGTCGCGGTCGGGCGCATCATCGGCTTTCGCCGCCTGGTCGACCTCGACGCCCAGGTCGAGGATTGACGTGCGATTCGCGGCCGGAGCCGGATAGGGTGTCGCTTCGCCTTTCGGGGGTGGTGTAATCGGCAACACAACAGGTTCTGGCCCTGTCATTGGGGGTTCGAGTCCTCCCCCCCGAGCATTGCTTGCAGCGGAAACGCCCAGGTCACAAGCATGGGGCGTTCACTCGCAGTGCTCGCGCCACGGCTGGCCAACCTCGACGCGTGGATCGCCCGCGAGAGGCCACCCGACCCCACCATCGATCTACAGCGACTCGCGGCGCGCCGCCCAGCGTCTCGAGCAGCACGCCCGGCCCCGCCTCCTGACCCAGTCTTGCCGAGACGACCGCCGGCTGCTCCAGGGTCTCGACGAACGCCAACGCGAACTCGAAGCGATGGCAGATCGACGCGCGGCCTGGCTCGAGCAACACGGTGACACCTTCGTCTACCGCGACCAGCTCGCCGCCCAGGTGACCGCCCGTCGCGCTGCGCTCGGCGCCGACGCCGTCTCCACCCAGCCAGACCACCTCGTCCAACTCATCGGGCCCGTACCCGAGGACGGCGCTGGCCGGGAGCGCTGGTCCCGGCTTGCGGGTCGCGTCGAGGCCTACCGCGAACATTGGTGCATCGAGCCGGGGGACATCCACCAGCCGCCCCTGGACGGGACCCAGTACCAAGAATGGAACGCGGCCGTGAAAACAGTCCAGATGATCGAGCGAATCAACCAACCGCACCTGGAGCACGGGCTCGAGCGTGGTCTGGGCATCGAGCTGTGAGGAGCCTGCGCCAACGGCATCACGGTCGGTAGACGGTACAGTCCGACACGTCACAGGAAGCAGCAGGCCGTGGTTCTGGCGCGGCAGGACAACGGTCGGGTCGCACGCGAGCCGTCTGAACCCCACCGGCGCAGGGATGGGGTTGACGCCCATGCTCGATGAGGCTGGGCCGCGGTCGATCTGGCAGAGAAGCGGGTGGGCTTCCTGCTGACTCGCGCGTTGCGGCGCGTGTCGCGTCGGGAGCTGTTCGGAAGCGCCGGTGAGGGCTTTCTCATGGCGGGTTCATGGTTGTCTCATGCGGCGGTTGCAGAGTCACGGCCATGCGCAGGTCGCGCTCCGAGGCTTGGCCCGAGGAAGTGGCCGCCAACAGTCGCGCTGGCGGCTGCGCGCGTCTGCACGATCAGCCGCACGTTGCCGCCGCCGTTTCTCGACGCTTCACCGTTGGCCGGGTCTTGGTCACAGGTCACATCGGAGTCTCGTGAGATCGGTGCGCGCGACGCGGTCTCCGCTGCGGCTTGCTGGTCCGCTCGAGCCTGGGGACACGTTCGTCTCGACGGTGTCGGTCGGTGGGGAGCGGTTCGAACGGATGGTGGTGTGCACGCCGTGGCTGGCTCCAGGGCTTGACCTGGCCGGCTTTCTTCGGGACTGCGTGGTCGGGCGGCTTGGGCCTGGAGACCTCCTTGCTGTCACTGAGAAGGTGGTCGTGGTGACGACCGGGCGGGGGGTTCCGGCGGCGACGGTGCGCCCCGGGCGCTTGGCGCGGTTCGTGGCCGCGCACGTGCGGCCGGTGGGCAACTCGCGGGGATTGAGCATTCCCGAGAAGGCGCAGCTAGTGATCGATACCGCCGGCCGGTGGCGGGTGCTTGCCGCGATCGCCGCCGGGGCCATGACTCGCCCGCTGGGGATCCACGGGGCCTTTTACGTCGTCGCCGGCTACGTCGCCCGGTCGATGGATGGCATGCGGCCTCCTTACGGCGACATGCTGCTGCCGCCCCTGTCGCCACCGATCGCTCACGCGATCGCCGAGCAGCTCACCACCGAGCTCGGCCACCCGGTGGCCATCGTCGACATGAACGACCGCGGGGGCTCGGTGCGAGCGGTCGCAGGCTCGGTCATGTCCAAACGGCTGCTGGCTGAGGTGATGGCCGACAACCCATTGGGCCAGCGCGACCAGTCGACCCCGATCGCGATCGTGCGCCGGGCGGCCCCGAATTGAGCTCAGCTTCTCAGGGTCCGGAGTCAGCACCGGTCAAGGGCGGCGAGAGACGAACTGAACGATCCGCCGGGCTTCGGGTACCCCGAGGCGCCACGCGGCACCGAGATAGACCACGCCAACGACGGCGACGACGACCAGCCCGGCCGCGATCGGCACCAAGCCGGCCGCGATGGGTCGGACGGCGACGCCTGCCACCCCACTGATGGCGGCGGCGACCAGCGTCAGGCGCAGTCGGCCACCGACCATGGTGACCTCGGCCACGTGTGATCGGACGGCGCAGCGCAACATCCGGTACTCGATCAGCGAGGCGGCTGCGGCCGCGACCGCCAGGCCGACCCCGCCCAGGTGATGTTGGCCCTGCACGCCAGCCGGGTCCCGAAACCGCTCGGGCAACGGCGCGAAGGCAGGGAGGTCCCCAACCTGTTCGAGTCCGTCGGGCTCGATCACCAGGCGGTCGAACTGGAACATGAGCACCAGCCCCAGCGCCAGGGAGACCGCCACCCGCACCACCGCGACGCGGGCCGGTGTGCGGGGTCGTCCCAAGCCGTACAGGACGGACTGCAGCAGTCGGGACCCGGTGGTGGCCAGCAACCCGAGGGCGTGCACCGCGAGGATGATCCACACCTGCACGACGTCGGCCCGATCGAACTCCCCGCTCTGGTACAACGCCGCCACCAGGAAGTCGCCGACGACGACGTAGGCGACCATCGTGGGGGCCACGAAGAACACGATGCGCGCCAGGCCAGACCCCACGCGGGCCCGCAGCACGTCCTCTCGGCCCGCACCGATGCTCGACAGCTCGGGGAGCTCGGCGGCAGCGACGGCCATGCCGAACAAGCTCACCGGAAGTACGTACAGCATCTGTGCGTACCGCATCGCCGCCAGTGCACCGAGCGCCAGGAAGCTGGCCAGAATGAGCTGGAGGAAGCCGCTGAGATGAACGACACCTCGACCGGCGACGATGGGCACGAACGACCTGATGACCTCCCGAGTCCCGGTGTCGCCCGTGCGCATGCTGAACCGCAGACCGGGAGCAACCCGCAGCACCGTTGGAACCTGCACGGCGAATTGCATGACCCCGCCGATCACCGTGCCCCACGCCAGCCACACAACCAGCGACGACTGCGCCGCTGTGCCCACATCCCCGCTCAGGTCGCCGACGACGACCGACGCGGCGGCGACGAGCACCACCACTTGGGCCACATTCATCAGGGCGGGCGCGACGTAGGAGAGGAAGAACTTCCTGTGGCTGTTGAGGACGCCGAGGCACCACGCCGACAGCACGAGCATCCCGATCGCCGGCGTGATGATCCGCATCAGCGTCACCGTGAGCTCGAACGTGTCCTCACCCAGGCCGGGGGCCAGGACTGCAGTCACCGGACGCGCGAAGGCAACCATCAGCAGAACCAGGCTGCCCACAAGGGCAGCCAGCAGTCCCGCGACCGCGCCAGCGACACGGCCCGCGTCACCTTCTCGACCCTCCGCCAACAGCCGGCTATAGGTCGGGATGATCGACGCCGAGAGCACACCCTCGCCGAGCAGGCTCTGCAGCACGTTGGGGATCCGATGCGCGGCGGTGAACGCGTCAGCGGCGTACCCCGTCCCGAAGAAGTGGCCGACAGCTCGCTCGCGCACCAACCCCGTCACCCTCGACAGGAGGATCCCGGCCCCCACCAGAGCCGACCCACCACCCCCACGACGGCGCCGGGTCACGGGCTCATGCGGCTGCGCGGTCATGACCCGACCGCCCTATCGCACACCGGAAGCGGAGCGCGGCGTGCACGCCGCCGCGGATAGCCCAGCCGGGCCAAGCGACCCCAGCGCCGCTTGGCCCGCGGTCGTTCTCGCCGTAGCGCGCCGCAGCCCGGCCGGCGGGAGGGGCCGGGCTGCGGGCGTCGCGGAGCCGCTTGGCGGCGGACCTCAGTCGTCTGAGGCAGCGGACTCCGGCGAATCGGCCGACACGGCTGAGGGTGGGCTATCTGCTGACACCGGTGCGGGCGCAGGAGGCGGCAGCGGCGCCGGGCTGTCGAAGGGCGAGTCACCGGGGCTGTCCGCCGACTCGGGCGAGGGGTCGACCCAGCCCGGATCGCCCGGGCTGTCGTTGGGCGAATCGGCAGAGTCGGCCGCCGAGCTGGCCGGGCTGTCCGCCGACTCGGGCGAAGGGTCGACCCAACCGGGGTCGCCCGGGCTGTCGTTGGGCGAATCGGCAGAGTCGGCCGCCGAGCTGGCCGGGCTGTCCGCCGACTCGGGAGAATCGTCGGTGTCGGCCGGGGCGCCGTGAACGGCAGCAGGAGCCGACGTCAGCGCCACCGGGTCGGTCCGGTCCTGGAGGTCGATGCCGTCGGGGCCAGCGCTGGCGCCGGCGATGCCGAGACCCGCGACGGCGGTTGCGGCTCCCACGATCTTCCAGGGACGGGTGATGGGCATGATCTGTCTCCTTCGTGGCCTGAGCGGTCTTGGGTCCGCTCGGTTGGATGCCATCGTCGGGGACGGTCATGAGACCGGCCTGAGCTGGCGGTGAGATGTCGCTCATCTGCGGTCACCGCGGCTCCCGGGCGCTCGCCAGCCAGTTCTCGGCCAGGTCAAGGCGGCGGCGGGTCGTCGCGGGCCAGCCGCGCTCCTGCACGCGGTGGGACCCGGTCGCCAGCGACACCACCACGGCGGCCACCCGGTAGCGCAGCTCGGTGGGGGAAACGACAGCCTCGAACGCCCGAAGGTAACCGGCGCCGGCACGGTTGATGATCGGAGCCCGGTCGCGGTCGATCTGGGCCAGGACCGACAGGTGCCCGAGCAGGCACGCCAAGTCGTCGAACCTGTCGCCGGGCCCCGCGGTATCGACGTCGAGCAGGCCGCAGATGCGGCCACGGTCCACCAAGAGCTGGCTCTCGTAGAAGTCGCCATGCACCGGCCCGTACCAGGCGGGGCCGGCGGCGGCGGTGAGCGCCTCGGCCAACCGGGCGGCCCGCGGCGCCTCGTCCGGCAGGGCCGCGCCGATCACTGCCGCGTAGTGCGGCGCCTTGTCGATCCACGACTGTCGCGCCGTGCCGTGTTCTAGTTCGACAGGTAGGCGGTCCAGCAGGGCGAGGATGTCCCCACCGGCGGGGATCAGCGTGGTACGGCTCCGCAGGGTCTGGCGCAGCGTGCGGCCGGCGAGCGCCTGCAGCACCAAGAGGCCCCGTGGCGTCCAGCCGAGGCTCGGGGGCGCCGGGATGCCATGGCGGACCAACAACCGATGCCGGTCGTGCAGCGCCTCGACCCGGTCGGGCCGCACCACCTTGATGAACAGGCGGCCCCGGGAGCCGATCGCTTCGATGACCGCGCGCCGCCGCGGCCGGTACGCGCGGGTGCGTATCCGGACGGGCCCACCCCCGAGGCCGAGCTCCTCCAGCACGCTCGCGACCGCGACCTCGTCGCACGCCGCCGCCAGGCCGGGCAGCTCCGGGTCGTGAGGGAACCGCCACACCGCCACCCGGTCGCCGCCGTCCTCGAGCACGAGCGCGCCCGCGGGCGCGTCGCCGCTGCACGCCGCCAGCGTCTCCTCCCTGATCCCACCCTCCGGCCACCGGACCCGGGCGCGGTACGACACCGTCGTCCCCCGGCCAGGCTCGCAGACCACCTGCCGAGGCCGACGCCACACCAGCTCACCCCCCGCGACCTGCAAGGCGGCGGCGAGCACGCCCGCCGCATCGGGACCGGTGAGCAGCGCCAGCCCGCGCGCGTCGCGGCCGGGATCCGGCGCCTTCACGGTCAGGTCCCCCGGCCCAGGGGCCGCTTGGGCCCGATCGTCGGCACCTGCCATGGGCCGATGATCGGCGGGCCGCATTAGAGGGCGCTGAGAGCACGATGAGAGATCGCTCATCGACCCGGCGATGCACCCCGACCCTCGGATCACCCCTTACGCGTGAGGCGGGGCCACGGACGCCCGGGGCCGTGTGTCCGCCAGAGCGACCCGGATGGCCCCGTCGTGCAGCCGTACGTCAAGCGCGGCCAGCAGTGCGCAACACGTGACCAGGGCGCCGACCATCTCGGCTCCCTCCTCGGCCCAGGTGACGGCCGCGTACGCGAGGCCTTCACCGGCGGCGTCGAGCACGACACCACTCACCGCCTCGAGACCCAGGGCACCACCGACATAGATGCCGAGACCGAGCGCCACCCAGCGACGCCGGTGCCGGGGCAGCGTCACGATCGCCCGGGCCGTGACGACCGCGAGCCCCGCCGCCAAGACCACTCCGGCAACGACCCAGGGATGCCGCAGCGCGCCCGTCCCCTCGACGTCCAGCGTGTCGGTCACGCCGGAGTCGAGTCGTTCGTGCAACGCCACCGTCTCGTCCAGCGACATACCCACGAACACCAGTCCGAGCACCACCCATCGTCGCGCCCCGCCCCCATCCGCATCCCTCGCGACGACGGCAAGCACCACGCAGACGGCGGCGACCGCCAGCAACAGCCCGGCCGAGTACCACGTGGGGACCGTCGCCTCGGTGTTCACGTCGAACAGGAGGGGCACATCGTCCGGGTAGTCGGGATCGTCCTGGCGGCGCAGCCGGGCGAACCAGCGCGTCGCCGGGTTGGCGGCCAGCACCAAGGCGGTCACGCCGCCCAGCACCACCGCGGCATAGCGCGCCACCGGCACCACCCAGCCCGGGGATGGCCCGCTCACCTCAGCCATCCTCGGGAACCGTAGACGTTCACGCGGTTGTTACCGAGGTGCCAGCCGGACAACGAACAACATCCACCACATGGCGACCATGCGCGCGGCAGATGAAGCCCGGCTTAACCAGCGATGAGGAGGTTCTCATCCACATGGCGAAAGCCAGGGTCGACGCCCGCCGCCCTGCCGACTTGCGGACGCCCAACCGCCACGCCCCGCGATGTCGAGGTCGTGGGTTGGTCAGCGGCCGGCGGGCTGAGGGTCGCAGCTCGCTCCGGAGCCGCGAGACGCCAGGCGGTAGCCCATGCCCCGCACCGTCTCGATTGCGTCGTCGCCGAGTTTCCTGCGGAGATAGCGCACGTAGACGTCGACGATGTTGGATTCGGAGTCGAAGTCGTAGCCCCACACGTGTGACAGGAGCTGCTCGCGCGACAGCACCTGGTCGGGGTGACGCAGGAACGTCTCGGCTAGCGCGAACTCTCGGGCCGTCAGCTCGACCGTGTGGTCCCCGACCGATGCCCGCCGTGTGCGCAGGTCCAACGTGATGGCGCCGACCCGCAGCAACGTCATCTCCTCGGCGGTCTCGCTTCGCAGCCGCACCCGGATGCGGGCCAACAGCTCCTCGAACCGGAACGGTTTGGTGACGTAGTCGTCGGCACCGCCGGCGAACCCCGCCACTGTCGTGTCCAGCTCGTCGCGAGCCGTGAGGATGACCACGGGGAGACGCTCGCCGCGGGCCCGCAGGGTGCGGAGTACCTCCAGGCCGTGCAGGCGCGGCAGGCCCAGGTCCAAGATGAGCAGGTCGAAATCCGCGTCGCGGGCCAGGGCCGCCGTCACCACACCGTCGTCGACGACCGTGGTGCTGAACCCGTTAGCGCGCAGGCCCTTCTCCAAGAAGCTGGCGATGCGGGCCTCGTCCTCGGCGATCAGGATGCGGGTCATGTCAGGTTCTCGGGCGGGTGCGTCGGGATGCTGATGGTGAAGCGGGCGCCGGCGCCGGGCCGGCTGTCGAGATCGACCCGCCCTCCGTGGGCTTCGGCGACCGCCCGCACGATGGCAAGCCCCAGCCCGGCGCCCTGGGAACGACGCCGACCGTCGCCGCCCCGGGCGAACCGCTCGAAGATCATCGCCTGCTCGTCCGGGGCGATCCCGGGACCGGTGTCGGCCACCCAGAAGCGCACGTCGCTGTCGAACGCCGCCGACCCGAACGTGATCGCCGCGTCGGGGTCGGTGTGCTCGACGGCGTTGCGGGCCAGGTTCATGACCGCCTGGGTGAGGCGTTGCTCGTCGGCGACCACCGTGGCGGCGGCCGCTTCGGCCAGCCGCCAGCGCCGGTCCTCCAGCGTCTGGGCCTTGGCGAACAGCTCCGCCGTGAACGGCTCGACCTCGACCGGCTTCGGGCGCAGGAACTCGGGGTGCTCCAGCTTGGCCAACAGCAACAGGTCGTCGACGATGCGGCTCATCCGGTCGAGCTCGTCGGTGACCAGCGCCACCGCGTCCCGCCGCTCGTCCGGGTCGTCGCCGAGCAGCTCGAGGTGGCCGCGCACGATCGTGATCGGCGTGCGCAACTCGTGCCCCGCGTCGTCGACGAAGGCCCTCTGCGTGGCGAACGACGTCTCCAGCCGGTCGAGCATGGCGTTGAACGTGCGGGCCAGCTCCGCCACCTCGTCGTCGCCCTCCACCGCGATCCGTCCCGTCAGGTCGCTCTCGCTGATCGCCCGAGCGGTGTTGGTCACCTCGCGGATCGGCCGCAGGATGCGCCCGGCCACCAGCCAGCCCACCAGGGCGGCCACCACCAGAATCGCCCCGGCCACCACGAACCCGGTGTTGATGGCATCGGCGATCTCGTCGCGCTCGCCGCGCAGGAAGTTGGCCACCACGAACACCCCCAGCGTCTCGCCCCCGGGGTCTTGCAGCGGCAACGCCAGCCAGCGCACGCGCCCCGCCTCGGTCGACAACTCACCGTGTTCCTGGCTCGTCAGCTCGGCCCACCGGCCAACGGCCTCAGGATCCTCGTGCAGCGGCACCGGCGCCGGTGTGCCGCTATGGAAGCTCCCGTCCACGAACGTGTACAGCGCCTCGCCGTCGCCCGGCACGTTGCGTCGCAGGAACGTGTCGAAGATCGCCGCCACATCCCGCCCGAACGGCTCCCCCGTGGCCGGGTCCCGCCCAGCCGCCAGTCGACCGATCTCGTCCACCTCCTGCTCGAGGTGGTCGTTCACCTCGGCGTCGAGCTGCTCGAGCAACAGGCGCCGCGACAGTACCAGGGCACCCACGATCGCCAACGCGGTCAACGCCAGGATCCAGCCCAGGATCCGGAACCTGGCCGACAGCCGGAACCGTCTGCTGCGCTCAGTCATCATCATCCCCGCCGCCGTCGTCCCCATCGTCGCCGTCATCGTCGCCATCGTCCGAATCGTCGGAGCCGTCGTCTGCATCGTCGTCGAAATCGTCGTCACCGCCCGTCGGGGGACCGGTCGGGCCCACCGTCGGCGGCGGCACGATCGACGGGCCGGGCGACGGCGGGCGCGACGGCGGCGCTGTGGTCGGCGACGGCGGCGTCTCCGTCGTGGTCGGGGTGCTGGGCCCCTCCACGACGATCGGCCCGGGCAGCTCGGGGTCGGGAGCACCCGCGATCAACCACCCCACCAGGAAGGCCACCACGGCCACGACCACGGCAACCAGCACGGCGTAGACCCGGGACATCACCGGCCACTCTGACGTGCCGTCACTACACGAAGATGAGCTGGAGATGAGAAGACTCTCATCCTCCGCCCTCACGGTCACTCGCCATGCCCTCGGTTCTCAGCCTCGGAGGTGAGAGGAGTCTCACCTCTGGTTCATCGCCCTCTCACCAGTCGCTCCCACACTCGTGAGGCCGGGCGGACCTCAACTGGGAGGACGGTCATGAGACGACTGACACTCGTTCGCAATCACCGTCGTCGACAACCAAATGGGCGCAGCCGTGAGAGCTGGTCACCAACCGTGGGACGGAGCGCCGGAGGGATGCTCGGCGTCCTCGTGGCCGAGACCTGGCCGATCGGCTCCCCGCAGGCCTTCGGCCGCGGAGGCCCGATGGCCACCACCATGATCGACCTGGCCCGCAACCTCACCGGGGCCACCACACGGGATGCGATGGGCGAGGTCGCCAACCGTCACGACAGCATCGCCGGGCCCGCCTGGCTGCTCCCCCTCGCGCTGACGCAGAGCGAGCCGAGCGGGCTCGCAGCCGACGCCGCCGAACTCGCAGCCCGCGCCACTGTTCCCACCGACGAGATACACGACTGTGTCGCCTACGTCGAGCTCGCCGCCCACATCGTCGCCGAACAACCCGTGGCCGCGGCGATCACCCGAATCGCGGGACTCGCGGTTCCTGCCGAACAACCCCTCGAAACCGGCCGACAAGCCCCCGACGGCCTCACGCTCGGGCTCTGGGCCCTCACCC
>DASQUK010000213.1:0-7096 GCA_035641315.1 Acidimicrobiales bacterium | reverse complement strand
GCACCGCCTCGTGAGCCGGTCGGGCCCACGACGTGAAGCCCGGCACGTCGCGCCGCGCCCGCATACGAGGCCTTAGCGCAACTGGCCCCACCCGCTACGTTCAGCGCGCCACGCACAGATGCCCGCTGCGGGCGGACGCCGCCAGTCCAGTCGCTGACACAGGACGCCGGGGCGCGAGATCAGGCAGATCTGTCGCAGTCCTATCTGCGCGGGGTCGGCAGATCTGGCGGACCAGCTGAGTTCCGGTCCCTACGGCTCCCGACGATGTTCATGCGATCGTTGCGGCTGGCCCGGCGGTGGACCATCTGAGTGCGACTGGCCCGGCGACCGCTCGCTGGGTTGCGGCTGGCCCGGCGGTGGACCGTCTGACTGCGACTGGCCCGGCGACCGCTCGCTGGGTTGCGGCTGACCCGGCGGTGGACCGCCCGGCGGGGTGTGCTCGCCGGGCGGGCGGCCGTTGGTGATCGACCCACCGTTCGGTGGTGTCGCCGTCTCCGAATCGCTGGCCGGGGCCGGCGTCGAACCCGCCGTGGCAAACGTCGGCGCGGTCGATCCAGGTGAGCTGTGTGCCCACCCGCCGGCGTCAGCGTCGATCGGCGGATCGACGGCTGCGTACACGTCGGGCGCCGTGTCCGCGCCGGTTGGGAGCCCGTGGTCGCTCGACGGCATCTCCCCCGGCCTGGGCTCCCCGCCGGTCACACCGGGTTGCGAGCCCGGCGGGGCCACGGCGGCGTCGTTCGGCTCGTAGCCGGAGCGGTCGTCGTCTGTGTCCCCACCCCCGTGATCGCTTGGCACGTAGCGTGCTGCGTCCTCGTCAGGCAGGTCAAACGGTGTTAGGGCCTCGATGGCCCGACGCACGAGATGACCCGCGGGGTCGGGCAAAATCCCGGCGGCACCACCGGCGGCGACGGCGGTGGTGAACACGAGGCCAAGCGCGGCCTTGCCCGCCACGCCCAGGGCTGCGATCCGCAAGCGGCTTGGGGAGGCGTGTGATCGTCTCGCGCTCTGTCGCGACCTGCGGGGCTGCCCGGCGCGACGCGCCCCCGGCTCCGGGAATGCCCTGGTCGCCGGAGCTGGCGCGTCGGCGATCCTGCCCTCCAGGAGCTCGGCCAACTCCGCGGAGGGCTGCGGTGGTGGGCTGCCGAGCATCGCCCTGATGTCGTCGACGAGCTGGCTGAGCGGCGCGAGGTCGTCGCCGACCGCCTCGCCCCGCAGCGCCCGGTCGATGGCAGCGTCAAGCTCGGACCTCGAGGGGATCTCCGGGAAGAAGCGGTCGCGGTCGGTCACGGGGTAACGCCCTCGTCGAGCAGGCGCGCGATCAGGGCGTAACCACGCCGCTGCAGGGCCTTGACGGCAGCGCGTGACTTGCCGACCGTCTCCGCCACCTGGTCGACGGTCAGGTCTCCGAACAGACGTAGCAGGACCACGTCGCGCTGAGCCGGAACGAGCCGCTCGCACAGGGCCCGCACTCGCTCGGCGGCGAGCAACCGTTCGACCTCGCTGTGCGCATCACCCGGCGCGGCGGGCTCGGGTCTGTCGGCTAGCGGGACCGGCGGCGGCCGCCGGACCCGCCGCCGGCGCTCGTCGGCCAGCCGCCGGTAGGCAATGGTGAACACCCATGAGCGGAAGCTCGACGCATCGCCGTCGAACCAGCCGAGGTTGCGCAGCACGCCGACGAAGACTTCGCTCGTCAGATCATCCGGATCGTCGACTCCCTGCCCCCGGAAGAACCCGGCAACAGCCGGCGCCAGGGTCCGGTAGACGTGCTCGAGGGCCCACGGCGCACCCGCCCGAGCCGCGGCCACCACGCGTTCGGGGTCGCCGTCGATGCTGTCCCGTCGCTCGATCGCCATGTCGCCGCCTGTCGCCCGCCCGAAGTAGGAGGCCTGGCGGCGGCCCGCTGAGGGGAGACGGTGTGCCGGGCCGTCGTCGAATCCGCCACGCCACGAACTCCGGTCACGACGCATGGTACGACATTTGCGGCACATCGCGAGCGGATCCGCGGGCCTGGCTCGGCCCGGCCGCCGGATGGCTCGCTCCGCCCGATGGGTTCGAGCCGTCGGCTCACGTGTCGCCACGCACAGAGGCCTGTCCACCTCCGATGCCCCCTACGACTCCCGGAGCAAGGGAGTGTGGCTGTCGCGCAGCACGTAGCCGACCCCCCGCACAGTGTGGATGAGTGCGGCCGCGTCCCTGCCCAGCCGCCGCCGCAGGATGCTGATGTGCACCTCGACCAGGTTCTGGTCGACCGCCTCGTAGCCCCACACCAGTTCCAGGAGGCGGGACTTGGCGAACACCTGGCCGGCGTGTCGGGCAAGAACCGCCAAGAGCGCGAAGTCCGTCGGACCCAGCTCTACGACTCTCTCGCCGAACATCACCCGATGCGCTCGCTCGTCGACCACGAGCCGGCCGACCTGGTTGACCTGCGACGTCAGCCGGCCGGCGCGGCGCAGAACGGCACGCACGCGAGCCAGCAACTCTTCGACCAGATACGGCTTGACCACGTAGTCGTCGGCACCCGACTCGAACCCTGCCAGTCGGCCCCGCGCGCTGCCATCGCGGGTGACGAACATCAAAAGCGCATCGTGTTCGGCCCGCAGGCGACGAGCCAATGCGGCGCCGTCGACCCCGCCGCGCTGCCGCATCTCGAGTATCACGAGATCCGGCCGGAACGACGCGGCGGCGGCGACGGCATCCAAGGCGCTGGCGCACGCCGCCGTCTCGTAACCCGCGGCGCGCAAGGCATCCGTCAGGTGGCCCCGCTCGGCCACCTGGTCGTCGACCACCAATATCCGCGTCGTGTGCCCCATGGCGCTCTCCGGCGGAAGAGATCGCCGAAATGCCCCAAAGGGGCGCACTCGACTCGTCTGCCCCGCTCAGAGCAGCGGGCGACAAGCCGAACACAGGTCGGGAACGGGGTCCGGTCACGGCGCCAGCGGCCGCCGGTTGGATACGGCCGTGAACGCGTCGGACCCAATGATGAGACCCTCATCGAGGAGTCGGTGAACGACTGAACCTTGGCCGCGGCGGTGGTCTGCACCTACACGGTGATGGCGACCATTCCTTGTGCGTGTCTCTCCTCCAGGTATCCGATGGCGTCGGGTACCTCGTTCAGCACGTGGGTCGGGTCGATTACGGGGTGACTTGGCCGGCCTCGATGAGCTGCTTGAGGGTCTGGAGATCCTCCTTGTTTGGTTTCACCGTGAAGCTCCCCGTCTTCTGGCCCACGAACGGTGACAGCAGGCGCGCGGTGATGATGCGATTGACCGGACCCCGTTGATCGGTCCACCGGTTATGAGAGCTGGGGTTGGTTGGTCTGCCTCCACTGGTCGGCGAACTCGGCGGGTGTGAGCATGCCGAGGGCGGCGTGGGGGCGGTACGTGTTGTAGGCGATGCGCCAGTCGCCGATGAGGACCTGCGCTTCGAGGAGGGTGTCGAACTGCTCGATGGCGAGGAGCTCGTCGCGCATCCGGGAGCCGTATGACTCGACCCAGGGGTTCTCCCACGGCGAGCCGGGCTCGATGTAGCTGGCGCCGGCACCGGCGAAGCGGCACCAGTCCGCAGGGCGTTGGCGGTGAGCTCGGGCCCGTTGTCGCAGCGGACGAAGCCGGGGGCCGGCCCCGGGTGTCGACGATCTCGTCGAGGCAGGCGACGGTGGCGTCGGCGTCGGCGTCGATGGAGTGGTCGGCGAGGGACTCGCGGGTGAACTCGTCGACAACGGGGAGAATCTTGACCACCCTCCCGGTGGCGGTGACGTCGAACTGGTAGTCGAGCGCCCACACGTGATCCGGCCGGATGGCGTGGAGCCGCTCGGCCGGCGTGGTCGAGACACCCAGACGTTGGCGTTTGCGGCGCTTGGGCGGCACCCGCAGGCCCTCCTCACGCCACAGACGCTGGATCTTCTTGCGGTTCACGATCTGGCCCTCCCGGCGCAGCACGGCGTGTGCTCGCCGGTAGCCCCACCGCGGGTGCTTCTTGGCGAAGCGCCGCAACCGGGCCCGCAGGTGCCGGTCAGGGTCCGCCTCGGCCGGTTGGTGGCGTTGGGTCGAGCGGTGCTGGCCGACGATCTGGCAGGCCCGTCGCTGCGAGAGGTCGAGCCGGGACACCAGCATGTCCACGGCTCGGCGTCGCCTCGACGGGCCTACCAGTTTCCCTTCGCGATCTCCCGCAGGGCCCGGTTCTCCAGCTCCTTGTCGGCCACGATCTGCTTGAGCTCGCGGTTCTCCCGCTCGAGATCCTTGAGCCGGCGGGCGTCGTCGGCCTTCATGCCGCCGAACTGGTTGCGCCACCGGTGATACGTCTGTTCGGACACCTCCAGGTGCCGAGCCACCTCCGCGATGTCGGCGCCCTCACCGAGAAGCCGATCGGCCTCGCGGAGCTTGCGGATGATCTGCTCACGCGTGTGCCTACGTCGAGCCATCGTGATGAGCCTCCTTCGCCCAGACATCCTGGGCAACGGGCTCTCACAACAGGTGGACCAACCTCAGGGGGTCAGGCCACGATCCACGGCTCCGATCCAGCGACCGTCGGAGTCTCCGCTGATCTGTACGAGCGTGCCCGTTGGAGCTGAGGGCGCGTCTGCAGTCCGATGGCGAACGGGTCCCCGTGAACTTGCGGACGTTGGCGAGCACGAACCGTCTGAGGGATCTGGCCTCTAACAGCAGATGCCCCTGCGAGGTGGGGGCCTCCCCGGGGCCGAACACCCGGAGGGACCCCCGGATGCCAGACCGGACAGTACGCGAGTTGCTGCTCGCCAAGGTCGACGAGCTCGTCGCCAAAGTGGCCACGTTGCTGGCCGAGATCAGGGCGGTGACCGAGCACTCGAGCCGGAACGGCCCGCTCGTGCCGGAACGCTCTCACGATGGCCGACGCAATGGTCGACGAGATCAAGTGGCGGGCCCGCACCCGACCGCTCGCCGAGCCCCCACAGTGAGGCGCATGCAGCCGCGGCTGTTGGGGTAACGACCGTGAGCGGACGGTCCCCTGGTTTACCTGTGCTCCCGGGGGACCGTTTCCGTCTGCTGCCCCCACCACTGCAGTGTGTGAAGGGGCCGGGCGTTAGCCCGGCCCCTCTAGTGATTCCGCTGATAATTTGGCGTTCGTCGCTCCTACTGGACAGGCACCGTGATCTGATCGGAGAGCACGCCGTCCTCGAACAGCGAGAGTGTTGCGTCGCCAAAGGCCACGTCAACGACGGTTGCGGTCCACCGGGGGTTCGGGCATGTGGGGACGTTCGGAACCGTCGGAGTCACGGTCGTGAGGTCCCTGAAGGTGAAAGTGCCGCTCCTCGGGGTCGGAATCTCGCCACTGCTGCCGGCCGCCGTTACCGCCGTGTCCTGACCCGGAGCGACGTTTCCGGCGGGGTTCGTGCATTCCACCGACGCGATGCCCGCGGCCTCAACCGTGATCTCGAACGTCGTGCCGCCGAGTCCGGCCACCTTTACGTCGCACGACACCTGAGTACCGATGTCAGTGCATTCTGGGGCATTCCCGCCCCCGGTGACGAAGTGCCCGGCCTGCGCGTAGGCCGGTGCCGCCCCGAAGGCCAGCCCAACAAACGCGGCAAGTGCCGCTATTGCGATTGCGATGCGTCGCATACCTACCCTCCTGTGCATGTGGGTGAGGTCGGGTGAGTGGTGGACGCAACTGCCGACGAAGCGATGAATCGCTCCATGCGTTCGCCTCCCTATCCGCCAGTCGGCGACACCCACCGTGACGCCGACTCGCACATGGTAAGACCGCAGCCTTAAAGATGAAGGTGATTGTGCCGCCACGTGTAGGCATGGGCATGACTTGTACGTTGCGCCGCGGCCGTCGGTTGGCTGCTACTTGACCGTCACGCCGCCGTGGGCAGGGCGACCGGTGACCGTCACCATGCTCCTGATCGGGATCGCCGCCTCCGTGGTCCGAGGCTCGAGCGTTGCCAACGCCATGGCGTAACCGTCGCCCGATGCGCAAGGAGTTCGCGGGTGCCTTCGCCAAGGTCGAGCTGGCCGACGAGCGGCTTGACGACGTCCGACACCCCGATGGCGAGATCTTCCGCCTCGCCGAGAACACCATCGTGCTGCCACCGGAGTACCAAGCCAGGTACGACTTGCCCTCGTCGGTGGGGATCTCGGTCAGGTCCCCGCACCAGCGCTGCTCGGCTACCTCGGCGCTGAGGTCCCGCCGCGGCCGGTCCGGGATCGGCGCAGCCGCCTTATCCAGGCGGGTCCGCGAGCGTCGCTTGCGCTTCGGGGCAGCGACCCACCAGGCCCTGGCGGCCATCGAGGCCGGCACCGTATTTGACCGGCACCCGCCAGCCGGCCTCGACCAGGTCCTCCCACACCCGGGGCGAACCGTCGGTGCCCGGGTTGCCGTCGGAGTCCCCGAAGGACGCCTTCACCGCCGCATCAAGATCTGCCCGGCGTCGCTGACGGGCTGTCGGCTCGCGGTCGCGCCACTTGAAGAACGAGGAATCGCTCACCGCCAGCGCCCGACACGTCAGAGCGTGGGGAACAGCGTGCTCGGTCCTCTGGGAGGCGACGAACGACGCCACGCTCATCGCCTCGCCTCCTTGACCCCACAGGACCACGGATCGCTTGAGGACATCACGCTCCATGCGCAGCTCGAGTTCTCCCGTTCGAGCTGCTGGAGCCGAGTCCGCTCGTCAACCGTGAGCCCTTCCTTCTCGCCCCGCTCGATGCGGTCCTTGTTCACCCAGTGCCCGAGCGTGCCGTCGTGGATCCCCAGATCCCGGGCGACCTGGGCGATCGGCTTGCCCGTCTCCCGCACTATCCGGACCGCACCCTCACGGAACTCGGCGTCGTACCTCCGTCGTGTCTCTGCGTCACGACTCCTGATAGGGATGCCTCCACGCTTCGGGGGGAGCCCGGCCGCATCATGCGGTCCCCGGCGAGGAACCGACCTCCAGATCGAGCCCGGCCGCAGCCCGCCTGTTGAACGCTGCCAGCGCTCGGTGCATTGGTGGCTGGCCTGCTCGGGTGCCTGGGAGCGGCACCCGTCCGATGGCGTGTGTAACCGGGCGGCTGGCCGGGCTCGGCGTCGCCGCGGTCAGGCTCCGGATCCAAGCTCTGAGCAGCCCCGGATCAGCCGA
>DASQUK010000212.1:0-10422 GCA_035641315.1 Acidimicrobiales bacterium | reverse complement strand
GCGCGGGCGTCGGCACGGGTGGCCGGCCCGCCAGTCGACCTGGCGCCGGCACCGGTCGTGGAGGCGGAGTGGTCCTCGACGTGGCAGGTCCACCCGCTCGACGACGTGGGCCTGGCCGAGAAGGCCGACCTGCTGATCGATGCCACCGGCGCCGCCAACGACGCGGGCGTCCCCCTGGCCCAGGCCAGCTACCAGGTATGGGACACCGAGAAGTGGTTCGCCTCCAGCGAGGGCAGCCGCATCAGCCAGCACCAGGTCGAGTGCGGGGCGGTGGTCGACGCCACCGCCATCGGCGACGGCGAGACGCAGCGCCGCTCGTACCCCGGCGTGCGGGGCCAGTACGGCACCCAGGGCTGGGAGCTGGTGCGGGGCCTCGACCTGGTGGCCAACGCCGCCACGATGGCCGAGCAAGCCGTCGCCCTGCTGAGCGCCCCGCAGTGCCCCGAGGGCACCACCACGGTCGTGCTCGATTCCGACCAGGTGGCGCTGCAGATCCACGAGTCGGTCGGCCACGCGGTCGAGCTCGACCGCATCCTGGGCTGGGAGGCGGCGTTCGCCGGTACGTCGTGGCTCGATCCGTCCCGGCTCGGCGACCTGCGGTTCGGGAGCGAGCTGATGCAGATCACCGCCGACGCCACCCTGCCCGGCGCCATGGGCAGCTTCGGCTTCGACGACGAGGGCGTGCCCGCCCAATCGGTCGACATCGTGCGCGACGGGCGCTGGGTCGGCGTGCTGTCGGGCCGGGACTCGGCGCCGCTGGTGGGGCTGCCGTCGGGCGGCATGGTCCGGGCCGACGGGCCCGCCCGGCTGCCCATGGTGCGGATGACCAACGTGGGGCTGCGGCCGGGGGAGTCGTCGCTCGACGAGATGATCGCCGAGGTCGACGACGGCATCTACATGCAGACCAACCGGTCGTGGTCGATCGACGACAAGCGGCTCAACTTCCAGTTCGGGTGCGAGATCGGCTGGGAGATCAAGGATGGCCGGCTCGGGCGCATGCTCCGCAACCCCACGTACACCGGCATCGGCCCGACGTTCTGGGCCTCGCTCGACGCGGTGGGTAGCGCCGACGAGTGGACCGTGTGGGGCGTGCCCCACTGCGGCAAGGGCCAGCCGCTGCAGGTCGGCCACACCGGCCACCACGCCGCCCCCTGCCGCTTCCGGGATGTGCGGGTGGGCGTGCGCTAGCTGCTCGGGGTCAGGACAGGCGCTTCACCAGGTCGGGGACCTGGCGGATCGAGGCCAGCTCGTGGAAGCCCATGCGCTCGGCGTCGGCGTCCGGCACGCGCTCCAGCTCCCACGTGTACACGTAGGGCAGGTGGGCGGCGTGCCCGCCCAGCTCGACCACCGGAAGCACGTCCGAGCGGATCGAGTTGCCGATCATGAGGAAGTTCTCGGGCGCCACGCCGGCCATGGCCATGACCCGGCGGTAGGTGTCCACGTCCTTCTCGGACACGATCTCGATCCGGTCGAAGCGGTCGGCCAGGCCCGAGCCGGCGACCTTGGACTCCTGGTGGAACAGGTCGCCCTTGGTGACGACGATGAGCCGGTGCCCGTCGTCGGCGAGCCGGGTGACGACCTCGTCGACGCCGTCGAGGAGCTCGACCGGCTCGCCCAGCAGCCGCTTGCCCAGCTCGAGGATGGTGCTGATCTCGCGGGTGGTGATGCGCCCGGCGGTGAGCTCGATGGCCGACTCGATCAGCGACAGCGTGAACGCCTTGGCGCCGTAGCCGTAGATCGCCAGGTTGGCCCGCTCGGTGGCCACCACCCGCTCGTCGATCACGCTGGGGTCGCCATCGACGTACGGCGCCACCAGCGCGACGAACTGCTCGTGGGCGTCGACGAAGTGGCTCTCGCTGTGCCACAGGGTGTCGTCGCCGTCGAAGGCCACGACCTCGATGCCGTTGCGGCCGGGGCGGCCGTCGCTGGGGCTGTCACCGCTCGCGAGGGTCACCCATCCACACTACGGTCCCCGTGATGCCCGATCTCGCCGATTCCACGGAGCTGGCGACCGACGCCTGCGAGCGGACGTTGGCCTTCGTGGCCGGGCGGGCCGAGGCCGTGGCCACCGCGGTGGTGGGCACGTCGTCGCTGACCCGGTTCGCCAACAGCCGGATCCACCAGAACGTCACCGAGGACCTCGAGGCCGTGTCGCTCACCGTGGCGGTCGACGGCAAGGTGGCGCGCGCCCAGACCACCCGCACCGATGCCGCCAGCCTGGAGGCGCTGGTCGAGCGGGCGTTGGCGGCGGCGGCGCTGCGCCCGGCCGACCCGGAGTTCGCCGGTTTCGCGCCCCCGGCCCCGGTGCCCGACCTCGACCACTGGGACGACGCCACGGCCGGGGCCACGCCCGACCAGCGGGCGGCCATCGTGGCCGCGTTCGTCGAGGCCGGCGAGGGGCTGGAGGCGGCCGGCTACTGCTCGACCGAGGCTGCCGCCCACGTGCTGGTGTCGACGACGGGCCAGCGGGCGGTGGGCCGGGCGACCACGGCGCAGCTCGACGGCATCCACCGCGCCGCGGGGGCCGGCGCCGCCGGTGCCGGGGACGGGGCCAGCGGCGACACCGCCGACGGCTACGCCCAGGCGACCTCGGTCCGCCTCGGCGATCTCGACGGCGGCGCCTGCGGTGCCCGGGCCGCCGCCAAGGCGGGCTCCGGCCGGGAGCCGAGGGAGCTGCCACCCGGCAGCTACGAGGTCGTGATGGAGCCGCGGGCAGTCGCCTCGGCGCTGGTGTACCCGGCCTACATGGGCTTCAACGGCAAGGCGCACGCCGACGGGACGTCGTTCGTGCAGCTCGGCGAGCGGCAGTGGGACGCGGTCGTGGACATCTGGGACGACGCCACCGATCCGCGGGCACTGGGCACCGGCTTCGACGCGGAGGGCACGCCCAAGGGCCGTCTCGACCTGGTGCAAGCCGGGGTCTCGACCGGCTTGACGCACGATCGCCGCTCGGCCCGCCTGGCGGGCGTGGAGCCGACGGGGCACTCGGTCGGGTCCGAGGCGTTCGGCGGCTACGCCACCAACCTCTTCGTCGGCGGGGGCGACGAGCCGCCCGACCGGCTCGTCGGCCAGTTGGAGCGGGGACTGCTGGTGACCGACCTCTGGTACAACCGCATCCTCGATCCAAAGACCCAGGTGGTGACCGGGCTGACCCGCAATGGCCTGTTCCTCGTGGAGGAGGGCAGGATCGTCGGCCCGGTGCAGAACCTGCGGTACACCCAGTCGATCGTGGCGGGCTTCGGCCCCGGCAAGGTGCTGGGACTGGGCGACGACGGCCAGCTGGTGGGCAGCGAGGGCGGGATCATGCACGTGCCCTCGGTGCGCCTGGCGGCGTGGGCCTTCACCGGCAACGCACGTGGCTAGGGGAGTGGTCAGGGCGGATCAGCGGCCGAGCCCGCCGTTATTCGTCATACCCCGTCGTTACTGTCCGACCCATGGCTGAGACAACGACAGACACTGCGTCCACTGGTGACCTACGGGTGGGCGACGACGGGAAGCTGCGCTGCACCTGGGGTGACAGCGACCCGCTCTACATCGAGTACCACGACCGCGAGTGGGGCCGTCCGCTGCACGACGAACGGGCGATGTTCGAGCTGATGAGCCTCGAGGCGTTCCAATCCGGGCTCTCGTGGCTGCTGATCCTGCGAAAACGCCCCGGCTTCCGTCAGGCGTTCGACGGGTTCGATCCCGACGTGGTCGCCACCTACGACGAGGCCGACGTCGCCCGGCTCATGGCCGACGACCGCATCGTGCGCAACCGGGCCAAGATCGACGCCACCATTGCCAACGCCCGGGCGGTCGTGGCCCTGCACGACCAGGGCGAGTCGCTGGTCGAGCTGGTGTTCTCGCATGCGCCCGGGCCCGACGAGCGGCCCGCCAGCCGCTTCCGCAGCTTCGCCGAGATGCCAAGCATGACGCCGGCGTCCACGGCGCTCGCCAAGGACCTGCGCAAACGCGGCTTCCGGTTCGTCGGCCCGGTGGTCGCCTACTCGCTGATGCAGGCCGCCGGGGTGGTCGACGACCACCTCGAGGGCTGCTGGGTGGCCGCCCATGGCGACGGATAGCTCTGCCATGCTGTCGGCCTGATGGTCAGGGCGCCGGGCACGTTCAACTTCGCCGACATCTGGGAGATGGCGGCCGACGCCGTTCCCGACCGCGAGGCGCTGGTGGTGGGCGACCAACGCCGCACCTACGCCCAGCTCGACGAGCGCATCCGGCGCCTGGCCAGCCACCTGGCCGGCCGGGGCATCGGGTCCAACGACCACGTCGCCCTCTACCTGGAGAACTGCGCCGAGTACGTCGAGGCCATGCTGGCGGCGTTCACGTTGCGGGCGGTGCCCATCAACGTCAACCACCGCTACGTCACCGACGAGCTGCGCTACCTGCTGGACAACAGCGACTCCGTCGCCATCGTCACCCAACCCACCCTGGCACCCACGGTTGAGGCCGTAGCCGGTGATCTGCCGGCGGTGCGCTTCACACTGGTCACCGGCGCCGAGTACGAGGCCGCCCTCGCGGCCGCATCGCCCGACCGGCCGGCGATCGCACGGTCGAGCGACGACCACTACATCATCTACACGGGTGGGACGACCGGCATGCCCAAGGGCGTGGTGTGGCGCCAGGTCGACGCCTTCTACGCCTGCATCGGTGGCGGCGACCCGATGCGCCTGCACGGCATCGTCGAGCGACCCGACGAGCTGCCGAGGCGCATCGCCGAGCACCCCATCTGCTTCCTGCCGCTGGCGCCGATGATGCACGCCGCCGCCCAGTGGACCTCGCTGGGGTGGCTGTTCTGCGGCAGCAAGGTGGTGCTCATGCCGGGCTCGCTCGACCCCGACGCCGTCTGGCGCACGGTCGAGCGCGAGAAGGTCAACGGCCTCACGGTGGTGGGCGATGCCGTGGCCCGCCCGCTGCTCGACGCCTGGGACCGGGCGGGGGGCTACGACGTCCCGTCGCTGTTCACGTTCTCCAACGGTGGCGCGCCCATGTCGCCGGGGACGCGCGAGCGGGTGTTCGCGACCCTGCCGCCCCATGTGGGCCTGGCCGACGGCTTCGGCTCGTCGGAGGCGGGAACGCAGGTGTCGATGCGGATGTCGGCCCAGGATCGGCCGGCCGGTGACAGCCCGGTGCGGTTCAACGCACACGCGAAGCCGACGATCGTGGTCGACGACGACGGCAACCAGGTGGCGCCGGGATCCGGGGTGGTGGGCCACGTGCTTGCCGGGGGGCACCTACCCCTCGGTTACTACAAGGACCCCGAGAAGACGGCCGCCACGTTCGTCGAGCGGGACGGGCAACGCTGGCTCATCACCGGCGACGTCGCCACCGTGGCCGCCGACGGATCGATCGAGCTGGTGGGCCGGGGATCGGTCTCGATCAACACCGGGGGCGAGAAGGTGTTCCCCGAGGAGGTGGAGGCCACGCTCAAGGCCCATGCCAGCGTCTACGACTGCGTGGTGGTGGGCGTGCCGGACGAGCGTTGGGGCAGCGCCGTCACCGCCGTGGTGCAGCCCGCGCCGGGCGCCGAGCCGACGCTGGACGAGCTGGCGTCCCACTGCAAGCTGCGCCTGGCCGGCTACAAGGCGCCCAAGCACCTGGTGATCGTCGAGCGCATCCTGCGCTCGCCGTCGGGCAAGGCCGACTACCGCTGGGCCCGCGACACCGCCGAGAAGGTGGTCGGCAGCTGACGCCCGAACGCCGGCGACCTCACGGCGTGTAGCAGAGCGCCCGCCACTCGCCCGTACGCGGCCAGGGGCAGAGGCAGCCGGTGGCGGCGAGCAGCCACACCAGGGCGCGGTCGAGATCGGCGCGGTCCTGGCCGCCCACCACGGCGACGACCAGTCCCCGCTTGGGATGGTCCTGCAGCACCCGCCAGCTCGCCGGGACCGGGGCCCCCCGTTCCGCCAGCAGCCGCACCGCCTGCGGTCCCTCGGGATGCTCGATGCCGGCCGTCGCCGGGTCACGACCCCGCGGGGGTGTCCACGTCGCCAGCGGCACCGTCGGGCCCCGGCTGCCCAACAGCGCGGCCAGCGGGCCGCGGACGGGGGGCGGGACGTCCATGTCAAGGCCGGGAGTGAAGTTCAACCAGCCCGCCTGCTGGGAGGCCATGTCGGTCATCCTGTCGACGACAGCGTCACGCCGGTCCTCGTGGAACTCGACCACCAGGGGTTCCCGCATCACCACACGCTAGGTGCCCGGAGCCCTCGCCCTAGGCTGCGTGCATGCTGCTGCACGCGGTCGTCAGGGACGCGCTCGAGACCCAGGTGCTCGAGCACGAGCCGGGACAGGCCGCCCTGGTGCTGCGGGACGCCATCGGCGAGCTGGGGCCCGAGGCGGTGGCCGGCGGCCTGCTCGACGGTGCCGCCGTGGCGCTGCGGCGCATGGTGGCCGAGACCGACGAGGCGTTCGACCTCGACGAGCTGCTCGAGCGCCTGGCCGTCGACGGCGCCGTGGCGCCGGACAGCGTCGACGTGCTGTCGCGCATGCTCACGGTGGCGGCGGCGACCGCGGGCGGGATCCGCCCGGTGGTCGATCCCCTCGTCGCCGAGCTGGGCCCCGAGCGGGTGCTGTTCGGGGCGTGGCTGGCGCTGCTGTCGATCGTCCGGATCGTGGCCATCAGCCTCGAACGCACCGAAGCCGACGTCACCGACGAGGTGGTGTCGGTGCTCGAGACCTCCTGAGCGCCTCTACCGCTAGTAGCGTCGTCGGGATGGGGGGAGGCGACGCCTTCGCGGGTGGCGACCAGGCCTACCTGCGTGACGTGCAGTACGGCGACAGCACGCGGCTCGCGGCCCGCGCCAGCCTCCACGTCAAGTACGGCACGGCTGCGGTCGCCTGGTTCCCCTGGGTGGCGAAGCAGATCGCCTGGCCGTCACGCTCCCGGGTGCTGGAGGTGGGCTGCGGTGCCGGCTGGCTGTGGGCGGAGGCCTCGGCGCACCTGCCGAGCGGGCTGGAGCTGACCCTCACGGACCTGTCCCCCGGCATGGTGGCCGAGGCGGTCGAACGGGTGGGTGGCCTGGGCCGGCACCGCAAGGTGGACGGCCGCGTCGCCGACGTCCAGGCCCTGCCCTTCGATCGAGACACGTTCGACGTCGTGGTCGCCAACCACATGCTGTACCACGTCCCCGATCCCGCCCGGGCCGTCGCCGAGTTGGCGCGGGTGCTTCGTCCCGACGGGGCGCTGGTGGCGGGGACCGTGGGCGGCGAGCACCTGCGGGAGCTCCGCGAGATCGGCACCGAGGTGTTGGGCTGGCACCCGGTCGACGCCACCGTGGCGGCGTTCGGTGTCGAGGCGGGAGAGCCCATCCTGCGGTCGTGCTTCGAGACGGTGGAGTGGCGGCACTATGACGACTGGCTCGACTGCGCCGATCCCGACGACGTGGTGGCGTACCTCGCCTCCGCCCCGCCGGTGGAGGGCGCCAGCGATGAGGAGCGCCAACGGGTCGTGGCGGCCGTCCGCCGCCGGTTCGCCGAGGGCGGCGGACGCATGCGGGTGAGCAAGGAGACCGGCGTGTTCGTGTGCGCGGCGCCCCGCACTGCAGGTCCGCGCACCACCTGAGCCCGGGCCGCGACGAAGGCGGCGCAACCCCAGCGACGCCGCCTTCGTCTGCCCCCAGACTGGGTGGCTGTGCCTACGTAACGGTCATCAGCGCCAGCCGAGCTGGGAGGTACAGGCCGGCCAGGCGCCCCAGCCCGACGAGGCGTACAGCCGCTGGCCCATGGCGATCTGGGTCTCCCGTGAGTGCTCGTGGGGGTAGCCCGTGCCGCCCACTGCCTGCCAGGAGCTGAGCGAGAACTGCAGGCCGCCGTAGTAACCGTTGCCGGTGTTGATGTACCAGTTGCCGCCGGACTCGCACTGTGCCAGTGCGTCCCACGTGGCGTAGCTGTTGGGGTCGCCGAGGCCACCGCCGTTGTCGGGCGGGGGCGGCGGAGGTGGGTCGGTCGGTGGCGGAGCCTCGGTCGTCGGCGGGGGAGGCGGCTCGGTGGTAGGCGGCGGAGGCTCGGTCGTCGTGGTGGGCGGCGCCGTGGTGGTCGTGGTGGGGGGAGCGGTGGTGGTGGTGATGCGCCGCAGTTGCAATCCGTGGGCCTTGTCGGCGTCGATCGAGTCGGGCAGGCGCCGGGAGTTGATCAGCGACGTCTGCGAGTCGCCGGCGGCCTCGACGCGATCGTCGCCGCCGCCGTCGGGAAGAACGACGGTGGCGAGGGCCACGGGGCCGAGGAGCAAAGCAAGCCCCAGCACGCCGCCGATGACGGCCCGCCGGGCCGTGCCGCCCGAACGCTCGTCGTTGGCGTCGTCCTGGCTACTGGGAGGGTGATCCGTCCGCTCGGGCATCAGTGGGAGACTCCTTCCGTCACGGTGCGCGCCAGAGCCAGGGGGAGGGTGGGAACTGCAACCAGGGGCGCCCCAGCGCGTGCCGACCTATGCGGTTGGTGAAAGGAGTTTGTCACTATCGCAATGCTTTCGCAACATCCGGACCGAATGTCAGCTGTCCAAGGCCCTCCCCAGCGCCGATGGCGATCGATTCCCCAGTCGCCCGCCACCGTAGATCGTGGCAACCGTCCGGTGCCGCACCGCGGGCCCCGGGCCCCGAAATCCCATGAGCGGTGACGCTGATGGTGATGGATCCCCACCCTGTGCGGGGAACACCGCTACGTTGCTGGCCATGCTCGCCGGCCCCCGCCCGACAGTGGTGGCGGCCACGATGGCGGTCGTCGGCGTGACGGCCCTGGCGCTGGCGCAGCTCGTCGCCGTGGTGGCCGGCCCGGCCGGCGACGGGCCTGGTGGCAGCGGCGGAGTCGGGATCGGCCGGGGCGTGGCACGCGACGTCGATGTCTACGCCGGCCAGGGCGCCTGGGTCGACGTCTACGACTTCGTTCCGCACGCGCTGGCGACAAGCACGTCCGAGGTGCGCGCCGCCGTCGATCTCGACGACCTCGATGCCATGGCCGCGGCCGGCGTACGGACGCTGTACCTGCAGGCCGCGTTCGACGACGGCGGCGAACCTGACGTGGTCGACCACGAGGCCGTGGGCGCGTTCCTGGCGGGTGCCCACGAGCGCGGGCTGCGCGTCGTGGGGTGGTACCTGCCCCGGTTCACGGATGTCGATCGCGACCTCGCGCACCTGCGGGCGGTGGCCGACTTCGAGGCTGACGGGCATCGCTTCGACGGGCTGGCTGTCGACATCGAGTGGACCGACGGCGTCACGGACCCCGACGAACGTTCGGCCCGGCTGGTGGAGCTGTCCCGGCGCCTGGCGAGGGACGCAGCCGCCCATGCCCTGGGCGCCATCGTGTTGCCCCCCGTGCAAACCGACGTCGTCAACCCCGGGCTGTGGCCGGACTTCCCCTGGCGCGACCTGGCCGGGTACTACGACGTGTGGCTGCCGATGGGTTACTGGACCGAGCGGCGGGCCGACTCGGGCTATCGCAACAGCGCCGCCTACACCGGCCAGAACGTCGAGCGCCTGCGCCGCCACCTCGGCGATCCCGAGGCGGACGTGCACCCCATCGGCGGCATCGCCGACGACACCACCGCCGCCGACCTGGCGGGCTTCGTGGCCGAGCTGGGCGCGACCGGCGCCATCGGTGGTTCCGTCTACGACTGGGCCACGCTCGACGGACCGAAGCGCCGCCAGATCGCCGCGGCCTTCCCGCTGCCGTAGCGACACGGGGCGGCGCACGGACACGCCAACAGGCGACGGTCGGCATCGAGCCGGACGGCAACGCAGGGACGGGGCTCACGTCGGGCCGCCTGGCTCATGCGCGGCACCGTGGCCGGAGGCTCCCGCCTCGTCGGCGGAGGCCTCGACCACCTGGTGCACGGCCTCCGCGAGGTTGGGCGGCAACAGGGTGGCGGCGGTGTCGAGCAGGTCGTCGAGCGCGGGGAACGCCGCGAGCACCCACCGGGCCCACATGCCGGCGTCCATCCAGGCGGCTTCGGTGGGATCGGGGAGGGGGCCCGGTACGTCGAGCACCGCCGGGTCGGCCCGCAGGCGGGCCCAGGGCCAGGCGTCGGCCAACGCCCGGGCGGCGTCAGCGAGCGCGTCGGGGTCGGGGCTCAAGTCGGGCGCCGACCAGCGGGACACGATCGACGTCGCCGGATGGAGGCGCGTCACGTCCCGCCAGGTGCGTAGGCCGGTACCGCCACCCCCCGCACCACCAGCGCAAGCACCGCGGGAGCCGGAGCCGGACAACGCCGCGTCGACGACCCGGTCGAGCCAGCAGCGCGCCCACAGCCCGACCGTGGTCGCAGGGGGCGGGGCGGTCGGGAGGCCCAGCGCCCGGCGGCAGGCGTCTGCCACCAGGCCGTCGGGCCGACCGGGCATGGGCGTCAGCTCGTCTCCCCGGCGGATCAGGCCGGTGCCGTCACCCGAGCGGTCGATCAGCACGGTGGCGCGCACCTCGGGCGACCCCGCCCGGCGC
>DASQUK010000211.1:0-10500 GCA_035641315.1 Acidimicrobiales bacterium | reverse complement strand
GCGCGAGCGAACGCCCCCTCCACCATGCGCTCGAGCCGTCGCTCGAACCCTCGGATCGCCACGGCAACGCAGGTTACCGGTGCCGTGGGTGGTTCAACCGGCGCCCCGTGGGGGGATGGCGGCAGGGGCCGCGCTATCTTTTCTTGTCTTGTCACTCGGGCGAGTGGCGGAATTGGCAGACGCGCTGGCTTCAGGTGCCAGTGGCCGCAAGGTCGTGGGGGTTCAAGTCCCCCCTCGCCCACGAGGTTCTCGCAAGTCAGCGGGGGTGCGAGACCGGCGAATCGGGCCAACCTAGGGTGCAAGCAGCAAGGCGTCCTGGGCGTCATTGAATGGTGCAAGGCACTGAGGGTCGCCCGGGGGGTGGAGACGGTGGCGTTCGGTGAGCGGCCGGCTCGACGTCGACCGACGGCCCACACGTGCATGATCACCAGGCGGCGGTCGCCGCCATCCTCGACGGGATCGTCACCCGACGGGATCGCCGCTGATGGGAACCGATGAATTGACCGGCTGTCGTTCGTCCTGGTGGTCATGAAGCGCGCGGTCGAGCTGTTCGCGTTGGAGGCCCGGACCTCCTGGTCGCCCCTGGTCGAGGAGACGTGGCAGACCCGGAGCGAACCCGAGGAGTCCTTCATCTCCGTGGCGGCCACCCACTGGGAGATGGTCGTCACCCGGCAGCGGGGCGCGGCCCGGCTGACCGTGCGGGGACCCGAGACGAGGGCGACGGCCATGCCGATCCCCCAGGACGCCGAGTTCTTCGGCATCGAGTTCAGCGTCGGTACCTTTATGCGGGACCTGCCTCCGGGCGGGCTGGTGGACCGGACGCTGACGTTGCCCCAGGTCTCGGACAGGTCGTTCTGGCTCGACGGGTCCGCGTGGGAGCTTCCCGGTCTCGACAACGCAGATGTCTTCGTCGACCGGCTCATCCACGCGGGCCTGCTGGTGCACGACCCGATAGTGCCCGAGGCCCTGCACGGCGAGGTCGCGGGCTTCTCCACCCGGTCGGTGGAGCGACGGGTGGCGCGGGCGACGGGCCTCAGCCGCGGCGCCATCGAGCGGATCCGGCGGGCCGAGCGGGCGGTCGAGCTGCTGTCCCGGGGGGTGCCGGCGTCCGACGTGGCGCGCCGGGCCGGCTACGCCGACCAGCCCCACCTGACCCGGTCGCTCAAGCGCTTCGTCGGGCAGACGCCGTCGCAGATCGTCGGTTCCGGGGCCGGCCAGTAGGCGAGCAGTTGTCGCTGGCGTTCAAGACGGCGGGACCGGCCGGGGCTAGACCGCATCCGATGCGGCAGCTGATCAACTCCACGTACATCACGCTCGACGGCGTCGTCGAGGGCCCGCACCTGTGGCCCTCGCTGAAGGCCGGGACGTCCGGCGAAGGCGACAGGATCCAGACCGACCTGCTGGAGACCTGCGACATCGTCCTGATGGGCCGCCGCACCTACGACGTCTTCGCCCCGGCCTGGACGAGCCGCAGCGGCGATCCCTACTCGGACCGCATCAACACCATGCGCAAGGTGGTCGCGTCCACCACGCTCACCGACCCGCAGTGGGCGAACACCGAGGTGGTGGCGGGCGACGTCGTTGCCCGGGTCCGCAAGCTCAAGGACGAGGACGGGGGCAAGATCGTGCAGTACGGCTTCGGCGACGTCTCGCGGCTGCTGCTCGAACACGGCCTGTTCGACCAGATGCAGCTGTGGATCCATCCGCAACTGGTCGGGCCGAGCGACGCCGCCGACCTGCTGTACCGGCCCGGCATGGCGGCGACGTTCGAGCTGGTGGACTCCCAGGTCCTGAGCAACGGGATCATCCTGGCGACCTACCGCCCGTGACCCCGCGTCTACGGCGACGCGACTTCGGGCGATGACACGATGTCGGGCATGTCTGACGCGATCCTCCAGGGCCCGGACACGTTGCCTAGCGACCACGATGAGCTGGAGCTGCGAAAGGAGGCGTGCAGTTGTGGCCGTCGTGAAGAACGCGCTCGCGGGCCAGTGAACCCGCGGCCCCGTCCGTTGCACCGACAGAGCGAATCAGCGGACGTGGAGCGCGATCGTGAACAGCGCCGCCGCCGCTAGGGCCGCCACGCCCCGCACGTGGTTCCACGTGGTCCACTCCCGGACGTAGCGGGTCCAGTGACCGGCGGCGTCGGCGGCGGACGGCTCCAGCCGGTCCAGCGCCTCGTTGCGGGGGATGTGGTAGCCGCCCGTCAGGGCGTAGACGCCGACGAGGCTGAGCAGCCCGCCGGCCAGCAGGTAGGGAGAGGCGTCGTCCCAGTCGATCAGCGACCCCACGACCACGGCGGCCGACGCCAGTGCCGTCCCGGCGAACACCACCGCGAAGGCCGGCGTGTAGGCGGTGCGATTGATGGCCTGCATGGCAGCGATGCCGTGAATCGCAGGCAGCTGCGCCAGCGACCGCATGACCATCACCGAGAAGGCGAAGAACAAGCCAGCCACGATGCCGCAGCCGACGGCGGCGACGACCGTCAACGGGAACAGGTAGCCGTCGATCATCGGGGGCTCCCGGCGCCCTCAGCGGGCAGTTCCACGCTGCCGCCGGCGTGCAGCGGGTCGCTCATGAGCTGCTCCAGCGACATGCCGAGGCCGTAGGTGGTGAGGCGCTTGCCCGGTGTGATGCGGAGGAAGCAGCCGTCCGGATAGTCGAGCTCGCCGTGGCTGGTGATGTTCGGCAGCCGCTCGGCTTCGAGCAGGGGGACGATGTCGGGGTCGTCGAAGGCCAGGATGTCCGCCCGGCCCTGGAACTGCACCGTGGAGGGCGGGGCCTCCACCGGCAGCCGGTAGATGGGGATGGACACGGCGACGTGCGGGTTGTCGGCGACGTTGCGGGCCTTCCGGCTGTCGCGGGACGTGTTGACGTAGAGGGTGGCGCCGATGGCCTGGTAGATGACGGTGGCCACGTGCGGCCGGTGGCGCGACGACACGCTGGCGAGCGTGCAGTGCGACCCGGCGGCGATCGCCTGGACGACCTCGTCCAGGTCCGGTGTGTAGTGGGTGGGTTCTGTCATGCCGCTCAGTAAAGACCCGGGGAATGAGACGGGCCATAGCTGGGGCACTCGATTCCATACGTCTGCGTCTACGATCCTGACATGGATGAGTTCGTGGGCTTGTTGGACGGGCCGAGGGCCCGGGGGGCGTTCCTGCTACGGGCGATCATGAACCCGCCGTGGTCGATCCGGGTCCGGGACGAGGCCGCGCTCAGCCTGGTGGCCATGGTCCGGGGCGATGCCTGGCTGGTTCCCGACGACCCAGGCGACACAGTGCACCTGGGACCGGGCGACGTGGCGATCATCCGGGGCCCCGATCACTACACGTTCGCCGACGACCCCGGCACGCCGCCGCAGATCGTGATCCACCCCGACGAGCACTGCACCACGCTCGACGGGCAAGACCTGGCCCAGGCGATGGACCTGGGCGTGCGCACGTGGGGGAACGACCCCAACGGTTCCACGGTCATGCTCGTCGGCGCCTACCAGATGCGGGGCGAGATCAGCGAGCGGCTGCTGGCCGCGCTGCCGCCCCGAGTGGTGCTACCGGGCGACGCCTGGGAGTCGCCGCTCGTCCCGTTGCTCGCCGACGAGATCGTCAAGGAGGACCCGGGCCAGGAGGCCGTGCTCGACCGGCTGCTCGACCTGCTGCTGATCGCCGTCCTCCGGGCCTGGTTCGCCCGCCCCGAGGGCGAGGCGCCGGCGTGGTACCGGGCGTACGACGACCCCGTGGTGGGCCGGGCGCTGCGGATGATCCACAACAACCCCGACCACCCGTGGACCGTGGCGACACTGGCGGCCGAGATCGGCGTGTCCCGGGCGTCGCTGGCCCGGCGCTTCACCGAGCTGGTCGGCGAGCCGCCCATGACCTACCTCACCGGCTGGCGACTGGCGCTGGCCGCCGACCTGCTGCGCGAGCCCGATGCCACCGTCGGGGCGGTGGCCCGACAGGTGGGCTACGCCAGTCCCTTCGCCCTCAGCACCGCGTTCAAGCGGGTGCACGGCATCAGCCCGCGTGAGCACCGGGTGGCGGCGCTGGCGGGTACGTGAGGGGAGGCCCGCTACACGGGGGTGGACCGCTCCATGGCGGCCTTGAGCCGCCGGGCGGCGGTGCGCCGCTTCCACATCTTCAGCTTCCAGTGGCGGCGGCGGCGCTGGGACGGCTGGACCTTGGCCGGGTCGTGGTGCCGCTCGGCCCGGAAGCCGACGCCCGGCTCGACCACCTCGTCGGGCTCGGTCCCGCCCAGGATCTGGCCGGTGATGTCGGCCAGGGCGGTGTTGACCCGGTGGCGCTCGGAGCGGGCGTGGACCCTGCGCTCCTCGGGATGCGGGAGGACCACATCTCCGGTGCGGTGACGGTTGCTCATTCGTCCTCTCCTGACAAGAAGCCGACGTTGATGCTCCGTACGTCCCGACCGTAGCCCCCGGCCCGGTCGCCTGTCTCGGGATTGCGCGGGTATTTCGGGGCCCGGAGGGGTGCTTGGGAGCGCGGCGGGCCGGGCGCGTAGCCTCGTGGCGTGCAGAACGTGGCCACCGCCCCCCGCCCTGCCGCCGACGTCGCCGTCCGGCGCCTGCTCCGCATCCCCGACGGCCCGCCCGCCCCTGAGGACGCCGCCCAGCGAGCCTTCTCGACCTCGATCCTGGTATCGGCCACGCGGTGCCTGCTCACGTACATCGTGCTGCCGTTCCTCGCCCCGGCCCTCGGGCTGGCGGCCGGCGTCGGTCCGGCCATCGGCATCCCGATCGGTGTCGTCGCCATCGGCTCGAACATCCTGACCATCCGCCGCTTCTGGGCCGCCGACCACCGCTGGCGGTGGGCCTACACGGGGATCGCGCTGACGGTGATCGCGCTGTTGCTGGTCCTGATGGTCGAAGACATCCTCGGCCTCGTCGGGTAGGGGTGCGGGTGCGCCGGTTCGGTCTGTTGGTCCTCGGGTGGCTGGCCGTCGGGCTCGGTGGCCTGGGCATCGTGGTCCCCGGGTTGCCGACGACCGGGTTCTTCGTGCTGGCGGCCGCCTGCTTCGCCCGGTCGAGCCCGCGGTTCGAGCGGTGGGTGCTGGGCCTGCCCAAGATCGGGCCGCTGGTGCGTGACCACCGGGCGGGGCTGGGCATGCCGCGCCGGGCCAAGGTGCTGGCCATCGCCATGATGCTCACCGCCTGCGCGCTCAGCTCGCTGGCGCTGGGATCGCCGCTGCTGGCCGGGGTGGTCATGGGCGCCGGACTGGTCGGGACCTGGTACGTGGGCTGGCGCGTCCCGACCCGGGAACGGATGCTCGCCGCCGGGGCCAGGTCCGCCAGGGCCGGGGCCGGATCCGGCGACGAGGCCCGGCCGGCGGCGTAGCGCTCGATGCGATTCATCGTCTATGGGGCCGGGGCGATCGGTGGGGTCATCGGCGGCCGCCTGTTCCAGGCCGGGCACGACGTCACGCTGATTGCCCGGGGCGATCACCTCCGGGCCCTGCAGGGCGACGGGCTCACGCTGGCGACCCCCGAGGGGGCGGCGACGCTGCCCGTGCCGGCGGTCGGCCGCCCGGCCGAGGCGGCGCCGCGCGACGGCGACGTGGTGATCCTGGCCATGAAGAGCCAGGACACGCCGGCCGCGCTGTCCGACCTGGCGGCCCACGCCCCGCCGGGTGTCTGGCTGGTGTGCGCCCAGAACGGGGTGGAGAACGAGCGGGCCGCCCTGCGGTTGTTCCCCCACGTCTACGCCATGACCGTCATGCTGCCCGCCACCCACCTCGAGCCGGGCGTGGTCGTCGCGTACTCGGCACCGGCCACCGGCCTGCTCGACCTCGGCCGCTATCCGGAGGGCGTCGATGAGGCCGCCGAGGAGATCGCCGCCGCCCTGTCGGGGGCGAAGTTCGGCTCGGAGGCCCGGCCCGACATCATGCGCTGGAAGTACCGCAAGCTGATCCTCAACCTCGGCAATGCGGTCGAGGCGGTGTGCGGCCCAGATGCGGGCGGGTCCGGACCGCTCGCCCGCATGGTCCGGGCCGAGGGCGAGGCGTGCCTGGCTGCCGCGGGCATCGACGCCGTGACCGTCGACGAGGACCGCGCCCGCCGCCAGCGGGGTGGGTTCGAGATCCACGCCGTGCCCGGGTACGAGCGCCAGGGCGGATCGTCCTGGCAGAGCCTCGCCCGCGGGCTGGGCCACGTGGAGACCGACTACCTCACCGGGGAGATCGTGCTGCTGGGCCGGCTGCACGGGGTGCCGACCCCCGCCAACGAGCTGCTCCAGCGCCTCGCCAACCAGATGGCGGCCGAGGGGCGTCCACCGGGCAGCGTCCCCGCCGACGAGGTCCTGGCCCGCCTCGGCGTCGTCCCCTGAGCCCGCCGTTCTGGTGACGCGATCCGTCGGAAATCAACGGATCGCGTCACCAGAACCTGCCGTGACCTCGGCCAGCCGCCGTCGCAGGAACGCCCGCTCGGGGGCCGTGCCGGCCAGGGCCAGGGCCGCCCGGTAGGCGTCGGCGGCTTCGCCGGACCGGCCCACGCGCCGCAACAGGTCCGCCCGGGTCGCCGGCAGCCGGTGCGTCCGGGCCAGCCGCGGGTCGTCGGCCACCGCGTCGAGCACGGCCAGGCCCGCCGCCGGTCCCTCCGCGAAGGACACCGCCACCGCCCGGTTGAGCTCGACCACCGGCGACGGCGCGACCCGGGCCAGCTCGCCGTAGAGCGCGGCGATCTGCGGCCAGTCGGTCTCGTCCCACGACGCGGCCGTGGCGTGCAGGCCCGCGATGGCGGCCTGCAGCTGGTACGGCCCGGGCCGGCGGCGCAGCAGCGCCCGCTCCAACTGCCAGGTGGCCTCGGCGATGCGGTCGCGGTCCCACCGGCGACGGTCCTGGTCCTCCAGCAGCACCAGCTCGCCGTCGGCCGACAGCCGCGCGTCCCGCCGGCTGTCCTGCAGCAGCAGGAGCGCCAGCAGTCCCCGGGCCTCGGGCTCGTCGGGCATCAGCTCGACCGCCAGCCGGGCCAGCCGGACGCCCTCGTCGCACAGCCCCCGCCGCACCAGCTCGTCGCCGGCCGAGGCCGCGTAGCCCTCGGAGAACACCACGTAGATGCACGCCAGCACCGACGGCAGGCGCTCCGGCAGCAGGTGGGCGGGTGGCACCCGGAAGGGGATGGCGGCGGTGCGGATCTTGGCCTTGGCCCGCACCAACCGCTGGGCGACCGTGGCCTCGGCCTGCAGGAAGGCCCGGGCGATCTCGGCGGTCTGCAGCCCGCACACCAGGCGCAGCGTCAGCGCCACCTGGGCTGCCGGCGCCAGGGCGGGGTGGCAGCAGGTGAAGATCAGCCGCAGCTGGTCGTCCGCCGGCTCGGGGGCGGGGGCGCCGGGCCCCACCGATCCCGCCGCCCCCGTCGGGTCGATGGCGGCGAGCGGATCCGTCGGACCGCTCGGTTCGGGGTCGGGCCAGGCGCCCCCGGGCCCGAGCGGCCCGGCGCGAAGCGCCGAGAGCGGGAGGTACAGCGTCGAAGCCGCTCTCTCCTTCGCCGCCCGCCGGGACTCGCGCCGGGCCCGGTCGTGCGCCCGGTTGCGGGCCGTGGTCATGATCCAGGCGCCCGGGTTGTCGGGCACGCCCCGGCGCGGCCAGGAACGCATAGCCTCGACGAACGCCTCCTGGACCGCGTCCTCGGCCGCGTCCAGGTCGCCCAGGCGGCGGGCCAGGGTGGCGAGCACCCGGCCCGACTCGGCCCGGAACACCCGCTCGAGCTCGCGGTGCTCGGGGGTCAGGCGCCGAGCTCCATGATCGGTCGCAGCTCGATGGCCTCGGCCGGGATCTGCTTGGCGAGGGCCACCGCCTCGTCTCGGTCGGCCGCCCCGAGCAGGTAGAAACCGCCGACCACCTCGGCCGACTCGGCGTAGGGCCCGTCGGTGACGATCACCTCGCCGTCGCGCACCTGCACCGTGGTGGCCGTGGCAATCGGATGGATGGCGCCACCCGCCAGCACGGCGTCGCCGGCGGTGTCCATGAACCGCTGGTGGGCCGCCAGTCCCTCGTCCCAGGCCGGCGTGCCTGGTTGGTCGCCCTCCGTCTCCTTGCCGTAGATGAACGCGACGTAGCGCGCCGTGTCGCCGGGGCCAGCACCCTCGGCGGCCTTGTCGAACCAGTCGACCATCGGGCGCAGGCTCACCCAGCCATCGGACGCGGCCGGGATCTGCCGGGCCAGCTCGATGGCGTCGTCCAACGTCTCGGCCTCGAGCACGTAGAAGCCGCCCAGGACCTCGATCGTCTCGGCGTACGGGCCCGCCGTCACCAAGGGCTCGAAGTCGCCGTGGCGGACGGTGGTGGCCGTGGACGACGGCTCCAGGGCTTCGGCGGTCACGATGGCGTCGCCGGCGTTGTCGCCGAACCGCATGTACGCCTCCATGACCGCGTCGAACTCGGGTGTCCCCGCGGCGGCGCCTGCCGACTCGTCGCCGCCCAGCAGTGCGAGGTAACGCATCGTGATCATCCTCCTCGTTGGCGAACGACCGTCGCTCGCCACCATGACGACGAACGAACGGGCCGGGATCGACAGCCTCGCGCCGGCCGACCGAGAACGCGCGTTATCGGTCTGACACAATCCCGGGAATGCGCTTCACGGAACCTCCCGCACCGATCGACGTCGACGACGACGCGATCCGCGATGCGCTGGCCCACGCTCGGCTGATCCCGCTGCTGGCGGCCGTCGCCTACGCCACCGGCGAGCTGTCCGTGCTGCGCGACGACCTGCGCCCCGACCCGGCACGCCTGCTCGAGCCCGACGGCGGTGTCGACGGCGACCGGGCGGCGCTGGCCTGGCAGCTGGCGTTCGACGCGCTGGTCCGGTTCCGTGATGGCGGCAGCGTTCCGGCGCCGCCGCCGTCCGACGCCGACCTCCGGCGCATCCTCGCCTTCGTGGTGGGGGACCACATGGTCGAGGACTACCTGCCGCTGTTCCTGGAAGAGCTCTCGGTGCACGGTGACGACCTGCGGGCGCCTGACTGGACGCTCGGGGAGCTGGCGCCGGGCACCGAGTTCCGGGTGGCGGTCATCGGCGCCGGCATGTCGGGGATCGTGGCGGCGTACCGGCTGAAGCAGGCCGGCATCCCGTTCGTGATCCTCGAGAAGGACCCGGACGTCGGCGGCACCTGGTGGGAGAACACCTATCCCGGGTGCCGGGTCGACGTCGCCAACCACTTCTACAGCTACTCGTTCGCCCAGCGGGAGGACTGGCCGCAGCACTACTCAACGCAGGAGGTGCTGCTCGACTACTTCCGGACGTGCACCGAGCGCTTCGGCCTGCACGAGCACATCCGCTTCGGGACCGAGGTGACCTCGGCCGAGTGGAGCGACGAGTCGGGCTCGTGGACCCTGTGCCTGCGTACCGCCGACGGCGAGGAGACACTGGAGACCCAGGCCGTCATCAGCGCGGTGGGCCAGCTCAACCGGCCGTCGTACCCGCCGATCCCGGGGCGGGAGGCGTTCGAGGGCGTGTCGTTCCACTCGGCCCGCTGGCGCCACGACGTCGACCTGCGGGGGAAGAGGGTGGCGGTCATCGGCACCGGCGCCAGCGCGGTGCAGTTCGCCCCCGAGATCGCGCCCGAGGTCGGCGAGCTGCTGGTCTTCCAGCGCACGCCGCCGTGGCTGGTCCCGACCGAGGACTACCACCGCGAGGTCTCGCCCCAGACGTTGTGGCTGTTCCGCCACGTGCCCACCTACACGCACTGGTACCGGTTCTGGCTCTTCTGGCAGTACGCCGAGGGGGTGCTGCCGTCCGCCAAGGTCGACCCGGAGTGGCAGGGCGACGGCTCGGTGAGCGCCCTCAACGACGTCGCCCGCCAGCTGCTGACCGCCTACATCCAAGCGGTGTTCGCCGGCTCGCCCGAGCTGATCGACGAGGTGCTGCCCACCTACCCGCCGTTCGCCAAGCGCATCGTGCGCGACAACGGCGTGTGGCCCGGGGCGCTGCAGCGGGACAACGTCGAGCTGGTCACCACCGACATCGAGCAGATCACGCCCACCGGGGTGACGACGGTCGACGGGACGCACCACGAGCTGGACGTCATCGTCTACGGGACCGGGTTCACGGCCTCGCAGTTCCTCATGCCCATGAAGGTGGTGGGGCGGGGCGGGGTCGACCTCCACGAGCGCTGGGACGGCGACGCCCGCGCCTACCTCGGCATCACCGTGCCCGGGTTCCCCAACCTGTTCCTGCTCTACGGGCCCAACACCAACATCGTGATCAACGGCAGCATCACCTACTTCTCGGAGTGCGAGGTGCACTACGTCCTCGGCTGCCTGCGCCTGCTGTTGGCGGGCGGCCATCGGGCCCTCGACGTGCGCCCCGAGGTACACGACGCCTACAACCGGCGCATCGACGAGGGCAACCGCAACATGGTGTGGGGCGCGGCCACGGTCAACACCTGGTACAAGAACGCCAAGGGCCGGGTCACGCAGAACTGGCCCTTCTCGCTGCTCGACTACTGGCGCGAGACCCGCACGCCCGACGCCGCCGACTACGAGCTCCTGTAGCGG
>DASQUK010000210.1:0-24982 GCA_035641315.1 Acidimicrobiales bacterium | reverse complement strand
GCCGTCGTGTCCCGGTCCGAGACCCTCCATCCGGGGAAGATCCTCGGCTCGAGTTCACCGACCGATGGCAACCGCGCGGCGACGAGGTGCGCGCAGATCCGACCCCAGCGCTGACCGAGATCGCGACTGCCACGGCGGAAGGCCCGCTCGAGGAGCTCATCGTCGGCGGTCAAAGCGCAGCGCTCGTCGCTGACCTCATGCCTGCAGCCGACCTCGCGCAGATGCTCGCATCCGATGCAGAAACGGCACTCGCCGACGCGGTCAGCCTCGTCTCCTGACCGAGCGCACCTTCTCATCTCTCGACGCGCGGTCGAGCTGAACCCATCACCGCAGGCGGCCGCCCGCGAGCAAACGATGGGAGGCCGCCTCGGAGCGGGCTCGCGATATCCCTCGTGTGTCGGTCGCCGGCACCCATAACGAGCACGCCGAACACCGGCTGGACGACTCCAGCGCGGTGCACAGATCCGCGCTTATGCCGGCGATCGAACGGCCTCCGATGCAGCGAACAGATCGACCGATCCGGGGCGAGTAGGGCTCGCTGGCCGGCCAACTCCATAACCTTGGCTCAATACTCCTGCGCCGACTTTGGTCCCGTGTAGCCCTGTGATTGGAGCGCCTCGTCCAGCAATCGGCCGAACGCCGAGTCGTCTGGTTCCCAGAGCCTTCGCTCGACACCTTCATGGGTGGTGATGATGTAGTGAATGCGTCCGGTCTCGTCCTTTTGACGCCAGGCACGTCGGATCTCGATCCCAGGGGTATGTGGCATTCGGCGAGCGTACGCCGACCCACGTCGTACAGGTCCTAAAGGGCCGTGAGCGGCGGATGGGTGCTCACATCGACCGATAGGGCGCTGCCAGGCTTTGTGGCGCACGGGCGTTGTCCGCACGCTCCGTCAGGACTTGGCGGGCAGCTGGGTCGTAGGCGGCCTCCCGTGGGCAGCGAAGCCGGCTCTCAGGGGCACAATCGGGCACAAAGATCGCACCTTGCACGCTCCCCCTGGTCACCCGAGCGTTCGGTGCAGACGTCATGCCGGGGCGCGAAACCCGCCTCCACCAGCGGCTTCACGGGCGCATCGTCGCGGCTCGAGCCCGCGACCCTCACCTTTACACGGTGATGCTCTACCTGTGTCAACGAAGGACGGGAAATGCCCTCTCAGCAGGGCTTTTGAGCGGACGACGGGACTCGAACCCGCGACCCTCACCTTGGCAACGAGGCCATGGGAGGGTCCGCCGGGCGCGTTTGGCCTTGTGGTAGACGGTGTATCGACCGTGCTCTTACTGCCGGGCACAGGTTTCGGGCACAAAGTTGCCGACGGCGGCCATCCGTCGCAGCCCGTAGTGCTGCGTACCACGAGGTGGTCAGCTGTCATGCCCAGCCGGTATCGCAAGAAGCCTCTCGCCCAACTCGAGCACGGCACCCGCATCTACGCGCCCTCGGCCGGTGAGACTCGCTACCGCGTGGTCGCCACCGGTGCCGTTTCGGGTGAGCGGATCTTCGTCAAGTGCCGCATCGACGACGCGGCACGGGCCAGGGCCCGCGAGCTCGAGCAGTTCATCGCCCACGCCGCCCCGAGCCGCGACCTCCAGGACGCCGGCCCACGGACGATGGAGCGGCTCGCGGCCCGCTACATCGAAGACCACCCGTCGGGGCTGTCGGTGCGATTCCCCGAGAAGCAGACCTATCGGCTGGGCCGCTGGGTGCTGCCCGCCTCGGCGCCCGCACCCTCACCGCCTCGACCCCGGCCGATTCGGCGGCGGTGATGGCCGCGGTGTGCGGGGGCGGCGGCCGAAGGAGCTGGTGCAGGACGTTGGCGCGGTCCTACGCGCCCTCGTAACCCACGCCCGGCGGCTGCGATGGTTGACCGCCCAGAGCGAGAACCCGGTGTGGATGGTCGGCTACGCCAATACCGCCGCCATCCAAGGCACCACATTCGTGTACGTGCCCCGGTCCTCGCTTCCCACCGACCAGCATGTGCCGCGCTCTTCGACGCCATCGAGGGCCTCGGGCACCGCCGCTGGGTCATTGCCAAGCACCTCTGCCACGGCGCCGGCCTCCACTGTGGCGAACTGATCGCGCTCCAAGCCCACGACATCGAGTTCAACCCCGCCCGAGTGGTCCACGTCCGACGGGCCGTTGAACAACCCACCCGCGGCCCCGCCCGGCTGAAGCCCCCGAAGACCCAACCCGGGAGGAGGGGATCGGGCCCGACTGCCGGCTGATCGCCTCGGCTCCCTGAGCCTCCCCCCGGCGGCCAGCTGACCCCGGACCAAACGCTGAGCGAACGCTTGGCGAACGCCCCCGTTCGTACGGTCCCGCTCTCGGAATACACGAACGGGAGATGGGACGACGTGGCAACCACCGAACGCGCTCAACCGGCACTGGACGCGCTCGACGAAGGCTTGCGGGGCCCGCTCCTCCGGCCCGATAGCAGGGGCTACGAGGCGGCACGGGCCGTCTACAACGCCATGATCGACCGGCGCCCGGGCGCCATCGCCCGGTGCGCCGACGTCGCGGACGTGCTCACGGCGGTCCGTGTGGCGCGAGAGCACGACGTGCCGGTCTCGGTGCGCGGTGGGGGGCATAACGCCGCCGGCCTGGGCGTGTGCGACGGCGGGCTCGTGATCGACCTGTCCGCCCTGCGGGGCGTGCGGGTCGACCCCACGGGTCATACCGTCCAGGTCGACGGCGGCTGCACCTGGGGCGACGTCGACCACGCCACCCACGCGTTCGGGCTGGCCACACCCTCGGGCATCATCTCCACCACCGGCGTGGGCGGGCTGACGCTCGGCGGCGGCCTGGGCCACCTGACCCGGCGCTACGGGCTCACCATCGACAGCCTCCTGGCCGCCGATGTCGTGCTGGCCGACGGCCGCTTCGTGACGGCCAGCGCCGAGGAACATCCTGACCTGTTCTGGGCCCTGCGCGGGGGCGGCGGCAACTTCGGCGTGGTCACCTCGTTCCGCTTCCGCTGCCACCCGGTCAGCAGCGTGATCGCCGGCCCGGTGTACTACGACCTCGCCGACGCCGGCGAGGTGCTGCGCTGGTATCGGTACTTCCTGCCGGCCGCGCCCCGGGACCTCAACGGGATCTTCATCCTCGGCGCCGTGCCGCCGGCGCCGCCGTTCGCTGAGCACTTGCACGGTCGCAGGGCCTGCGGCGTCATGTGGATGTACACAGGACCGAAGGAGTCGGCCGACAAGGTGCTGGCACCCGTGCGGTCGGTCGGGTCGCCGCTCGTGGACGGGATCGCCGAGGCACCGTACCCCGCGGTGCAATCGGCCTCCGATGCCCTGTTGCCGTCCGGGCTGCAGTCGTACTGGCGGGCCGACTTCTTCTCCGAGATCGGCGACGACGCCATCGCCGTCCACGAGAAGTTCCGCGAGGTGCCGACCCCGCAGTCGAGGATGCACCTGTTCCCGATCGACGGCGCCGTCCACGACATGGGGGTGGGCGAGACCGCGTTTGCCTACCGGGACGCCACCTGGTCAGGCGTGATTGTCGGCATCGACCCCGACCCCGCGAAGGCCGACATGCTGCGCGACTGGGCCGTGGGCTACTGGGACGCCCTCCACCCCCACTCGGCCGGCGGGGCCTACGTGAACTTCATGATGGACGAGGGCCACGACCGGGTGCAGGCCACCTACCGGCACAACTACGAGCGGTTGGCCCAGGTCAAGGCGGCCTACGACCCGACGAACTTCTTCCGCGTGAACCAGAACATCCCTCCCGCCACCGGCTGACCGGTGGGAACGCGGCGGGCAACCGAAAGCGAGGAGACATGAGACGGAAGCGAGCAATCCTGGCGGGCCTGGTCACCACGGCGGGCCTGTTGGTTTCGGGCACGATCGCCGGCGCCGAGAGCCCCTGGGAGCAGGCGGATGTGTTCGGTCAGGGCATGGGCGGTCCAACCGTGGCCCCCGGCGGTGCGAAGATCCTGCGCACGGCCGACGGCCTAAGCGTGTCGCTGTCGATGCCGACCCCGGTGCCGGGGAGCTATGCCTATCCGGTCGGCCCGACCGCCACCGGCGAGGCGGGTCACCCCGAGGCGTTCAGCCTCTGGGCGTTCCTCTTCTTCAACCCCGAGGCGTGCGACGGGGACTGCGACGCCGGTGACCTGATGACCAACCCCGATGTCGTGGCGGGCGCCTTCAACGTGGCCGGCCACCTCGTAGGTGGACCCAACCTCACGCTCACCGGGCACGTCAACCCTGGAACCCCCACCTTCGGCGGAGCGATGGCCGAGACGGTCGGCGAGGCGCTGAGCCGGGGGTTCTCGATCGCCGATGCGGAGATCCACATCGCGGTGGCGCCGCACGGCGCTCTGGATCCCAGCCTCCTGCCGGCCCAGATCACGACCCCGACGGGCGATCCGAGCTTCTGGTGGATCGCGCTCTACAAGTGACGACGCAGCCGGAGCCGAACGGTGCGCGCCATCGTTCGGCTCCGGACCTGGGTCGACGCGAGTTCCTCCTGGGCGCCGGGGCCGCGGCGGTCGCCGGCTGGACGGCGGCCCGAGCCAGCGCCGCTCTGGCGGGCACGGGCCCGCGTTTCCAGGGGGTCGACGAGTTCGACGCCGACGTGCCCACCTCCTGGTTCGACGTGGCGCTCGACCTGGTCCGCACGACGGCCGGCTACAGCCCCCCTGTGGCATCCCGGGCGTTCGGCTACACGGGCGTCGCCCTCTACGAGGCGTTGGTGCCCGGGATGGACGGGTACCGCTCGCTCGAAGGCATGCTGGCCGGCCTCGGCGGCGTGCCCGCCGCCGGCCGCAAGACCGCGTACCACTGGCCCACCGTCGCCAACGCCACGCTCGGGTCGATCCTCCGGGACCTCTTCCGCACCGGCCGACCCGAGCAGCTGGCGGCCGTCGACGCCCTCGAGTCGTCGTTCCGCGACCGCTTCCGACCTGGGCTTCCACCCGGGGTGTTCGGACGCTCGGTCCGGCGGGGCCAGGAGGTGGCCGCCGCCGTCTTCGACTGGTCTGAGGGCGATGGCGGTCACGAGGGGTATCTGACGAACTTCCCGCCGTACGACGCTCCCGTCGGGCCCGGCTACTGGGTGCCCACTCCACCCGACTTCCTCCCCGCGCTGCAGCCGTACTGGGGCATGAACCGCTGCCTCGCCATCCCGGGCGGAGCCGCATGCCCACCCGGCGACCACCCTCCGTTCTCCGAGGACCCCGGGTCCGCCTTCCACGCCGAGGCGGCCGAGGTGTACGAGGCGGTCAACAACCTGACACCCGAGCAGGAGGCCATCGCCCGGTTCTGGTCGGACGACCCGGGAACGACCCCCACGCCACCCGGGCACTCGATCGCGATCACCACCCAGACGCTCCGGCACGACGGGGCCAGCCTGGCCTTTGCGGCCGAGGCCTACGCGAAGGTCGGGATCGCCGTATGCGACGCCTTCATCGCCTGCTGGTACCAGAAGTACGTCTACAACCTCATCAGGCCGGTGACCTACATCCGGCGGCTCATCGACCCGGACTGGGCGCCGGTGGTGGTCACCCCGCCGTTCCCCGAGTACACCTCGGGACACTCGATCCAATCGGGAGCCGCGTTCCAGGTGCTCACCGACCTGTTCGGCGACCGGTACGCGTTCGTCGACCACACCCACGACGACCGAGGCCTGGACCCGCGCTTCTTTGGATCCTTCCTCGAGGCGGCCGATGAGGCGGCGATCTCCCGGCTCTACGGCGGCATCCACTTCAACGCGGCGATCGTCAACGGCGTCACCCAAGGACGCTGCATCGGCCACCACGTCAGCGCCCTCCCGCTGAGAGCCTGAGACCGAGGCCCGGCGAGCTCACACGGGGCGACCCGACGTCGCGGCGGCCCCGGCCAGCACCTCGTTGGCGGCGGTCACATCCGCCGGGTTGCAGCCGCCCACCTCCGCCCGCAGGGGGGCCAGCAGGGCCGCGGCGTCGTCGCCCCGTGCCGTCTCCAGCCATCGCCGCGCCAGGTCGATCGCGGCCCGCAGCTCGAGCGCCCGGCTGCCCTGCTCTCGGGCGATCGCCGCCGCCCGCCGGAGCATCGCCTCGCCATCGGGTTCGGGGTGGAGTGGGGCGTCGAGCCGCCACAGCTCTGCCAGCCACCAGCGGTCGCCGTGCGCGTCTGCCAGCGAACGGGCCTCGGTCAGCACCCGGGACGCCTCGCCGAGACGCCCGCTGTCGATCAGTACCTCGGCCAGCAGGCCAAGGTAGAACGGCAGCCGCGCCTCGGCGTGCGCTGCCCGCAGCCGGTCGATACCTTGACGGATGAGGGCCTCCCCCCTGGCCCGGCCAGTGACCCAGCCCTCGAGGATGCGGCCCCAGTCGCCGTAGTAGGCGAAGCCGCGCTGGTCGCACAGGGCCCGCACCGATGCCGCCAGCTCAGATGTGCGTCCGCGGTCATCCAGCAGGTAGTGGGTGATGGCGCCGTAGCCCTGGGCCACGGCCTGGCTGTACGGGTGGTCGAGCTCGTCGGCGAGTGCCAGTGCGGCATCGGCGCTGGCGGCCGCCTCGCGGCCGCGGCCGACGATCCACAGCGCGTGGGGACGCCATGCCAGCACCATCGGCCGGACAGGGAACCCGAACTGCCAGACCTCGGCTGCCCGCGACTGCTCCTCGGACCGGTCGAAGTGGTGCAGCGCCTCGGCGGGGCGGCCCAGACTGGCAAGCGAGCCGGCACGGACCATGTGGGCTTGGCCGACCAAATCTGGGTAACCGGCGACCCGGGACACGACGTCCTCGATCGTGGTCGCGGTGTCGTCGATCCGCCCCCCCACGAACAGGTGCGCAGCCAGCGCCACCCGGCTGCGGAGCCCGACCTCGGTCTCGCCGAGTCGCTCGCTGAGCGCCACGGTCCGCTCGATGCACGCGCCCACGTCGCTGGACGAATAGCCCTGCACGTTGCTGAGCGGCCCGACCATTGCCTGCCGCAGCTCGAGCTCCTGGCGATCGCGCTCGGCTCCCGGGTCGAGGCCGCCGAGGAGCCTCAACGCACAGTCGTAGTGTCGCACCGCCTCGGCGACGGCGAACACGGCGGTGGCCGCCTCGGCGGCCAGCCTGTGGTAGCGGATGGCTCGATCGGGTTGGCCACCCCGCTCCCGTTGCTCGGCGATCTGCGCCGCCGCCCGCGCCAGGTGACCGGCGTGGAGCCGTTCGAGGGCGTCGGCGATGCGGCGGTGCAGCAGCCGCCTGTGCGGAGGGCTCAGCTGCTCGTAGGCGGCGTCACGGAGCAGGTCGTGGGCGAAGTCGTAGGTGGTGCCCGAGCGCTCCCGCAACAGGCGGCGCCGCCACAACTCGTCTACGGCGCTGACCAACGTCTCGTCGCCGACCTCCGCCGCGGCCTCCAGGAGCTCCAGCGAGAAGTCCCGCCCTATGGCGGCCGCGACCCCGGCCAGCCCCTGCGCCTGCGGGCTCAGCTGGGCCAGGCGGTCCGCCAGCAACGCGTCGACGCGCGGCGACCGATCCGAGCCCTGGCGAGCGGCCTCGACGACGAACAGCGGGATTCCACCGGTCGTGGCCTGCAACCGGCGCGCCGCCGCGTTCTCGCGTGGCCGGTCACCCACGGCGGCGGCGAGCCGGGCCGTGTCGTCGGCTCCGAGCGGCGTCAGCTCCAGCTCGCGCAGGATGCCACGAGCCCGCAGCTTCCGGCAGAACGTCACGAGGTCGGGATTGTCGTCCAGCTCCTCGGCCCGGAGGGTGGCGGCCACCAACAGGCGGGCCGACGGCTCGATATGGACCAGGAGCTCGAGCCAGGCCAGCGTCTCGCCGTCGCACCACTGCAGGTCGTCGAGCACCAACAGCGTTTCCTTCTCGGCCGCCAGCACGGTCCACGCCAAGCCCTCGAAGAACCGCCGGCGCTGCCAGGCGTCGGCCAGCGGCGCCGGCGACGACTCCTCCCCGGGGGTCCCGAGCTCGGGCACCAGCCGCACCACCTCGTTGCGCCACACCGGGTCCAGCCGCTCGAACCCCGGCAGCAACGCGGGACTGCGAAGCCACTCAGCCACCGGAGCCAGGGCCAAGCGTCCCTTGGTCGCGAAGCATCGGGCACGTCCCACGATGGCCCCGCCCCGCTCGACCGCGTCTGCGAACTCGGCTGCGATCCTGGTCTTGCCCATACCGGCCTCGCCGACGACGACTGTGAGCCGGGGGCCATAGCCGATCGCGGCCCATGCCGACCGGAGAGCCGCCAGCTCGGACGTCCGGCCGACAAGGGGGGCGTCCTGGGGCGCTTCGGGCACGGGGGCGGCGGGCGCCGCTGTCTCGGCGAAGAGCCGCTGGTATGCAGCGACGGTGTCGGCGCAGGGCTCGACCTCCAGCTCGCGCTGCAGGATCGAGATGCACCGGTGGTAGGTCGCCAGCGCTGCGGCGCGATCGCCCGCCCGATGCTGGAGTTCCATGAGACGCCGGTGACCCGATTCCTCGAGCGGCTCGAGATCCACCCGTCGGCGTGCGTGATCGATGGCGGCTCGCACCTCACCCTGGCCGGCGAGCACCGCCGTCAACCCGTCCAGCAATGCGAGGCACGACCGGTGCAGCCTGTCCCGCTCCGACAGCACCCAGTCGTCGTACAGGCCGGGCAGAAGATCGCCCCCGTACGCCCGGATGGCGCGTTCCGCGGCGGCGCGGAACGCAGCCGTGTCGTTCCGCCCCTCGGCGGAGCTGGCCTCGGCCAGCGCGGATTCGAACTCGGCGATGTCGAGGCGGCAGGGAGCATCGTCACGCCAGCAGATCTCAGAGCTCTCGATCGTCAGGAAGCGATCGGCCTCGGGTAGGGCCTCCCGGAGCTGATGCAGCTCGCGCCGCAGGTTGGTTCGAGCCTGGCTCTCGGTCGACTCGGGCCAGAACACCCCGGCCAGGTGTTGGCGCAGCTGTGGGGCGCCCCGATGCACGGCCAGATAAGCCAACAACCCGAACGTCCGCCCCGAACGGGCCACGTCGAGCGCCGAGCCGGCCGCCGAAGCCTGCTGTGTGCCCAGCAGCGAGATCTCCATGAGAGGCGCAGTGGCGTCCCGGCGCGCCTCGCCCGCCGAGTGGTTCGCCCGCTCCGACGCCCGGTCCGCCCACTGGAGAATCCAGATCCGAACCGGATCCGGCACGCCCTTCAGCCGCACCGGGCCGCGGTCGACGAAGCCCAGCTCCGGGTCCGGTCCGGCCAGCTGACGCACCAGGTCGCCGACCAGGATGTCGCCGCCCTCGGCGAGAGCCGCTATCCGAGCGGCTGACGCCACGGCCAAGCCGTGGACGTCGCCGTCCCGCTCCATCACCTCGCCGGCGTCCAGCCCGACGCGAACGGCGAGCGGATCATCCTCGAACGCCTCCGACCGCTGGATAACCGCGGCGCATGCGAGGGCCCGCCGCGCCGATCGGAAGGTGGCGAGCACGCCGTCACCCGTGGTCTTCACCACGCCGCCGTCGTGCTCCCCGACGATGCCACCGACGCGTGCTAGGTGGGCGGCGATCCGAGGATCGGCGGCGGCGTCACCGAGCCGGGCGCGCAGGCCCGTGGAACCGACGAGATCGGTGAACAGAATCGTGAGCACATTCCCGCCGGTCACGATCTCTCCGCCGCCATCGTCCCGTCCCCTCTGGCCGCTGAGTGTCAGCGTACGCCGCTGGTGATGCTGCGATCAGGTCCAATGTTGCTGGAAGCGCCGCATCGAGGTGGGCATGTACCCGCCGCCGGTCCGGGCCAGCTGCGGCTCCCCCGGACCCGGCATTCACCGCAACGTCGTCCGGCTAGCCCGGCGGCCTCCGGACGAGCAAGTGTCAGCCCAGCGATGCCGGGCCGAGAAGCAGGACACAGCGGGCACCGAAGCACCCCATGACCGCCGCGACCACCTGCTCGAGGGTGGCGCGCCGCAGTGGGCGGCGGCGCTGCACGCGTGTGCGGCATCGCGCACGGAACTGACGATCCGTATGCTCTACCGGGGCCACGGCGCCCCGAAAGTGCCGTCTGACCAGGGCTTGGAGCGGACGACGGGACTCGAACCCGCGACCGTCACCATGGCAAGTCCGCTGCAGACGTCCATGACGTGACGATTGTGCCAAGCACCTGCTGCTTCATCCAGCTCGTCCTGGCTGCTACGAGATAATGAGGTCGCAGGCCGACTCGTCTGGGGCGACGAGCGTGAGCAGGGTGGGCCGTACGACGTCGTGGTTGACCCCCGCCGTCTGACATGGGACGAGCTCGGCCGGGCGCTCGAACCATATGAAGGTTGGCGCTTCCGCCTCGGGGTCGAAGATCCGTGCGACGACCTGCCGCTGATGCCGATGTGATCCTCATGTCGGCTCCACGCCCTTAGGAGGCGCATTCGATGTCCGGGACAGCTGGACGGCCGACTATCGACGAAGCGCTCGCTGAATTCCTCGTCGAGCAGGAGGAGCGGCTGGCCGCCTAAGGCCTTGGAGCTGGCGACCCTCACCTTTCACGGCGATGCTCTAGCGCTACGAGGAGGAACATAGATCGCCGTGACAGAACGGCGTCCCTCCCCTGCCGTCACCGCCCGAGGTCGTCGTGCGGGGCGGCGACCTCGACGCCGACATCATCCGCGCCGACGCACAGCGAATGCACTCGGTCTACGGCATCTACGGCATCTCGGTCTTCGCTCCACGCGGGCTCACCCTCGACGAACTCGCTCAGCAGCCGCCCCTCGTGCGATTCAGCGGGCTCACCATCCTTACCGTGGCCGACATCCGAGCCGCAGGCCTCCGCCTCGAAGCCACCGGACGCAATCCCCGACACTTCACCATCATCCTCGCCGACCTCGACGGCGCCGGCGCACTGTCCGCCTGCCCGCGGCGCCGGTGGCCCAACCCATACCATGACCCGTAGACATAACCGGGAGATCACCGCCATGGAGATTGAACTCCAAGCTGACCTCAACGCCCAAGACGACGACGGCCTCGGATGGTCCACGCTCGCCGACGCCGCCAACCCCGAACGCGTCAAGCCCGGCGCTCTCTTCCTCGCCGGCAACCGCGCCACAATCCTCCCGGGATCAGTCGACAAGAACCGCCACCTCCTCGGCGGCACCGTCGCCTGACCGTCCTCCCGTCGTCCACCGGAACGTTTGATGGCATCGTCGGCGCCGCCTGTGTCGACGCCGTTCTGTCGCGTTGCCCGCCCCGTCGTCGGTCGCCCGTATAACGCCGATTCGGGCGCGGTCGTCGAGGGGGAGGCCGTGGACAAGCACGTGCCGGCTGTGGCGGTTCAAACGCGAGTCGTCGCCCGTGTTCTAGAAGCGTCACGTTCGCAAGACCACTTGGACAGCAGGGCCGCGGCAGACTCAGGCTTCGGCGGCGGTGAACCGGGATGCGTAGGACGCCGCCCGATGGTCGGCCCGCTGAGCATCGCGGTTGTTTCCGGCCGCACGGGAGACCTGGGCTCGCTGGCGCCACGACCAAACGCTGGTCTCGCGTACGCTGATCCGCTCGTTGAGCAGGGCGCGGGCCAGGTCGAGCCGGCCGGCACGGAGAGCGGAGGCGACCAGTGTGCGCTGGAGCGCGTCGCGTTGGGCGTGCGAGCCTCCAAAGCGGGCGAGGATCGTCCGGATTGGCAGGAGTTCGGCGACCACGTCGGCGTGGCGATCCTCGATGTACGCCAAGACCGACCGGCAAGCGGGCAGGCCTACCTCGGCGGTCATGCGGAGGTTCGACGACGGAGCCGCTGTCGCGACGTAGGTGTCCAGCCGGTCGATCACCGCTCTGGCGTCGGCCAGCCGGCCGGCCCCCGCCAGCGCCATGACGGCGTGGAGGTCGTTGAACACGTACCACGGCTCGTCGGAGCTGCGGGTGGCCCAGGCTTCTGCCAGCGGAGCGAAACGGTCGCCCGTCGCGATGCCGTCGAGCTGCAGACGCCACAGGAGGGCGCTGGCGTCGACCATCTCCAGGGGCACCCCCGCCGACCGGTCGGTGTGGACCTGCCGGTCGTAGATGGCAAGTGCCTCGTCGCTGCGCTCCGCCTCGAGCAGGTACAGGGCGAGGTGCCACCAGTTGTGGACGGTGAAGAGGTTGCCTGAACCCCAGTTGGCTTCACTGCCTCGCAGGAACCGGATGCCTTCGTCGATCCGCCCCTGCATCTCGTAGACGTGGGTCACGGCGTGGGTGGCCCACACGTCGTCGGGGTTGGCGTCGACGGCGGCCAGTCCGTGCTGCTCGGCGAGCTGGTAGTTGCCGCTCTCCTCGAGGCCGAAGGCGTACATCCCTCGGATGTAGCCGTGGTTCGGGTGGGCCGAGTCGAAGGCGGGCAGCGAGCGGCCGATGCGGTCGCGAAGGTTGGCTGAGTCGCCGACATAGAAGTCGAGCAGGTGGCCGACGAGCAGGCCGAGCAGGTCGGTGGGCCATCGGATGAGCAGCTCGTCGAGGCGTCGGGCGGCGCCGTGCCAGTCCCCCGCCAGCCAGGTGCCGATCGCGGCGCGGTGGGCGGCCTCACGGTCGTTCAGGATGAGGGTGTCGAGGTGGGCGGCCACCTCCATCGCACCCGGTACGTCCCGCTGGTCGCTCGTGGTGAGCGCGAGGTAGGCACCGAGGATCTGCCCCATGGGGAAGTCGGGCTCGTCGGTCGCTAGCGAGGTCGCCGCGTCCACCAGCTGCTCGTGGTAGGCGAGGAGATGACCGACGGCGTCGTCGTAGCGGTTGACGGCGTCTTGGGGTCCCGAGATCGGGTTGCCGTGGGTGTCGGTGCGGGTGGTGAGTGAGAGCATCGGAATGGTCCTTTCGTCTGTTTGGTCAGGGGCGGTCGAGGATCCAGAGGGTGAGGCGCAGGATCGGCACGAAGCCGAGCGCCTCGGCTCCCGGGCGGCTGAAGTCGCTGAACACCCCGGTCGCCCACACGTCGGGCGCGGCCCGCAGCCGAGCGACGGCGAGCCGGCGCCAGAACCCGCGCCGGCGAGCCGCGGGCAGCGTGGCGCCGAAGGCCAGCGAGGCGATGCCGTGGGAGGCAAAGGACACCGCGGCGGCGACGGGACGGTCACCATCCCGGCCGACGAAGAAGCGCAGCCGCTCGTCGTCGAGAAGCGGCGGCGGGGCGAAGGCACCGGCGGGCGCGTCGTGGAGCTCTGGCAGCGGGTAGCCGTCGATGGCGACGCGCTCCCACCCGGCGAGGTCGTCCGCCGACGTCACCGGACGGACATCGGGCTCTGGTACCGCGGCCGACGTGACGGGGAGGGTGGACAGCGGCGGTCGTGCGAGCAGCGGTGGGTGTCCCGACAGTCGCCAGCCTCGACCGCGCAGGTCGGGGGTCGGCCAGGCGCTCCACAGGCACGTCTGACCATGGCCGGAACGGAAGAACCGCTCGATCCGGGCGATGAGGTCGTCCCAGTCGGCGGGCGGGCAGAGCAGCACTGCGCCGTTGAAGTAGCCACCTGGCCTGGCCAGGTCGGCCATCGACAGGTCGTCGGCATCGAGCACCCGCCCGCCGCCCGCGAGCGTGAACGCGGCACCGAGGGAGGCGTGGTGGAACAGGTAGCGGCGCAAGAGCGTGTCCTCGGCGGGGACATCGCGCTCCCACCCGGTCGTGAGCTGCGGTTCGCTGAGCACGAGTCGAGCGTGACGCCCCGGCATCGCAGGGCGATCGCATCCGGCTCGCATCTCATGGGAGGCCGCCCGCAGGCCTCAGGTGTCCCGTCCTAGCGTTGACGCATGCGCTTTCGGGTGCTCGGAGCCGTCGAGCTGGTGGACGACGACGGCACCGCCTGCGCGATCCGAAGCGCCAACCAGCGCACCGTGCTCGCCGTCCTGCTGGCACAGCGCGGCCAGGTGGTCAGCCTCGACGCCCTCGTGGACGCGCTCTGGGGCGAGACCCCACCCGCCAGCGCCGTGCCCACGCTGCGAACCTACGTCTCACGGCTACGGGCCCATCTCGGCGCCGCGCTGGCCAGCCGCGGCGGCGGCTTCGCCCTCGACGTGGCCCCCGGTGATCTCGATGCCGAGCGGTTCGAGATGCTCGTCGACTCAGCCCGCCACGCCGACACCAACGACACCGTCGACCTTCTGCTCGCCGCGCTCGACCTGTGGAAGGGCCCCGCCTTCGGCGACTGCGCCGACGTCGAAGGCGTACGCGCCGAGGCCCGCCGCCTCGAGGAGCGCCGGAGTGCGGCAGCAGAGGCACAAGCCGCGGCGTTGCTGCGGGCCGGCCGGGTCGACGAGGCCGTCGCCGCCGCCGAGGCGGTCGTCACTGCCGAACCGCTCCGCGAGGGCGGATGGTCGGTGCTGATCGAGGCCCTCACGGGCGCCCATCGCGCGGTGGAGGCGCTGCGCGCCTTCCAACGGGCGTCCGACATCCTGGCCGACGCCGGTCTCGAACCGTCGAACCGGCTGCGGGAAGCCGAGCGTGCCGCGCTCAGCGCTGACGCGACCCCACCTCCGGCCGACGTCGGGTTGGGTCCGACCAGCCGGCAGGGTCGCTTCCAGCCGCCCGTCGCGCCCTCGTCGTTGGTCGGCCGGGATGACGACGCCGAGCTCATCATCGACCTGCTCGGACGCGCCCGGCTCGTGACCCTCACCGGGCCGGGCGGCGTCGGCAAGACGCGGCTCGCGCTGGAGATCGCAGGTCGGGCGGCCGAAGGCACAGCGCTCGGTGCCTGCATGGTCGAGCTCGCACCGGTCGAGGATCCCGCCGCGGTCCCCGACGTAGTCGTGGCGTCGCTGGGCCTCACCGCCGAGGGCCGGGCCGCTGCCGAGGTCCTGCCGAGGGTCGGCGCACTCGACCTACTGCTCGTGCTCGACAACGCCGAGCACCTCGTCGACTCTGTCGCGGCCGCCGTCACGCGCGTCCTGACCGGAGGCCCGTCGGCCCGCGTGCTCGTCACGAGCCGCGAGCGGTTAGCCCTCGACGGCGAGCACGTCTGGGCCGTAGCGCCGCTGGCAACAACGGGTCCCGAGGCGCCGGGGGCGCGGCTGTTCCTCGAACGAGCGTCGGCCGTCGGAGCGGCGCCGCAGGATGAGGTGGTAACACGCATCGTCCAACGCCTCGACGGCCTCCCCCTCGCCATCGAGATGGCGGCCGCTCAACTCGACACGACCACCGCCGAGGAAGTCGCCGACGCCCTCGACGAGCATCTCGACGAGCTGCGATCACCCCAGCGGCAGATGCCAGCCCGCCATCGCAGCCTGGCAGACGTGCTGGCGTGGTCCGAAGCACGCCTCGAGGACCGCGACGCCAGCCTCCTCGCCGACCTCTCCGTGTTCGCCGGACCGGTGGTAGCCCGCGACATCGAAGGAGTGCTCGGACGGCCCGACATGGCGGGCGTCGTACGCGCCCTGGCCACACGATCGTTGGTGACCGTCGACCGCACGCACACGCCGGCACGCTTCTACCTGCTGCAGACCATCCGCTCGTTCGCGGCCCGCCGCCTCGCCCAGGCGGGCCGCGCCGAGGAGCTGGCCCGTCGCCATGCCAAGTGGTTCGTCTCCGCCGCCGAGACCGCCGACCGACAGCTTCGCACCACCGAGGAAGATCAAGGGCACGACCGGCTCGACTCGATCTTCGCCGAAATGCGCGCCGCGCACGGGTGGGCCGTGCGCCACGACCCGGACCTCGCCGCCGAACTGACGGCATACCTGTACCTCTACGCCCAGAGTCGGTTCGTGGAAGAGCCGCTCGTCTGGGCCGAGCTGCTCCTCGGGCGGATCGCCGCTGACCATCCGCGCCGCCCCACCCTGCTCGCCGCCGCGGCGACGCGTGCGCTCCGCCGGGGCGACATCCCTGAGGCACGCCGACTCGCCGCCCAGGGGCTCGAGCTCGCCGGCGACACGGAGGCCGCCATCCCCGTGCTCGACGTCCTGACCGACATCGGGCTGTTCGACGGGCGGGTCGCCGAGAGCGCCGAGACGGCGCGGGCCCTCAGAGACCTGGCCCGCCGGCACGGCGACCTTCTCCACCTCGCCCTCGGCCATTCCGGCGTCGCGTTGGCGGCCGCCTACGGAGGCCACGCAGGCCCGGACGGCGAGGCCCAGTTTGCCGCGCTGCAGGAACTGCCGCTGCCGCCCTCGGGCCGCGGATGGCTCGCCTACACCAGCGGCGAGCTGTCCCAAGGGCACGACCCACACCAGGCGCTCGCCCGCTTCGCCGACGCTCTCGCGGAGGCCAGCGCCGTCCACAACCGCTACCTCGAAGGCGCGGCCATTGTGTCGGCGTGCTCGCTGCAGGCCCGTATCAGCAACCCCGCCGAGGCGCTCGGAGCCTTCGCCGACGCGGTACGGCACTGGATTCGGCTAGCCAACACCGCCCAGCAGCTGACGACGCTGCGCAACCTCGCCGTGCTGTTCCAGCGCGCCGGCGCGCCGGAGGCGGTGGCCGAGCTGCTGGGCGCGGTGGACCAGGGCGACGTACCAACCTACGGCGAGGAGGCGGACCGGCTCGGCGACGCCCGCGCTTGGGCCCTAGCCGAGCTCGGCCCAGCACGTTTCGCGGAGCTCACCGCGGCCGGAGCGGCCCGTGACGTCTACGGCGCCGCCCATACCGCGCTACAAGTCATCGACACACTCGCCACGTCGTTGCGCCCGGCCTGACCGGCCTCGTCCGCGCCCGCCAAGTCGGCGACCAGGGCCGCTCCCCGGGAGAACGGTTCAAGAACGTCTCGGCCGAGGAGCCGAGGATTCTCGAACCCGCGCCAGATCGACGGTGACGGGTCACACCTTCGCGCGCCATAACCGCGGGAACACGGGGAGGGTCTTACACGTGCACTACGTGTGCCTTCACGCGGCGGCTCCGGAGCAGTGCCTGGATGTAGGCGTCGTCGCTGGTCAGAACGCGGGCTTCGGGTTGCACCAACAGCGCAATGTGGGTGTCTACGAGGTCGTTGGAGTTGTTCGCTCGAAGCAGCTCGCCGACCCTTCTACCGTCGTGGTCGTCCAAGGCGGCAACATCGACTCCTGAGAGGACTCGGGCGAGGTTGACCTGACGTCGGCCGTCCCGCCACACCTGAGCCACCACTGCCGCACTCGTGGAGATGGGTGTTCCTTCGCGCTGGAGAACTCGCAGCATCGCCCCGACCCTGCGATCGCGTTTGTCGATTGCGATCAACGCGCCGGCGTCGAGCACGGCCGTCACGCCGCGCCGCGCCGTCGTGTTGGGCTCAAGGCGGTCGCAGCAGCATTGAGTTCCTCATCGCTGAACGGGCCCTCGTCGGCTTCCCACTGATCCAAGGCAGCGCCGAGGAGCTCGTTGCGTAGGCGCTGCGCCGCGGCGGCCGCGAGCCAGTTGGAGACGCTCGTACCCTCTCGGGCTGCCGCGTCGCGGACGGCTGCGCCGACTTCGGGTCGCATGGTGACGGAAAGTCGGTCGACCTGTGTCATGCATACGAGCGTAACACATACCTGAGTATGCGCACGCGCCTTGCTCACGCGACCGCGACCGATCGACGGCATTGGTCGCCGTTCTGGCGCGACAGATCGCTCGGCCCTCGGTGACCCGCACGCCGATTCGGGCGCGGCGTGGTCGAGAACCCGTGCCGGCGCGCCGTTTGGCGCATGCCGGCGGGTGGGCAGCGGTGGTGGGGCCGACGCGTCGCACGATCGACCAGCCGCCGGATCGGTACCACTGTGCGCGACCGGCATCTGTCGTTCGCGAGGACCAACGCCGACGGGCGAGCGCGGTGGGTCAGCTCGGGTTGGCTTCTGCAGACCAGGTCATGTCTCGCTCGGATTCGTAGCAGCAGAACGTTCCGGTTCGGAGCGACGAGTTGAGGTGCCGACCAAGCGGGGGGTGCACACGATCGACTCGGAGGATGGCTTCGCGGATCCGCCGGGTGACAGACCGTGCGCTGTTCTGCCGGGACCGTTCGCTCGCCGGTCGATGGCCGGCACGCTGATTGGGTCGCGAGATCGACGTTGAGATCGGCCCATAGGTCCGGCCATCGGGCCGAGCACTCGCCAGCGCTTCCCTGCAAGAGGGGTTCGGGGTTGAGACAATGTGGCGCGTGCGAGACAAGTCTCCGGATGGCGAGCGCGTCCGCACCGCCGAGCTGATCGGCGCGCTCTGCCTGGCGACTGATCTCGGGATGGGCTTTCCGTTCGAGCACGGGCTGCACGAGACCTTGGTCGCGATGCGGCTCGCCGAGCGGCTGGGGGTCGATCGCGACACCGCTTCCCAGACGTTCTACGCGTCGCTGCTCTCACACGCTGGCTGCACGGCGGAGGCCCATGTGGCCGCCGAGGTGTTCGGCGGCTCGATGACCGAGAACTTCAACCCCCTCATGTACGGCTCGGTGCGCGAGGTGTTCACCGGGCTCCTGCGTTCATTGCCCGACGAGGATGTCGCGGGACTCGCTCGTGCCGCTCAGACTGCTCGCCGGCTGCCGCGGATGGCGCGAGCGACGCGTCCGGCCCTGACCGCCTCGTGCGAGGTTGCGGGGATGCTCGCCGAGCAGACCGGCGCTCCCCCTGGGGTCCCGGGTCTGCTCTCGTATCTGACCGACCGCTGGGATGGCCACGGCCCGCTTGGTCGAGGCAAGCATGAGGAGATCCCGCTGGCGATGCGGATCGTCCACGTGGCGACTGACGCCGCCCTCCAGCGCCATCTCGGGGGCGTCGAGCGTGCGGTGGACCTCGTCCGCGAGCGCGCCGGCCATGCCTTCGACCCCGAGGTGGCGGCCTGCCTGGTCGAGGGCGGCGCCGGGATCCTCGCCCTTGATGACGGCGCTTCCGCGTGGGACGAGGCTTTGGCCGTGGAGCCGTCGCCGCCGCTGATGCTGGAGGGCGATGCGGTTGACCGCGGGCTCGCGGCGATGGGCCGCTTCGGGGACCTGATCTCGCCGTCCTTCGCCGGTCACTCGACGGGCGTCGCCACGCTCGCAGCCGATGCCGCGGGGCGCTGCCGGATCGATGCCGCGGGCGCGGGCGCGATCCGGCGGGCTGGTCTGGTCCACGACCTCGGCAGGGTCGCAGTCTACGCTCGGGTCTGGCAGAAGCAGGGGCCGTTGAGCGCCGACGAGTCGGAGCAGGTGCGGCTGCACCCCTATCACACCGAGCGCTGCCTCTCGCGCTCACCGTTCCTGGCGACGCTCGCCCCGGTCGCCACGGCCCACCATGAGCGGCTCGACCGAAGCGGCTATCACCGCGGCTCGCCTGGGGCCGAACTGACGATGCCGGCGCGCCTGCTCGCCGCCGCCGACGTCTTCCAAGCGATGTGCGAGCCGCGGCCGCACCGCCCAGCACCCGGGCCGGAGCGGGCGGCGGAGGCGGTCACCGCGGAGGCAAACGCGGGCCGTCTCGACCCGGACGCCGTCACCGCAGTGATCGAGGCGGCCGGGCAGCAGGCGCCGCGCCTGGAGCGCCCGGCGGGGCTGACCGAGCGCGAGGCCGAGGTGGTCGCGCTGCTCGCCCGCGGCCTGCAGACGCGGCAGGTCGCCCGGGAGCTCGGGATCTCGGCCAAGACCGCCGACCGCCACGTCCAGAACGCGTACGGCAAGATCGGCGTCTCGACCCGCGCCGCCGCGACCCTGTTCGCGATGGAGCACGGGCTCGTCGCGTGGGGAGAACTCCCGATTGGGCGGCCGCCCGTCCGGCCGTAGGTTCGCCCCGAGAGGGCTCGGTGACCCGCTGAGCCGCAGGCCAGCAGGGAGGACGGGATGGCGAACGAGACGATCGACGAGCAGCGCGAGCGGGACTACCAGTTCCACCTCGACGTCGCCGAGCAAATCGCGCCCACCTGGGAGAAGCGGCGGGCCCAGATCGAGGAGTACGCGGCGCCGGTCCGTCTATGGATGCTGCGCGCGCTCGACCCACACCAGGGAGACACGCTCCTCGAGCTTGCGGCAGGGGTCGGCGACACCGGCTTCGAGGCGGCCGCGATCATCGGTGGGAGCGGCCGCCTGATCACCAGCGACTTCTCGCCGGCGATGCTGGACGCCGCCCGCCGCCGCGGCGGCGAACTCGGCCTCGAGAACGTCGACTACCGGGTGATCAACGCCCAGCGCATCGAGCTCGACGACGATTCGGTAGACGGCGTGCTCTGCCGGTTCGGCTACATGCTGATGCCGAACCCCGCGGCGGCCTTCGCCGAGACCCGCCGGCTGCTGCGCCCGGGAGGCCGGGTGGCGCTGGCCGTCTGGGGAGCGATGGAGCACAACCCGTGGATCGCCATCGCCGGCATCAGCCTCGGCCAGCGCGGCCACATCCCGCCCCCGCCTCCGCCACCCGCCCCGGGACCGTTCAGCATGGCGAGCGCGGAGCGGGTCGATGGCCTCCTGCGCGACGTGGGGTTCACGGAGGTGCGGACCGAGGACGTCCATGGGACCTTCAGAGTCACCGACGCCGACGACTACCTGGGCCTGATCGGCGACACGGCCGGCCCGGTCGGGCTGGCGCTACAGGCCTTGGGCGAGGTCGACCGCGCCGCGGTCCGGGGCGACGTCGAGGACTCGCTCCGCCGCTACGCAGCCGACGGCGCCTACGAGCTGCCGTGCCTGGCGCTGTGCGCGGTGGCGAGCTGAGGGCCGCGAAATGGATAGCACCATGGCCCAGACGGCGAGGGTCAACGGGACCGACCTGGCCTACATCGAGCAGGGCGCGGGGCAGCCGGTGGTCCTCGTCCACGGCGGCATCGGCGACTACCGGGAATGGGACCTCCAGATGCCGGCCTTCGCAGCCAGCTTCAGGATCATCGCCCTCAGCTGCCGCGGCGCCTGGCCCAACCGCAAGCTCGAACCGGACGAGCAGATCACGCTCGACACGTTCGTCGAGGACCTGGCGTCGTTCATCAAGGCGCTCGACCTTGCGCCCGTCCACCTCGTGGGCCACTCGTCGCCGGGCGGCTTCGGTGGCCTGCTTCTGGCCCACCGCCATCCCGAACTCCTGCGCTCGCTCGTCCTGCTCGAGCCACCAGCGTTTCCTCTGCTGGGCGTCAACATCCCACCCACCCCGCCGCAGGTGCTGCGGCTACTGGCCCGCAACCCGCGGGCCGGGATCGGCTTCATCAAGTTCGGCGCCAGAGGAGTCGGCCCCGCCATGAAGGCGTTCAACCGCGGCGACGACGAAGGCGGACTGCGGGTCTTCATGTCCGCCGTCGCCGGCAAGGAGCGTGTCGCGGCGATCCCCGACGAGACATTCCAGACCTTCGTAGGCAACGCCGGCCCGTTCAAGGCACAGCTACGCGCCGGCTTCCCCCAGTTCGGCGAGGACGATGCCGGGAGCATCCGCGTCCCGACCCTGCTCGTCTCAGGATCCGAGACCCCGACGCCGCTCACCGCGGTCACCGACCGGCTGGAAGCGCTCCTGCCAGACGTCACCCGGCTGGACATCGCAGGCGCCAGCCACAACATGTTCACAACCCATCCCGAGGAGTTCAACGCCGGCGTCATCGACTTCATCGGCCAACACTGACCACGCGCCGCCGACCCGAGCTGTACCAGATCGACGGGACCGTGCGCGGTTCTCGAGCGATATACACGCCCGGCCCCGGATGGGCCCACACGATGCCCGAAATCGGATGGAACACATCAAGCACGGACCAGGCCGTAAGGCGGTCGTCGTGGCCTACCGTGCGGACCATGCACGAAGAGCGCGACCAGCGGTCCGGGCCGGCGGCGCAGGCCGCCGAGTGGGACGCGAGGTACAGTGAGCGCGACGGGGCGATGTGGAGCGGGCGGCCGAACGGTCGGCTCGTCGCCGAGGTCGCCGAGCTGATCCCGGGTGCGGCGCTCGATGTCGGTTGTGGTGAGGGCGCCGACGCGATCTGGCTTGCGCGCCGGGGCTGGACGGTCACTGCGATCGACATCTCCGATGTCGCCGTCGGCCGGGCGCGGGAGGCTGCCGAGCGCGCTGGCGCCGCAGTGGAGTGCGTCTGCGGCAACGCGCTGCTAACACCATTCCCCGCCCGCTCGTTCGATCTCGTGTCAATGCAGTACCCGGCGCTGCCAAAGGCCGCGGGCGAGGCCGCCGTTCGGGCCTTGCTCGACACCGTGCGCCCCGGCGGGTTGCTGCTCGCCGTCTACCACGACCTCGATGACGAGCACCGCGAGCACATGAAGTCGCGGGGCGTCGACCCGGCCGACTACGTAGACGTCGACGACCTGGCCGCGCTGGTCAGTCACGACTTCACGATCGAGCTGCGGGCGACCGAGCCGCGCATCGACCCGCCACCCGACACTCCGCACATCGCCGACGTCGTGCTGCGCGCCCGGCGTCTCTGACTGGGCGGTCGCCAGCCCTGGCGACAAGGCGGTCCTGAACGAAGTCCCTCAACGACGCCCCGGTGCCAGATGCGGCAGAACGACGGTTATCTCGAGACGCAGTGTGCAGCGCAGCCCCTCGAGCTCCATGCCGTACATAACGGCAAGAAGGTGATGCCGGTCCGGGCATCGTCGCCCTGACGGGCCCGCGGCTTACTTCTCGACGCTGCAAGCGGGCACACGGGCGGCACGCACGGAACGCGACCCTCACCTTTCTCTCCGTCCCAACGCCGGCGTCGCTCACCCGGGAAGCCGCTGACCTGCGACTTCGGGCGGCTCGCCCCAACGAGTACCACTGCGTTTTGTGCCCGGCAGCGCCGATTGTGCCCACCCCGAACGCAAGTCAGGCGCCCGAAAAGGGCGCGTGACCTGCACCTTCAGGGAGCGGACGACGGGACTCGAACCCGCGACCCTCACCTTGGCAAGGTGACGTCGACTTCCGCTGGAGACCGCTCCAACCGCTGGAGTCGAGATCAGCGACGTGCGTCTTCCGCTGGAGACCGCTGGAACCGCTGGAGACCGCTGCATTGGAGTAGCAGATGGAGTAGCAAGACGGCACGCCTCGAGCGTCCCGATGTAGCCGCGGAATTGTCTTTTCGCCAAGGTGATGCCCCGTTCGGAGCGAGTGCGCCGGTCCGAGCAGAACATCGAGCGCGCGAGCGAGATTGGACTGGCCACACTCTCGGCCACGGCCAGCTCCAGGAGTCCCTCAGGCTCGAATTGGGTCGACGCGTAGAGCGGACGACGGGACACGACCCGTCCGATCGGTCGCACGGAATGACACCGTCGAGGGCCTCTGATCTGCGACCAGGACAGTGGCCGCCCCACGTCGTTCTCTGGTCGCCGGTTCGCTCGTCTCGCACAGATGGGTCGGTCGGAACCAAGGGTCCGAGCCCAGATCACGGAAGCAGTCATCGATCAGCTCGATGATCCGGTCACGCCTTGAACCGCCCCGGGTTTGATGGAGACCCCTGGTTGTAGTGACGAGCACCGACGGTCGTGTCGGGCTGGGTGGTGGTCGCGACGATCATGCCACCGCCCGTCCGTTAGCAGGCGAGCACTGATCGACGGTGGTGCTGTCGCGCCAGGTTGCTTCGAACTCGACCGGTGGGACGCCGCCGATCGGCTCGAGGATGCGTTGCGTGTTCCACCAGTGCACCCAAGAGAGGGTGGCGAGCTCGACGTCCTCGACGCTGCGCCACGGCCCCTCCGTGGTGATGAGTTCGTTCTTGTAGAGGCCGATGATCGATTCGGCCATGGCAGTCGTAGCTGTCTCCTTTCGAGCCGACCGATGTCACCGCGCCCTCGGCGGCGAGGCGCTCGGTGTAGACGATCGAGAGGTATTGCACGCCACGATCGGAGTGGTGCACGAGACCGGCGAGGTCCTCGGCCTCGCGGGTCCAGATCGCCATCTCCAACGCGTCGAGCGCCAAGTCGGCGCGCAGCGTGTTCGACACCCGCCAGCCCAGGATGCGCCGGGAGAACACGTCGGTGACGAACGCCGCGTACGCGAACCCCGACCACGTAGCCACATAGGTGATATCCGCGATCCAGAGCTGGTTGGGCGCGGTCGCCTGAAACTGGCGATCCACCAGGTCCGCCGGCCGGACCGAGACATCGGCGGGGATAGTGGTGCGGCGCTTCTTGCCCCGCACCCGCCCCGCCAGGCCCAGCTCGCGCATGAGCCGCTCGATCCGACAACGCGCCTCGACGACGCCCTCCCGCCGCAGCTGCTTCCAGACCTTACGGGCCCCGTACACGCCGCGGTTCCCCCGCCACACCCGCTCGATCTGGCCCTTCAGCTCCTCGTCCCGTCGGCGGCGCGGCGACGGTGGTCGCCGCCGCGCCGCGTAATAGGTGGACGGGGCGAACTGCAACGCATCGCAGATCGGCTCGACCCCGAACCGCTCCCGGTCCTCATCGATGTAAGCGATCACCTCGGTGGTCGCGGGTCGAGCTCCCGCGCGAAGAAAGCCGAAGCCGACTTGAGGATCTCGTTGGCGCGCCGCAGCTCGAAGTTCTCCCGCTCGAGCTGCTTGATGCGCTCCTTGTTCTCGCTGGTCAGCCCCGAACGCTGCCCACCATCGATCTCGTGCTGACGGACCCAGTTCCGCACCGTCTCCGGATGCACACCGAGCTGTTGCCCGACATCCTTCAGGCCACCGTCTTTGCGATCGCGAGCCTCCCGCCACTCATAGACGAGCCGAACCGCCCGCTCACGCAGCTCCGCTGGATGCCTCCGTGTTCCCATGCACTCCATCCTCTCTCCAAGAGATGGTGATCTGCCGATCTTCTCCGGACTGTTAGATGACCGCGTTGATCCTTCGTCGGTCCGTCTCGCGCTGGCTGACGATGATCGGCGCGTGTACATCGGAAGAGGCGCCGATGACGAGTTGTCTGTCCTGTTCGTTGACGCGCAAGGTGGCGGCGCCTGCACGGGCCCCAGATCGAGTCTGATCGAGAGCGGCGCCATAGTGCAGTGGACCTCGGGCTGGGGTGGAGCGAAGGGGCGACGGAGCAAGAGTCGCTTTGTAGTGACGGGCATCGTTGCCGACATCGTCATCGCGGTTCGGGTGGGCGACGTGCCGGCGACGCTCCAGAACAACGCCTTCGCGGCGGTGATGCCGCGTGGCGCATCCGATGTTGTGACCGTGAGCACCTCTGACCGAGAGCGACAACGCCCGCTGCCGCGGCTCGGGCTGTAGCGCCGATTGCCGCCGCGGGGGGCCCCTGCCCGCCCGATCCCGATACAGAACGACGAGGCGCGAGATCGGCAGTTATGGGCGGGTCGGCCCGTCCTCGGGCTTGCCGACGATCGCGTGCG
>DASQUK010000209.1:0-2406 GCA_035641315.1 Acidimicrobiales bacterium | reverse complement strand
CGTGAGCACGCTCGCCGACGCCGACCACGAGGACAAGGCCGAGCTCTACCGAGAACTCGGCGTCACCCTCACCTACAGCCCGGACGGGCGGGTCAACGTCCAAGTGCTGCCGCGTGGGGTAAACGTGCGTGTCGGAGGGGGGACTTGAACGATCCCCCCACCCGTGCCCTCCAGCGGCATCGAACGGCCTGCAGCGGCCCTGAGCATGGAGTTCGTGGCAGCGCGTTCCGCTCAAGGACCCTGCACGCCGCCTCAGACCACGACGGCGTATTAGCAAACCGTTTGCAAAGCGACACGCTGATCGGGCTCGCACACAATCGCACACCCCCCCAATCACCCGGGCCTGCCGCCTTTCCAGGTGAACCCACCTACAGGTAGCCGGTTCTCGTACGGCTCTCCGGGGTCGAAGCCGACGCTATGGGCGCCGTACAGTCGCGCGTTCTGGACGCTGTCGCCACCGGCTGAATACTGACCCCCTATCACCGGGCGGGTTCCAGTACTCGCCGCAACGCCCCTGCTATCTGAGAGGGGTGTGGAGTTGGGGCGACGGGGACGCAAGCGGCAGCTGGCGGTCGAAGACGAGTGCTGGAGGCTGATCCTCGAGGGGGTCGGGACGGTCGAGGCCTGCCAGCAAGTCGGGATCGGGCGCAAGACCGGCTACCGGTGGCGAGCCGAACGCGGCGGCTTGCCGCCGCTGCGCTTGGGCGAGGCCGATCACCGGGGCCGCTACCTGTCGCACTTGGAGCGGCAACGGATCGCGACGCTGCGGGGCCGCGGGTTGGGCGTGCGCGAGATCGCTCGGCGACTCGGGCGATCGCCGTCGACGGTGCGCCGGGAGCTGCGGCGCAACGTTCGCCCCCACGACCCCGGTGTGTATGACGGTGACCTCGCTCACGCCCGAGCTCGGGAACGGGCCCGCCGGAACCGGGCCGGCCGCCTCGCTGTCGACGGCGAACTGCGCCAGGTCGTGCAGGACAAGCTGGAGCTGGAGTGGAGCCCGGAGCAGATCGCCGCCTGGCTGCGCGTCACCGATCGACGCTCCTATGTGTTGTCAAGGGTCGACGCCGGATGCTGGCACACCAGTGTCGGGCCACTCGGGGGAGGGCACGCTCTTATTAGGCCAAGGCGGTCGGCGTGGGTGGCGGTGATGGGACGGCAGGTCGATCGAAGGACAACTCGAGGTCGAGTGTCAGGGCAATCTTGGGCCAGTCCCGTCACCGTGACCCGGTGAGGGCTCGGCGGCGTCAGCCGGGGAGCTGCTGGTAGATCTCCCGGGCGACGTAGCGCTTGAGCGCTCGGATGATCTCGGGCTTGGTGCACCCGGTGGCCAGGCGGCGCTGCATGTAGGCGACGGTGCGAGGCTCGCCCTGCCCGAGGCGGGTCAACACGATGCGCCAGAGGGCGTGATTCGCCTGGCGGTTCCCGCCAGGGTTGAGCCGGTGGCGTCCGTTGGTCTTGCCCGACCCGGCCGGGATCGGTGCCACACCGCACAGGTGCGCCCATGCCGCCTCGGATCGGATGCGCTCGGCGTTGTCGCCGGCGGCGACGAGCAAGATCGCGGCGGTGTCGGCGCCGACGCCGTAGACGTCGAGGAGGTTGGGGGCGGTGGCGCGCACGAGCGTGTCGATGTGGCGGTCCAGGACAGCGATCTCGGCGTTGATGGCCTGCACGCGGCGAGCGAGGGTCACGATCGCGGTCTTGGTCGCGTAGCGGACCGGGTCGCTGCCGGGTCGGGCTCGCAGGGCGGCCGCCTCGGTGATCAGGGCCTTGGCGGTCAGCTCGGTGAGTCGGGCTCGCAGGTCATCGGGGGCGGTGATGACGAGGTGGCGGAGCTGGCCTGTGGTACGGATGCGGATCGAGCGGGCCGAGCGTTTGGCGACCAGCAGCGCCCGGAGCGCTTCGACGTTGCCGGTGCCGCCTTTGGCGTGACCCTTCGCTCGGCCCGACAGTGCTCCTCGGGCGGCCTCGATGGCGTCGAGCTCGTCGGACTTGCCGTTGCGACGCCGCTCCTGGCGGTTCGGGCGGTCGACCTCGACCACGGCGATGCCAGTGGCGGCGAGATGGCGGGCAAGTCCGGCGCCGTAGGTGCCGGTCCCTTCGACACCGACGCGTTCGATCGGCCCGAAGGACTCGAGCCAGCCCGCCAGGGCGTGGTAACCCGCCGGTGTCGTCGGGAACGACTCGACGCCGAGCAGCCCGCCGACCGAGTCGATCGCAGCGGCGACGTGCACGTCAAGATGGGTGTCGACGCCGCCAGTGATCGGGCGCGTCGTATCTACGATGGCCATGCCATCCCTTTCCTGATCGAGGTTGTGGGGTGGCACGCACGTCCCGGGAAGGAGACCGTGACGAGAAGGCTGTTGGCGCAGCCACCTCGATCACCCTCCGGAACGGGGCGTGCCCCGT
>DASQUK010000208.1:0-14813 GCA_035641315.1 Acidimicrobiales bacterium | reverse complement strand
GAGCCGGTCGACCGCGACCTGGTCCGCAGCCTCGCCGAGCGGGCCGACGAGAAGGTCCACGAGGCCCTCGAGGGGTGAGCCGGGAACCCTGACCGGGTTCCGAGCCGTCCCGCGTACGATGCCGGGCATGGCGCAGATCACCCGCGACGAGGTCGCGCACGTGGCCCGGCTGGCCCGGCTCCAGCTCACCGACGACGAGCTCGACACGTTCACCGAGCAGCTCGCCAAGGTGCTCGACCACGCCCGGGACGTCGAGGCGCTCGACGTGGCCGACGTGCCCCCCACGGCCCATCCCTATCCGCTCGTCAACGTGCTGCGCCCCGACGAGGATCGGCCCTGTCTCGACCGTGACGCCGTGCTGGCCGCCGCGCCGGCCGTCGAGGACGGCCAGTTCCGGGTCCCGCCGGTGCTGGGGGAGGCGCCGTGAGCGCGCTCGACGTCGCCGCCGCCGTCCGGTCCGGGGAGCGCCCGGCGGTCGACGTCGTCGACGAGCATCTCGCCGCCATCGAGGCCCGCGACGGCGAGATCCACGCCTTCAACCTGGTGCTGGCCGACCAGGCCCGCCAGGCCGCCCTCGCCATCGACCGCCGGGTGGCAGCGGGCGAGGACCCGGGCGCCCTCGCCGGCGTGCCGGTCGCCCTCAAGGACAACCTCTGCACCGCCGGCATCCCCACCACGTGCTCGTCGCTCATCCTCGAGGGCTGGCGGCCGCCCTACGACGCCACCGTGGTCGAACGGCTGGCGCAAGCGGGGGCGATCCCCATCGGCAAGACCAACCTCGACGAGTTCGCCATGGGCAGCTCCACGGAGAACTCGGCGTTCGGTCCCACCCGCAACCCCCACGACACCGCCAAGGTGCCGGGCGGGTCGTCGGGGGGATCGGCGGCGGCCGTGGCGGCCGGCTTCGCCCCGCTGGCGCTGGGGTCCGACACCGGCGGCTCGATCCGCCAGCCCGCCGCCCTGTGCGGGGTGGTGGGCATGAAGCCCACGTACGGCGCCGTCTCCCGGTACGGGCTGGTGGCGTTCGCCAGCTCGCTCGACCAGATCGGTCCGTTCGCTCGCACGGTGGCTGACGCGGCCGCGCTCTACCAGGCGATCGCCGGGCATGATCCGCGCGACGCCACCTCGATCCCCGAGGCGGTGCCCGACGTGAGCGCCGGGCTCGGCGAGGGTGTCGCCGGGTTGCGGATCGGCGTCGTCACCGAGCTGTGCGAGGCCGAGGGCATCGAACCCGACGTGACCGCCCGAGTGCGCGAAGCGGTCGACGCCCTCGAGCGTGCGGGCGCCAAGGTCGACGACGTGTCGGTGCCGGCCGCGGTCTACGGGCTGTCGGCCTATTACCTCATCGCCCCCGCCGAGGCGTCGAGCAACCTGGCCCGCTACGACGGGGTGCGCTTCGGCCTGCGGGTCAACGCGCCCACCACCGGCGAGATGTACGACCGCACCCGCACGGCCGGCTTCGGCGCCGAGGTCGAGCGCCGCATCATGCTCGGCACCTACGCCCTCTCCGCTGGTTACTACGACGCCTTCTACGGCAAGGCCCAACGGGTGCGCACGCTGATCATCCGTGACCTCGACGCCGCCTACGAGCGCTTCGACGTCCTCATCAGCCCCACGGCGCCGTCGACCGCGTTCCCGCTGGGGGCCAAGACCGCCGACCCGCTGACCATGTACCTCAACGACGTGTGCACGATCCCGTCCAACCTGTCCGGGCATCCCGCCATCTCGGTGCCGTTCGGCACCGGCGATGACGGCCTGCCGGTGGGCGTGCAGCTGATGGCGCCAGCGCTGGGCGAGGCGACGCTGTTCCGGGCCGCAGCGGCGGTGGAGGCCGCGTCGCCCGAGGCGACCGGCGGAAAGGACGAAGCGTGAGCGCCACGACGACGACCATGACCGACTGGGAGACCGTCATCGGGCTCGAGGTCCACGCCGAGCTGGCGACCCGGACCAAGCTGTTCTGCGGCTGCCCCAACCGCTTCGGCGACGAGCCCAACACCAACGTCTGCCCGGTGTGCCTGGGGCTGCCGGGCTCGCTGCCGGTCCTCAACGAGCAGGCCGTCGCGCTGGCCATGCGGCTGGGCCGCGCCCTGCGCTGCGAGGTGCGCCGCTCGATCTTCGCCCGGAAGAACTACTTCTATCCGGACATGCCCAAGGACTACCAGATCAGCCAGTACGATCTGCCGATCAACGTCGAGGGTTGGCTGGAGCTGCCGTCGGGCCATCGCGTGGGCATCGAGCGCGCCCACATCGAGGAGGACACCGGCAAGTCGACCCACGTGGGCGGCGGCGGCCGGATCCACGACGCCGGCTACAGCCTGGTCGACTACAACCGCTCCGGCGTCCCGCTGCTGGAGATCGTGTCCAAGCCCGACCTGCGCTCGGCCGACGACGCCCGGGCCTACGTGTCCGAACTGCGGGCGATCCTGCTCGCCACGGGTGCGTCCGACGCCAAGATGGAGGAGGGCTCGCTGCGGGTCGACGCCAACGTCTCGGTCCACCGCCCCGGCGAGCCCTTCGGCACCCGCTGCGAGATCAAGAACCTCAACTCGCTGCGGTCGCTGGGCCGGGCCATCGAGTACGAGGCGCGTCGCCAGATCGAGCTGATCGAGGCCGGCGAGTCCGTGCGCCAGGAGACCCGCCACTGGAACGAGGCCGAGGGCCGGACGGGCACGCTGCGGACCAAGGAGGAGGCCGAGGACTACCGCTACTTCCCCGAGCCCGACCTGGTGCCGCTCGACCCCGGCGACGAGTGGATCGCCCGGGTGGATGCCGAGCTCCCCGTGCTGCCGGCCCAACGCCGGGCCCAGCTGGCCCAGGCCGCCGGGGTGGCGCCGACCACCGGCGGCGTCGTCATCGCCGTGGAGCGGGGGCTCGACTCGCTGGCCCTCGCGGCCATCGCCGCGGGCGGCGAGCCCTCGCGGGTGCTCACCCACGTCGAGCACAACCTGGCGGTGGAAGGGGCCGAGGCACTGGATCCGGGCAAGCTGGCGGCGCTGGTGTCCATGGAGACGGCCGGCGAGCTGACTCCCACCCAGGCCAAGGACGTGCTGGCCGAGATGGTGGCCGGAGGCGACGACCCTGCCGCCATCGCCAAGGCCAAGGGCTACGAGGCCATGGAAGCCGACGCCCTGGCCGCCGCAGTCGACGAGGTGATCGCCGCCAACGCCGAGCAGTGGACCCGCTTCGTCGAGGGCGACGACAAGCTGCGGGGCAAGCTGACCGGCTTCTTCGTCGGACAGGTCATGAGGGCCACCAAGGGCCAAGCCGACGGCAAGGCGGTCACCGCCCTGCTGCGCGAGCGCGCCGATCAGTAGTGGCCTGGAAGGCGCGGCTCATCGAGCCCGAGGAGCTGCAGGCGACCATCGACCTGACGGCCGTGGCGTTCGGCGTCGGGCCGCGGGCGACCGAGAGCTACCGCAAGCAGGCGTCGATGGTGACCGAGCCCGACCGGGTCTTCGTGGTCGAGGACGGCGACGAGCTCGCGGGCACGGCCGGCGCCTTCTCCATAGCGTTGGCGCTGCCGGGCGGTGGGACCCTGCCGCTGGCCGGCGTCACCGAGGTGGGCGTGTCGCCGGCCTACCGGCGGCGGGGGATCCTGCGCACGCTCATGGACGCCGTGCACGACCAGGCGGTGGAACGGGGCGAGCCCATCGCCGGGCTCACCGCCAGCGAGGGCGGGATCTACCGGCGGTTCGGGTACGGCGTGGCCGCCCGGTTCCACTCGCTGGCGATCGACCGGGCCAACGTCGCGGAGCTAGAGCCACTGGTCGAGTCGGCCGACGCCGCCGGGACGATCCGCCTGGTGTCGGAGGCCGAGGCCGAGGCGGTGCTGCCGGCGGTCTGGGACCGGTACTGGCGCCGCGTGCCGGGCGAGGTGCGGCGGCCGGCCGGCTGGTGGGACGCGCTGGCGCTCGACGTCGAGGAGGACCGCGACGGCGCGAGCGCCCGCTACATCGCCGTGCACGACGACGCCGCCGGCGTCCCCGACGGGTTCGCTATCTACCGGGTCAAGCAGGGCTGGGGGAGCGGACAGATCCCGCCGCACGCGCTGCGCATCGAGTCGGTGGTCGCAGCCGATGACGCCGTCGAGGCCACCCTGTTGCGGTTCCTGCTGGGCGTCGACCTCGTCGCCACGGTCGAATGGGAATCGGCGCCGACCGACTTGCCGTTGCGCTGGCGCCTGGCCAACCCCCGGGCGCTGCGGACGACCTCGGAACAGGACCACCTCTGGCTGCGGCCGTTCGACGTGGCGGCCTGCCTGTCGGCCCGGCGCTACGCCGTCGACGGCGGGTGCGTGCTGGAAGTGGTCGACGACGGCCGGTTCCGGCTCGAGGGCGGGCCCGACGGTGCGGCGTGCAGCCGCAGCGAGGCTGAGCCCGACCTTGTGGTCGGCTTGGCGGACCTGGGTGCGCTGCTGCTCGGCGGCGTGTCGTGGGTGACGCTGCGGCGCGCCGGCCTGGTCGAGGAGCGCACCCCGGGCGCGGCGGCGCGGGCCGACGGCATGTTCCGGCCCGAACGCGCTCCCTACTGCTCGACCGACTTCTGATCCGAACCGGGCCGCGCCGCCCCTCAGCCGCCGGACACGGCCGGCATCACCGCTACTTCCGTTCCGGCCGACAGCGGCGTCTCCTGGTCGGCCAGGTCACGGACGTTGTCGCTGCCGAGGAACAGGTTGACGTGGCGGCGCAGCTGCCGTTGCTCGTCGCGCAGCCGCCGTTCGAGGTCGGGATGGGTCGTGGCCAGATGGTCGAGCAGTGCACCGATCGTCGGCTTCTCACCAAGCGACCCGAGGTCGACCTCGACGCCCGGCTCGCCGCCCGTGTAGGCCCGCAGGCTGGCCGGCACCCGGACGCGGACCGCCGCGGGGGCCCCGGCGGTCACGGGAGCTCGGCCGCTCGCACCACCAGCACGTCGGGCAGGTGGCGCACGATCGACGTCCAAGACGCGCCCTCGTTGGCGCTGGCGAACACCTCGCCCGACCGCGTGCCGAAGTACACGCCGGCGGGATCGGCGTCGTCGGTGCACAGGGCGTCCCGCAGCACGCTCACGTAGGCGTGCTCCTGGGGCAGCCCGTCGGCCAGCGGCTCCCAGCTCTCGCCGGCGTCGGTGGTGCAGTAGATGCGGCAGCGGTCGTCGGGCGGCATCCGATGCTCGTCCTTCACCAGCGGATAGACGTACGCCGTCCCGGCCCGGTGGGGATGGACGGCCAATGGGAAGCCGAAGTCCGCGGGCAGCCCGCCGCCGATCGCGCTCCACGTGGCGCCGAAGTCGTCGCTGCGGTACACGCCACCGTGGTTCTGCAGGAACAGCTGGTCCGCGCGGTCGGGGTGCCCGGCGAACTTGTGGACGCACTGGCCGAACTCGGGGCGCTGGTCCGGCATGCGCCAGGCGTCGATGCCGGTGTTCGAGGCCTCCCACGACTTCCCGCCGTCGTCGCTGCGGTACACGCCGGCGGCCGAGACCCCGACCAGCATGCGGTCGGGATCGGTGGCGTGCGGCACGACCGTGTGGAGGCACAGCCCGCCCCCGCCCGGCATCCACCGCTCGCGGTGGGGGTGCTCCCACAGGCCCTCCACCAGCGAGAACGACTCGCCCCCGTCATCGGAGCGGAAGAGCGCACCCGGCTCGACGCCCGCCCACACCACGCCGGGTTGGTCGGCGCCGGCGGGGACGAGCTGCCAGGTGCGCACCAGTGCGGCTCCCGTCTCGGCCGGGAAGCGAATGGCGCCGCCCTCGGTCTCCTGCCAGGAGGCACCGAGGTCGTCGGACCGGAACACGGATGGGCCCCAGTGCTCGCTGTCCGCGCCCGCCAGCAGCCGGACCGATCCGCCGCTCGCGGCCGGCCGTGCGTCGATGGTGGCGGCGTACACGGCGTTCATTGCGAAGTGCGGTCCGTCCACCGACCAGGTGGCGCGGTCGTCGCTGCGGGCCAGGAAGAGGCCCTTGCGGGTGCCGATCATCAGCAGCGTGGTCATGGCGCCCCCCGAGTCGAGTCCATGGTGCGTCCCCCTCGGAATGTAGACCGTGGCTCGTCAGCGCCGGGCGCCGAGCACGATCCAGCGGCCGGAGGCGAAGCGCGCCAGCAGGGTGGCGGCCCGGGTCGCCATGAGCAGCCCTAGGGAGGCCCACAGCCAGCCGATGCCGGCGTCGAAGCCGAGCACGGCCAGCGCCGAGGGGATGAACACCACCGCGGCGCCGACCATCGCCCCGGCCAGGAACCGCATGTCCCCGGCGCCGATCAGCACGCCATCGAGGACGAACGCCACGGCGTTGAGCGGCTGCAGCGCCGCCACCCACAGCAGCAGGAAGCTGGCCAGCGCCAGCACCTCGGCGTCGTCGGTGAACAGGTGGGGAAGCACGGTGCGCAGCGCCGCCACCAGCAGCCCGACGGCGGCACCCAGGGCGACGCCCCACTCGATCATCCGGCGGCCGGCGTCCCGGGCGCCGGCCCCGTCGCCCGCGCCCAGAGCCCGTCCCACCATGGCCTGACCGGCGATGGCGATGGCGTCGAGGGCCAAGGCCAGGACGCTCCAGATCTCGAACGCGATCTGGTGGGCGGCGACGTCGACAGTGCCCAGACGCGCGGCCACCGCGGTGGCCACGACCAGGGCCGCCCGCAGGGCCACGGTCCGCACCAGCAGGTCGCGCCCCACCCGGGCCAGCGCCGCCAGGCTGGCGGGATGGGGCGTGAGGTCGGCTCCCTGGCGGCGCGCCGCCCGCCGGACGCTGCGCACGTAGACCACCGCCCCGCCTGCCTGCGCCAGCACGGTGGACAGCGCCGACGCCCCGATGCCCTGGTCGAAGCCGTAGATGAGCACGACCTCGATCACCAGGTTGGCCACCGCGGTGCCGAGCGCCACCAGCAGCGGCGTGCGCGTGTCCTGCAGGCCCCGCAGGTAGCCGGTGCCGGCGAGCACCAGCAGCATCGCCGGCACGCCCAGCAGGCTGATCCTCAGGTAGACGAGGGCGTTGGTGCGGACCGCCCCGTCGGCCCCCATCCAGCCGACCAGCGGCCCGCTGAGCGCCAGCCCGATCACCGCCACACCCAGCCCGATCAGCAGCGCCAACCACATCGACTGGACCGCCTGGTGCGCGGCCTCCCGCTGGTCCCCGGCGCCGAGCAGCCGGCTGACGGCGGCGGTGGTGCCGTACGCGAGGAAGATGAACACGGCGTAGAGCGTCAGCAGCAGGCTCGACGCCACCGCCAGCCCGCCGAGCTGGGGCGTCCCCAGGTGCCCCACGATGGCGGTGTCGCTGAGGATGTAGAGGGGCTCGGCGATGAGCGCACCGAACGCCGGCACCGCCAGCCGGGCGATCTCCCGGTCGTGCGGGCTGCGGAGGCGCGGGCGCCGGGTGTTCGGGGGCGTGGCCATGGGGTTCGGCGAACTAGTCTGCCGGCGCCCCATGGGACGGATGAGCCGACGCTGGACACGCCGCGCCTTTCTGACCCGTTCCGGCATAACGGCCGGGGCCCTGACGCTGGGCGCCGTCGCCTGTTCGTCGTCGGACGACGACGATGACGCAGCCGACGGCGGTGCCGACGAGACCCAGGACGAGATGTCAGCCGACGGTGTGGTGAACCTGAGCGACGTGCCGAGCCAGGCGACGATCTTCGGCTGGATCAGCGAGGTCGTCGAGCAGGGGATCCGCCGGCCCGGCTATCCCGCCGACGAGTGGGCCGAGGATTGGATCGCCGACCGGTTCCGCGCCATCGGGCTCGCCGACGTCCGGCTCGAGCTCATCGCGGTCACCCGCTGGGAACCCACCGACTGGTCCCTCGAGGTGGTCGGTGCCGACGGCCGGACCACCACTCTCGACTGCTTCCCCGTGCCGTTCTCGGCGCCGGCGGACGGCCTCGATGTCGAGCTGGCGGCCTTCGACCAGGCCCGCCCCGACGCCGTGTCGGGACAGGCGTCGCTGTTCGACGTGCCGCTCCTCCGCATCCCGGCCGACCTGTTCGCCACGGCGGGCAGCGCCCCGGCCGATCCCATCGGGCGGATCATCGACCCCGACGGCAGCCTGGCCGGGGCCGAGCACATCGTCCCCTTCGGCGCCCAGTTCCAGGAGGTGATGGAGCCGTCGATGGAGGCCGGGGCGGCGGCGTTCATCGGCACGCTGACCGACTACCCGGGTGACTCGTTCAACTACTTCGTGCCCTACGACGGCATCGCCCGGCCCATCCCCGGCGTGTGGGTCAACGGCACCGACGGCGCGTGGCTGCGGGACCAGCTGGCCCGGGGACCGGTACGCGTGCGCCTCACGGTCGCATCCGAGCAGGAGCAGGTCGAGTCGCACAACGTGGTGGGCGAGCTGGAGGGCTTCGACGACGAAACGGTGATCATCGGCTCGCACCACGACGGCCCCTGGGCGTCGGCGGTCGAGGACGGCAGCGGCATCTCCCTGGTGCTGGCGCAGGCGACCTACTGGGCGGCTCAGCCGGTCGAGCGACGGCCCCACCGGCTGGTGTTCCTGCTGCAGGGTGGGCACATGTCGGGCGGCGCCGGGTTGCTCGGCTACATCGAGGCCCACCGGGCCGAGCTGGCCGACGTCGTGCTCGAGGTCCACCTGGAGCACGCCGCCCTCGAGCTCGCCGAGACCGGCGACGGCGCCGAGCTCGAACCCACCGGCCAGCCGGTGCCCCGGTGGTTCTTCACCAGTCGTAACCCGTCGCTCGAGGCGGCGGTGGCCGAGGCGCTCGAGACCGAGGAGCTGGGCCGGTCGATGATCCTGGCACCCGACGCCTTCGGGGAGCAGCCGCCCACCGACGGCGCCTTCTACCACTCCGAGGGGGTGCCGGTGATGAACTTCCTCACGGCGCCCTTCTACCTGTTCGACGCCATGGACACCCTGGACAAGATCGACCGCGAGAACCTGGTGTCGCTCACCCGCGCCACCATCCGCATCGTCGAGTCCACCCGGGGCGTGGGCGCCGCCGAGATGCGAGCCGGCGTGGTGACCTGACCGTTCTGCCCGCGCTCACCGTCGTTCATCGACCGTGAGCGCGGGCAGAACGGGGCTCTACGCTTCCGGCATGCCGGAGCCGCCGCCCAGCCAGGAGTCCCCCGTCGACATCAAGCCCCGCAGCCGCGAGGTGACCGACGGGTACGAGCGGGCACCGGCCCGGGCCATGTTGCGGGCCATCGGCATGACCGACGACGACTGGGGCAAGGCCCAGGTGGGCGTGTGCTCGTCGTGGAACGAGGTCACACCCTGCAACATGCCGCTCGCCCGCCTGGCCGAGCGGTCCAAGGACGGCGTGCGGGCGGCCGGCGGCTTCCCCATCGAGTTCACCACCATCGCCGTGTCCGACGGCATCTCCATGGGTCACGAGGGGATGCGGGCGTCGCTGGTGTCGCGGGAGGTCATCGCCGACTCGGTCGAGACCGTGATGCACGCCGAGCGACTCGACGCGATGGTGACGCTCGCGGGCTGCGACAAGTCGCTGCCCGGCATGCTCATGGCCGCGGCCCGGCTCAACGTGCCGTCGGTGTTCGTCTACGGCGGCTCGATCCTGCCGGGGCACCACAACGGGCGGGCGCTCGACGTCGTGAGCGTGTTCGAGGCGGTGGGCGCCCACGCCGCCGGCACCCTCGACGACGCCGGCCTCGACGCCATCGAGCGCAACGCCTGCCCCACCGAGGGATCGTGCGCCGGCATGTTCACCGCCAACACCATGGCGTCGGTGGCCGAGGCGCTGGGGATGTCGCTGCCGGGCTCGGCGTCGGCGCCCGCGGTCGACCGCCGTCGCGACGACGACGCCTACGCCGCGGGCCAGGCGGTGATGCGGCTGCTGCAGGCCGGTATCCGGCCCCGGCAGATCCTCACCAAGCCGGCGTTCCAGAACGCCATCGCCGTGGTGATGGCGCTGGGGGGCTCGACCAACGCCGTGCTCCACCTGCTGGCCATCGCTGCCGAGGCGCGGGTCGACCTGGCGCTCGACGACTTCAACCGGGTGGCCGCCCGGGTGCCACACATCGCCGACACCAAGCCCGGCGGCACGTACCACATGAGCGACGTCGACCGGGTGGGCGGCGTGCCGGTGGTGCTGCGGCACCTGCTGGAGGCCGGGCTGCTGCACGGCGATTGCCTCACCGTCACCTGCCGCACGATGGCCGAGAACCTCGCGTCGATCGATCCGCCCGCCCCCGACGGGGCCGTGATCCACCCGCTCGGCGACCCCATCCACGCCATCGGCGGCATCGCCGTGCTCACCGGATCGCTGGCCCCCAAGGGTGCGGTGGTCAAGGTGGCCGGCATCACGTCCGACCGGTTCGAGGGGCCCGCCCGGGTGTTCGACGGCGAGGACGGGGCGATGGACGCCATCCTCGCCGGTTCAATCGAACCGGGCACCGTCGTGGTGATCCGCTACGAGGGGCCCAAGGGCGGGCCCGGGATGCGGGAGATGCTGGCCGTCACCGGCGCCATGAAGGGTGCCGGCCGGGGCGCGGACTGCGCGCTGGTGACCGACGGCCGGTTCTCGGGCGGCACGCACGGGTTCTGCGTTGGTCACGTGGCGCCCGAGGCGGTGGACGGCGGGCCCATCGCATTCGTGCGGGACGGCGACCGCATCGCCATCGACGTGACCTCCAAGGCCATCGACCTGATGGTCGACGGTGCCGAGCTGGCCCGGCGCCGGGCCGAGTGGAAGCTGCCCGAGCCGCGCTACACGTCCGGCGTGCTCGCCAAGTACGCCCGTCTGGCGTCGGGCGCCGAGCGGGGTGCCATCACGGAGGCGTGACCACCGTGCGGGGCGGCCGTAGCCTGAGCACATGAGCGCTTCCGAGCAGCCCCGCTGGCGGGGGATCAACCACCTCGCCCTCGTCACCACCGACATGGATCGGACGGTGCGCTTCTACCAGGGCGTGCTCGGCGCCCGGCTGGTCGCCACCATCGGGACGCCCGCCTTCCGGCACTACTTCTTCGAGTTCGGTCCCGAGCAGACGGTGGCGTTCTTCGAGTACCGCGACGCCGAGATCGAGCCGTTCGCCAAGCCGGCCGGCGTGCCCGACCGGCGTGCCGTCCAGTTCGACCACCTCTCGTTCAACCTGCCCGACGAGCACGCGCTCGAGGCGCTGCAGCAGCGCTTGAAGGAGCACGGCTGCGAGGTCACCGAGGTGGTCGATCATCAGATCATGCGCTCGATCTACTTCACCGACCCCAACGGGATCGCCCTCGAGGCGTCGTGGTGGGTGGTCGACGCCACCGGCCGCGAGCCGGACTACGGCGACGAGATGCTGTTCGGCGACCCCGAACCCGTCCCGGCCGTCCGCGAGCTGGCGACGACCGGCGAGCTGTCGGGGACGCCGGCCACCCGGCTGGTGGGCGCCGACGACGGCATCGCCGACCCGGCGTAGCAGCTTTGCCCCGTGTCCCCCCGTTCTGTCAGCTCTCACGCGCGATATGAGGTCTGACGTCTGACCGAACACATCGCTGGACATCCGTCTTGCCCTGTGTCGGCGCGCCGTGGAAAGCTGACCCGCTGATGCACGCCTACCGCCTGCTCGTAATCCTCACCTAGCGCACGCCGGCCTTACCGCGTGCGCTCCCACGACCTCCCAACGGGAGGTCGTTTCAGTTTTCGCCCACCCGACAGGAGCACACCGCCATGCAGCTCAACGGCGGACAAGCGTTGATCAAGGCCCTCGAGATGGAGGGCGTCGAGGTCATGTTCGGCCTCCCGGGTGGTGCCATCCTCCCGGTGTACGACCCGATCATCGACAGCCCGATCCGCCACATCCTCGTGCGGCACGAGCAGGGGGCCGGGCACATGGCCGAGGGCTTCGCCCACGCCACCGGGCGTCCCGGCGTCTGCATGGTGACCTCGGGCCCCGCCGCCACCAACGTCGTCACGCCGCTGTGCGACGCCTACATGGACTCGGTCCCCATGGTGTGCATCACCGGCCAGGTGCCGTTCGCCGCCATCGGCACCGACGCCTTCCAGGAGTGCGACACGGTGGGCATCACCCGCTCGGTCACCAAGCACAACGAGCTCGTCACCCGGGCCGAGGACATCCCGCTGATGGTCCGCCAGGCGTTCCACCTCGCCACCACCGGCCGGCCCGGCCCGGTGCTGCTCGACGTGCCCAAGGACATCGTCGATCCCCAGAACCCCCGGTCGGCCATGGAGTGGTACTGGCCCAGCGACGATGAGGTGGCGGCCAGCCTGCCCGGCTACCGGCCCACCACCAAGGGGCACCCGAAGATGATCCGCCAGGCCGCCGAGCTGATCCTCCAGGCCCGGCGGCCGGTCATCTACGCCGGCGGCGGCATCCTCAAGGCCCGCGCCGCCGAGGTGCTGCGCGAGCTGGCGGAGCTGTGCCAGATCCACGTGGTCACCACGCTCATGGCCCGGGGCGCGTTCCCCGACGACCACCCGCTGTGCCTCGGCATGCCGGGCATGCACGGCAACTACACGGCGGTCACGTCGATGCAGCAGAGCGACCTGCTCATCGCGCTCGGCAGCCGCTTCGACGACCGGGTGACCGGCAAGGTCGACGGCTTCGCACCCGACGCCAAGGTCATCCACGTCGACGTCGACCCCGCCGAGCTGGGCAAGGTGCGCCGGCCCGACGTCCCCATCGTGGGGGACTGCCGGCTGGTCATCGAGGAGCTGGTGCTCGCCGTGCGCGCGCTGCTCGACGGCGGGATGGCGTTCCCCGACCGCTCGGCCTGGAAGCAGACCGTGTCGGGCTGGCAGGAGACCTACCCGCTCACCTACCAGCAGTCCGAGCCGGGGGAGGCGCTCAAGCCCCAGTTCGTGCTCGAGCGGCTGCGGGACAACACGGCCGACGACACGATCGTCGCCGCCGGCGTCGGCCAGCATCAGATGTGGACCAGCCAGTACTGGCGCTTCAACCATCCCTACACGTGGGTCAACTCCGGCGGGCTCGGCACGATGGGCTTCTCGGTGCCGGCGGCCATCGGCGCCAAGGTGGGCCGGCCCGACCGCACCGTGTGGGCCGTGGACGGCGACGGTTGCTTCCAGATGACCGCCCAGGAGCTGGTGACGGCGACCGCCGAGCGCATCCCCATCAAGGTGGCCATCCTCAACAACGCCTACCTGGGCATGGTCCGCCAGTGGCAGGAGATGTTCTACGACGAGCGCTACAGCGAGGTGTACCTGTCGCCCGACCTGCCCGACTACAAGCTGTGGGCCGAGGCCATGGGCTGCGTGGGCATGCGGGTCGAGTCGCCGGAGGAGGTCGACGCCGCCATTCAGAAGGCCAACGAGATCGACGACCGCCCGGTGGTGATCGACTTCCGGACCGACAGCCGCGAGAAGGTGTACCCGATGGTCCCCGCCGGCAAGACCAACGACGACATCATCGTCGACCCGTCCCACGGCGAAGGGGGTCGCTGAGCCATGGCTTCGACCTCCCTGCCCGGCACCGACTTCCGGCACCACACACTGGTGGTGCTGGTGGAGAACAAGGCCGGCGTGTTGGCCCGGGTGTCGGGCCTGTTCGCCCGCCGCGGCTACAACATCTACTCGCTCGCCGTGGCCCCCACCGACGACGAGCGCTTCAGCCGCATCACGATCGTCGTCGACGTCGAGTCGGCGTCGCTGGAACAGATAACCAAGCAGCTGTTCAAGCTCGTCAACGTGGTCAAGATCTCGGAGCTCGACCCCCGCGACTCGGTGGAGCGTGAGCTGATGCTCGCCACCGTCCGGGCCGACGCCGCCGGCCGCAGCCAGGTGATCGAGCTCGTGGGACTGTTCGACGGCCGCATCGTCGACGTTGGCCACGACGAGCTCACGGTCAGCCTCGACGGCGAGCCCAGCCGGCTCGACGACCTCGAGGACCTGCTGCGACCATTCGGCATCGTCGAGCTGCAGCGCACCGGCCGCGTGGCGCTACCCAAGCTCGAGCACGCCGCCCCCAACCTCCGCCCGGTGCGCCGCACCGCCTGATCCACCCAGAGAGGATTCCCGATGGCCAACGTGTACTACGAGAAGGACGCCGACCGGTCGCTCATCACCGATCGGAAGGTGGCGGTGATCGGCTACGGCTCGCAGGGCCACGCCCACGCCCTCAACCTCAAGGACTCGGGCATCGACGTGCGCGTCGGGCTGCGCGAGGGTTCGTCGTCCAGGGCCAAGGCGGAGGCCGCCGGCCTCACGGTGCGGTCGATCGCCGACGCCGCCGCCGAGGCCGACCTGGTGATGCTGCTGGGGCCCGACACCGAGCACAAGGCGATCTTCGGCGACCACATCGCGCCGCACCTCGCCGAGGGGGACGCGCTGTTCGTGGCCCACGGCTTCAGCGTGCGCTTCGGGCAGGTCGAGGCGCCGGCGGGCGTGGACGTGGCCCTGGTCGCCCCCAAGGGCCCGGGTCACCTGGTGCGCCGCACGTACACCGAGGGGGGCGGCGTGCCGTGCCTCATCGCCGTGGCGCAGGACGCCACCGGTCACGCCCACAGCCTGGCGTTGGCCTACGCCGACGCCATCGGCGGCGCCCGGGCCGGCGTGCTGGAGACAACCTTCGAGGAGGAGACCGAGACCGACCTGTTCGGCGAGCAGGTGGTGCTCTGCGGCGGGCTCTCCGAGCTGATCAAGTCCGGCTTCGACACCCTGGTAGCCGCCGGCTACCAGCCGGAGGTCGCCTACTTCGAGTGCCTGCACGAGCTCAAGCTGATCGTCGACCTCATGTACGAGGGCGGCCTGGCCGGCATGCGCTACTCGGTCTCGGACACCGCCGAGTACGGCGACTACACCCGCGGGCCCCGGGTGGTCGACGACCGGGTCAAGGCCGAGATGGCACGGATCCTGTCCGAGGTCCAGTCGGGGGCGTTCGCCCGCGAGTGGGTCGACG
>DASQUK010000207.1:0-32282 GCA_035641315.1 Acidimicrobiales bacterium | reverse complement strand
CAGGTTCGCCGTCGCCGCGACGTCACGCCCACGATCAAGCCCGTCACCGACAAGGTCATGGTGGTCACCGAGCACGGCGATCGCGACCAGATCGCGGTGCTCGAGGGACCCGACCTGGTCCAGCATTACGTCACGCGCGCCGGAACGCGTTCGATGGTCGGGAACGTGTACTTGGGCCGGGTGCAGAACGTGCTGCCCGGGATGGAGGCGGCCTTCGTCGACATCGCCACGCCGAAGAACGCCGTGCTCTACCGAGGGGACGTGCAATACGACGCCGAGGACATCGTCGAGAAGGGCAGCAACCCTCGGATCGAGCAGATCCTCAAGGCCAAGCAGACGATCATCTGCCAGGTCACGAAGAACCCGATCGGCGCCAAGGGCGCCCGGCTCACGCAGGAGGTGTCGCTGCCCGGCCGGTTCGTCGTGCTGATCCCCAACTCGTCGACTTACGGCATCTCCAAGCGCCTGCCCGACGAGGAGCGCAAGCGCCTGCGGACGATCCTCGACCGGGTCAAGCCCGCCCAGCACGGCGTGATCGTGCGCACGGCGGCCGAGAGCGTCACCACCGACGAGATCGAGGACGACGTGCGCCGCCTGCTGTCGCAGTGGGACCAGATCGAGGCGCTGGCCAAGCGGTCCAAGGCGCCCACGCTGCTCTACCGCGAGCCCGACATGGCGGTACGGGTGATCCGCGAGGAGTTCAGCCAGGAGTACCGCAGCGTCCTCATCGACGACCGCGAGCTGTACACGGCCGTGCGCGAGTACGTGGCGTCGATCAGTCCCGAGCTGGCCGACAGGGTCCAGTACTACGACACCGAGACCGAGCCGCTGCCCATGTTCGAGCGCCACCACGTGCACGAGCAACTGCACCGGGCGCTGGACCGCAAGGTGTGGCTGCCCTCGGGCGGGTCGCTCATCATCGAGCGCACCGAGGCGCTTACAGTCATCGACGTCAACACCGGCAAGAACGTGGGCCGCTCGAGCCTCGAGGAGACGGTGTTCAAGAACAACCTCGAAGCCGGGGTCGAGATCGCCCGTCAGCTGCGGCTGCGCGACATCGGCGGCATCATCGTCGTCGACTTCATCGACATGGAGCGCAAGGACAACCGCGACGAGGTGGTGCGGGTGTTCCGTGACGCGCTGTCCCGGGACAAGACCCGCACCCAGGTGTTCGACATCTCCGAGCTGGGCCTGTGCGAGATGACCCGCAAGCGCATCGGCGAGGGTTTGTTGGAGTCGTTCGCCGAGCGCTGCCCGGAGTGCGAGGGCCGCGGGGTGCTCATCGACAAGGAGCTGCTCCCGGATTGACCGTTTCTGCCCGCGCGCACCGCCGTATGAGACCGTGAGCGCGGGCAGAACGGCTTGTCGCCATGTGGCGGCTGTCGGCGGGGGGCCGATAGGCTGACCCGTCCCCATCACGAGGCAGAACGTCATGTACGCAGTCATCAAGACCGGTGGCAAGCAGTACCGGGTCGAGAAGGGTCAGCAGGTCGACGTCGAGCTGGTTGGCGTCGGCGGCGACGACAAGGTCGAGCTCAAGCCGGTCCTGCTGGTCGACGGCGACACGGTGCTCGCGGGCCCCAAGGCGCTGAGCAAGGCCAAGGTCACGGCCAAGGTCGTCGGCGAGTCGAAGGGGCCCAAGATCACCGGCCTCACGTACAAGAACAAGACCAACAGCACGCGCCGCTGGGGTCATCGGCAGCGGTACTCGACCATCGAGATCACCGGCATCTCCAAGGGGTAGGTGACGACATGTCCAAGACCAAGGGCGCCGGTTCCACCAAGAACGGGCGCGACTCGCAGGCCAAGCGCCTCGGCGTGAAGGTGTTCGACGGCACGGCGGTCAACGCCGGCACGATCATCGTCCGCCAACGGGGCACCCGCTTCCATCCGGGCGAGAACGTCGGCCGCGGCGGCGACGACACGCTGTTCGCCACGGCGAGCGGCAAGGTCAAGTTCGGCCAGCGCAAGGGCCGCAAGCTCGTAGACATCATCCCGTAGCAGAGGGGGGAGGGAGACCCTCCCCCCTGCGACACCCCCCACCTGTGGCGCCGCCTTTCGGCGGCACTCATCTCCGGTCGCTCGACCGGCGAAGCCGGCTCGAGCGACGCCGGGGGGAACCGCAGGAGCCGTTCCCCCCGGACCCCCCTCGCATCGTGGTTCGTCTCGCGCGCGGTTCGCACCCGCCAGTGGCGGCCGTCATACTCCCGAGGCAGTGTCGCAGTTCGTCGACGAGTGCAACATCCACGTGAAGGCCGGGGACGGCGGCGCCGGGTCGGTGTCGTTTCGCCGCGAGGCGCACGTGGCCAAGGGCGGGCCCGACGGCGGCGACGGGGGATCCGGGGGTGACGTCTGGCTGGTGGCCGACCACAACGTGGCGTCGCTGCTGGCGTTCAAGGACCAGCCGTTCCGGCGGGCGGGCGACGGGACCCACGGGCAGGGCAAGCGCCGCCACGGCGCGGCGGGCCGGGAGCTGCTGGTCCCCGTGCCCGAGGGGACGGTCGTGCTCGACCGCGACGGCACCGTGCTGGCCGACCTGGTGGCGGCCGGTGACCGCTACCTGGCGGCCGAGGGGGGTCGGGGAGGCCGCGGCAACGCCCGCTTCCTCTCCAACCGGCGGCGAGCGCCGGCGTTCGCCGAGCAGGGCGAGGTTGGCGAGGACCGCTGGCTGCGGCTGGAGCTCAAGCTGCTGGCGGACGTGGCGCTGGTGGGGTTCCCCAACGTGGGCAAGTCGACCCTCATCAGCCGCATCTCCGCGGCCAAGCCCAAGGTGGCCGACTACCCGTTCACGACGCTGGAGCCGCACCTCGGGGTGGTCCGGCTCGGCGACGGGTACGAGTTCGTGGTGGCCGACATACCCGGGCTCATCGAGGGGGCGAGCGAGGGGCGGGGCCTGGGGCACCGGTTCCTCCGCCACATCGAACGGGCACGGGTGCTGTGCGTGCTGCTCGACCTCGCCCCGGTGGCCGAGCGCCCGCCGGCGGAGCAGCACGAGGTGCTGCTGGCGGAGCTGGGCGCCTATCAGCCCGAGCTGCTCGAACGCGAGCGGGTGGTCGTGGGCAGCCGGGCCGACCTGGCCGAGGGCGACGGCGCCGGGTCCGCCGCTGGCGCGGGCGGCGTCGACCTCGACCTGCGTGTGTCGGCGGTGACGGGGGCGGGGGTCGCGCAGCTCACCGGCCGGCTGGCCGAAGCGGTCCGCCGCGCCCGGGCGGCGCTGCCGGAACCGAGCCAGTTCGTGGTCCACCGCCCCGTGCGGGCCGGCTACGAGATCGTCCGGGAGGGCGGCGGCTGGGTGGTCGAGGGCCGGGAGGCGACGCGGGCGGTCGCCCTCTCCGACCTCACCCGTCCCGAGGCGCTGGCCGAGGCGCACCGCCGGCTGCACCGTCTGGGCGTCGACCGGGCGCTGGCCCGGGCCGGCGCCATGCCCGGCGACCCCGTTCGCATCGGCACGCTGGTGTTCGACTATCAAGACGACGAGGAGCCGGGGGACAGCCGCGGATGATCGTGGTCGCCAAGGTCGGCACGTCGTCGATCACCACCGAATCGGGCGAGATCGACGAGTCGGCCATCGCCAAGTTCTGCGCCGAGGTCGCGGCGCTGCGCGGCATCGGGCACCGGGTGATCATGGTGACGAGCGGCGCGATCGCCGCCGGGCTGCCGGCCCTGGGCCTCGAGGCGGCGCGCCCCCGCGACGCCGTCTCGCTGCAGGCGGTGTCGGCCGTGGGCCAGAGCCGGCTGATGCGGGTGTACGACGCCGCCTTGGCCGAGGGCGGGCTCATCGGGGGCCAGGTGCTGCTGGCGCCGCTGGACTTCACGGTGCGGCAGCAGTACCTGCACGCCCGCTCGACCCTCACCCGCCTGCTCGAGCTGGGGGTCGTGCCGGTGGTCAACGAGAACGACGCCATCGCCGACGACGAGATCCGCTTCGGCGACAACGACCGGTTGGCGGCGCTCGTGGCCCACCTGGTGGCGGCGGACCTGCTGGTGCTGCTCACCGATCAGCCGGGCTTGCTCACCGGCGACCCGCGCATCGACGACAAGGCCTCGCTGATCGAGGAGATCGTCGAGGTCGACCACACGCTCGAGGTGATGGCCGGCGGCACCGGCACCGAGCGGGGGAGTGGGGGCATGGCATCCAAGCTGGCCGCCGCCAAGATCGCCGCGTGGTCCGGCGTCCGGGCCATCATCGCCCATGCCGACCGGCGGGACGTCCTGGTCGAGGCCGTGTCCGGCGCCGCCGGCGTGGGGACCGTCGTGGTCCCCCGGCGCAGGCGGCTGCCGGCCCGCAAGCTGTGGATCGCCTTCGCGGTGGGATCGTCGGGCACGGTCATCGTCGACGAGGGCGCCCGCCGCGCGTTGCTGGAGCGGGGCGTCTCGCTGCTCCCGGCCGGCGTGACCGGTGTGAAGGGCGGCTTCGAGGCCGACGAGCCGGTTGAGATCGCCGGGCCCGATGGCCGGATCTTCGCCAAGGGCCTGTGCCGGCTCGACGCCGCCGGCCTGCGCGAGGTGGCCGGCCGGCACACGTCCGAACTGCCCGAGGGTGTGACCCACGAGGTCGTGCACCGTGACGATCTCGTCGTCCTCCCGTAGGGCGGCGCCCCCGCGTCCTCGGCGCGAGAACGGCCGACCCCGTGACCAATCCCGCCTCCAGAGGTCGGGGATGGTGGCCTTCCTGCTGTTGGCGGGCGTGGTGGTGCTGACGCGGGTGTGGCAGATCGCCGGACGCGAGGCGGTGTGGTGGAACGACTCCGCCGACTTTCTCACCAGCGCCGAGACCGGCCTGTTCAGCCTCGAGCGCTGGGGCGGGACCACGGACGGTTGGGGCACCGCTGGTACTGTCCCTGGCCCGCTTCGAGCCCCGCACCTACGTCAACTGGCAGGCGGTGATCGCCGCCGTGTGCTGGGGGGCGCTGGCCACCTCGGTGTGGCCTCTGGTCGCCGGTCGCCGGGGCCCGCTGGGTGGCGTCGTTGGCCGTGGTGGCGTTCTCGTGCACCGTGCCGGTCACGATGTGGGAGCGGTCGGTGCTGTCCGAGTCGCTGGGGATCTCGACCCTGGCGCTGCTGGTGGCGGCGACGCTGGTGCTGGCGCGTGGGGTAACCGGCCGGCGGGTGGTCGCAGTACTGGGGGCGGCCGCGGTGTGGCTCGCCACCCGCGACAGCCACGCCTCGGTGGTTCTGGTGGCGGCCGTGTGCCTGGCGGTGGGCGTCGTCGTCGCCGAGTGGCGAGCCCCGTCTCGTCAAAAGGGGGGCGACCGGGACGACGAGGAGGGGGGCGAGGTCGACGGCGAAGCGTCCCGCCACGACCGCTCGTTGGACGCGCTGATCGTTCTCGCGTGCGGTCTGTTCTGTCTCGGCGTCTGGCTGGCGACCCATCCCACCTACCTGTTGACCGAGCCGCTGCGCGACCCGGAGCGCACGTTCAACAACGCCCTCGGCGATCGCAGCTTCTACGCGCCGATGGATCAACGCGAGGTGCCGTTGGTGACGGACCTGCTCGTCCCGGCCGGCTGGCTGGCGCTCGTGGTCGTGGGGGGTGTGGCGGCATGGGCCTCCTGGCGGCGGCGCTGGGGGTCGCCGCTGCTGCTGGTCGGGGCGATCACCGTGGCCCTGGCGGTGCCCCACGGCCTGGTGTCGTGGCACAGCGACGGCATGGAGACGGCCCGCCACCTGATCGTGCCGGTGGTGCAGCTGCACCTGGGCGCATTGCTGATGGTGATCGGCGCCTCGGTCAGGATCCGAGACGACCTGAGCCCGAGCGGCCCGCCGCCGCAGGCGGCATGACCGGGGAGCACGTTAGCGTCCGAAGCATGAGTGACGAGACCCCGCTGTCGATCCGCCATCCCGCCGAGACGACGGTCGGCGGCGTCGTCGTGGTGCAAGAGGCGTTCGGCGTGACCGACCACATCGAGGACGTCTGCCAGCGCTTGGCCGACGCCGGCTGGCTGGCGGTGGCGCCGCACATGTTCCACCGCACCGGCGATCCGGTGCTGGACCACGGCGACTTCGCGGCGGTCCGGCCGCACATGGGGGCGCTGACCGCCGACGGCATCCACGCCGACGTCGACGCCGCGCTGGCCTACATCGAGGGCGCCGGGTTTCCCGCCGAGGTGGCCGGCATCGTGGGGTTCTGCATGGGTGGCTCGGTGGCGCTGGCCACCGCCGCCCACCGCCAGCTCGGGGCTGCGGTCACCTTCTATGGCGGCGGTGTGAGCCAGGGCCGCTTCGGGTTCCCGCCGCTCGTGGAGCTGGCGCCTCAGCTGCGGACGCCGTGGCTGGGGCTGTTCGGCGATCTCGACCAGAGCATCCCTGTCGAGGACGTGGAGGCGCTGCGCGCCGCCGCGGCCAAGTCGCCGGTGCCCACCGAGGTCGTCCGCTACGCCGAGGCCGGCCACGGCTTCAACCGGAACGGCAGCGCCGCCCACCACCCCGAGTCGGCGGCCGACGCCTGGCAGCGCACGCTCGACTGGTTCGCCCGCCACCTGACCACGGGGACCACCGAGTCGGTCTGACCGTCAGCGACTCACAGCGCGTGCTGGCGGATCCAGGTGTGCATGGCGATGCCGGACGCCACGCCGGCGTTGATCGAGCGGGTGGAACCGAACATGGTGATCGAGCAGACCTGGGCGGAGGCGTGGCGCGCGGCGTCGGACAGGCCGGGTCCCTCCTGGCCGAACAGCAGGAGACAGCGTCGGGGCAGGGTCACCGACTCGAGCGGCACCGAGCCGGGGAGGTTGTCGACGCCCACGATCAGCAGCCCTTCGGGTTCGGCAGCGGCGGCGGTCTCCGCCCATGCCACCAGGTCGTCGATCGTGGGGTGATGGATGACGTGCTGGTAGCGCTCGGTCACCATCGCGCCCCGGCGGTTCCAGCGGCGCTGGCCGACGATGTGGACGGCGGCGGCGAGGAAGGCGTTGGCGTTGCGCACGACGGTGCCGATGTTGAGGTCGTGGCGCCAGTTCTCGACCGCCACGTGGAACGGGTGACGCCGGTGGTCGAGGTCGGCCACGATGGCGTCGACCCGCCAGTAGCGGTAGCGGTCCACCACGTTGCGCCGGTCGCCCCGGGCCAGCAGGTCGGGGTCGAGCCGGGGATCGTCGGGCCACGGCTGCGGGTGCGGTCCGACCCCGACGTCGCCCGCGCCGTCCACGTGTGAGGACCGTCAGCCGCCGGTCGACGCCCCGCCGGTCCCCGTGTCCCCGGTCGCGGTCCCCCCGTCGCCGGCCGCCAGGCCGAGCTCGGCCCGGATCTGCGACAGCCGGGCCTGCGCCTCGCTGTTCATCGACGCCTGCTCGACCTCGAGCATGCGGGACTCGACCGACGACTCGGTGAGCTCCGACATCCCCTTGGCCCTCGCGTAGCGGGACTCGATCTTGTCGCGCACCTCGTCGAGCGTCGGGACGTCCTGACCCACGGCCTCGGACAGCGACGCCATGGCCGTGTTCATCTGCTCCTGCATCTTGGCCTGGTCGAGCTGCGACAGCAGCTTCTGGCGCTCGCCCAGTTTCTGCTGCAGTGCGGTCGAGTTCTGCTGGACCGCGGCCTTGGCCTGGTTGGCGGCATCGGTCGACTGCAGGTGGAGCTGCTTGAGGTCCTCGACCTCGCGCTCGAGGGTGATGAGCCGGTTGGCGAAGCTCTCGGCCGTGACCGTGTACTGGGCGGCCTTCTCGCTGTCGCTCGCCCTGGCCGCCTCGTCGGCCATGAGCACGGCCTGGCGGGCGTTGCTGTTGACCTTCTCGAGCTCGCCCATGGTGCGGTTGAGCCTGATCTCGGTCTGCTTCTGGTGGGCGATGACGTTGGCGGCCTGCTCCTTGAGGCGCCGATGCTGGTCCTGGGCATCGGCAATGGCCTGTTCGAGCTGGACCTTGGGATCTGCCCGCTCCTCGAACGAGGAGCCGAGCTTGGCCGTCAGGTAGCGCCACCATCGCCGGAACAGTTTCAACATGCCCCGCAGGTTAGGCCCATCACGGCTTCTGCCCGCGCTCACCGTCGATATCGACGCGAGCGCGGGCAGGACGCCGTCAGCGCCGGGCGCGGCTGGCCAGACCGGCAACCCGGTCCGCCATGATCGTCGCCTCCGGCACGCCGAGGCGACGGGTGATGGCGACGTAGGTGAGCCCGGCCGGGGCCAGCACCAGCACCAGCGCCACCAGCGAGGGCAGGCCGCCGAACAGCGCCTCCGCCATCACCGCGACGATCGCCGACGCCGCGCAGCCGGCGGCGATGGGGTTGAGCCACCGGCCGGCCAGGCGAGTGCGGCCGACGCGCCAGGCCAACGCCCGGCTCAGCAGCCGGTACTCGACCCAGCGCGACACCGCGGCGCCGAGGGCCAGGCCGATGATGCCCAGGTGCGCGATGCCGGCGGGGTTGTCGCGCGCCGCCTCCGGCAGCGGGCCCAAGGTGAAGATGTCGCCCCAACCCTCGATGCCATCGGGACCCACGACCAGCCGGTCGAGGGGGAACATGAACGCCAGGCCGATCACCGCCGCCATGACCACGCTCATGGCGCCCAGGCGGGCGGGCGTGCGGGCGTCGCCGAGCGCGTAGAGGCCGTTCTGCAGCAGCCGCGACGACGTCGACGCCAGCAGGCTCATCGAGAACACGGCCAGCGTCAGCCACACGGCGATGGTGTCCGCCGACGTGAAGTTGCCCCGCTGGAACAGCGCCCGCACGATCACGTCTCCCACCACGATGAACAGCGTGGCCGTGGGCGCCACGTACCAGGCGATGCGGGCCATGCCCTCCTCCAGCCGCAGCCGGAACCGGCGCCGGGTCTCGGGGTCGTGCACCTCGACCTCCGACAGCTCCGGCAGCTCGGCGGCGGCGACGCTCATGCCGAACAGGCTGATGGGCAGGAGGTATAGGACCAGCGCGTACTGCAGCGAGGAGACCGCGCCGGTGGCCAGGTAGCTGGCCAGCAGCAGGTCGACGTAGCCCATGATCTGGATGACGCCCCGCCCCATGACGACCGGCGCGAACCGGCTCAGCACGCTGCGGACCGAGGCGTTGGCCGTGTCGAGGCTGAGGTGCACGCTGCCCAGCAGCCGCCGCACCGGCCCGATCTGCACGCCGAACTGGAGGATGCCGCCGATCAGGACGCCCCACGACACGGCGATGGCCAGCGTACGGGTGTTGCTGGTGGTCAGGCCCACGGCCACCAGGGCGGTGATCTGGGCGGCGTTCCACAGCACCGGGGCCACGTAGGACAGGAAGAACCGGCGATGGCTGTTGAGCACGCCCAGGCACCACGCCGACAGCACCAGGAAGCCGATGCCGGGGAAGATGATGCGGACGAGCTGCACCGTGAGGTCGAAGCGGAACTCGTCGTGGAAGCCGGGCACCAGCACCCGGGTGAGCGGCTCGGCGGCGACGACGCCCACCACGCTCAGCACGCCGGTCAGCGCGACGAGCAGCCCCGCGACGGCGCCCGCCACGCGGCCGGCCTCGTCATCCCGGCCCTCGGCGCGCAGCCGGGCGTAGACGGGGATGAACGATGCCGACAGCACCCCCTCGCCGAGCAGGTTCTGCATCAGGTTGGGGATCCGCAGGGCCGCCCGGAAGGCATCGCCCGCCGGACTGGTGCCGAGGTAGTTGGCGAGGACCGACTCCCGGACGAGGCCCGCGCAGCGCGAGAGCAGGATGCCGGCCGCCACCAGCATCGACGATCGCTGGGTGCTGGGAGGCGCCTCCGCCTCGGTGGGGGCACGGCCGGCCACCGACGGTTCCGGCGCCGTCGGAGCCGTCGGGGGCGCCTCGACCTCCGGCGGTGCCATCGTGCCCAGTGGCGCGGGCCGGACGTCGATCCGGGCGTGCTCGCCCGTCAGCCACGGCGCCGGCGGCTGGTTGGCCACGCCGGGGGACTCCGCCGTCAGCCCGAAGACGTCGTCGACGACGGGCAGCTCGATGGTGGCGGCCTCGGGCTCGTACCAGCCGGGCATGGGGACCGGGGTCGGCTCGGGCCCGGGCTCCGGCCCAGGCGGCGGCTCCGCTCCTCGAGCGGCGAACCGCCGGGCCCGGCGCCTGTTCTCCTCGCCGTAGTTCAGGTCGGCCTCCCTCGGGACCCGCCGCCGCACCGGCTGGGCGGGCGGTTCGGGGGGTGGCTCCTCCGGAGGGGTGGTGCGCTCGTCCGTGGGGCGACGGTCGGGCGGCACGGTCACTCGGGCGCGCCGCCGGCGGTGAGCCCGTCCTGCGCGGTGCGACTCGTCTCCTCCAGCGCTTGGCGCAGCGACTCCATCTCGGTGACCAGGGCATCGACGTCGGTCCCCAGGCCCTCGACGGAGGTGTCGGCGGTGGCGTGGGCGGACAGCTCCAGGGTGCGGGCCACGGCCTCGTCGAGGCGGGCGTCGAGCATGCGCAGCTCGCTGTGCGCCTGGGTGATCACGCGGTCGAGGCGCTCGGCGGTGGCCCGTTGGGCCTCCAGCGACTGGGCCACGCGGGCCAGCGACGGATCGGCCGCGCCCCTCGCCGTGGCTTGGGTTCCGGCGACCTCGGCGATCTGGCGTTGGATGTCGGCGAGGTCGATGCCTCGGCGGGCCTCGACCAGGGTCTGGCCCCGCTTGGCGATCAGCCAGCACTCCTCGACCCCGGTCTGCATCCTGGCGGCGATCTCGGCCAGGTGGTCACGCAGCGGCCCGGCCCGCGTGCGTGCCACCGCCTCGTTGAACCGGTTGCGCGCCTGGAGCGCCTCCTGGACGTAGCGGCGCCAGGGCTCCTGCAGCGTGAACGGGTCGATGCGCTCGCCGCGCCGCTGCCGGGGGATCGACAGTGCCACCTTGCCCGCCCAGACGGCCACGCCCAGCGGCAGGGCGGCAACCAGCGGCGCGCCGGCGACGATGGTGGCCGCCGCCACCCCGCCACCCAGCAGGATTCCGAGCGGCGAGGTGATCGCCCGGGCCACCTGGGCGGTGAAGAACCGGTCGCGGAACGAGGACGCGGCCATAGGTGTCGATCAGGCTAGGCGGCCCCGCTCGGGGGTCCAGTCATGCCCGCTGAGGCACTAGCTCACTCGCCGGCGTAGCGCTCCAGGGACCCGGTGACCTCCTCCTGGGCGGTGGCCAGGGACGAGGCGATGTCGGCGTCGTTGAGCAGCACCGCCTCGATCGCCCCCTGCAGCGCGTCGACGAAGTCGGGGTAGGGGCCGATCAGCGGGCCGGGCTCGTCGGGGTCGGCCTCCGAGAGCTGGTCGACCGCGGTCTTGAGCAGCACCCCCGCCACCTGGTCGGCCCAGAACGCCTGGACGTCGGGCTCGTCCTGCACCGACTTCACGATCGGCAGGTAGCCGCCATTGATGTGCCAGCTCTTGGCGTTCTCGGGCTGCAGCATGTACTCGAGGAAGCGCCACGACGCGGCCTGCTCCGCCGGCTCCGACTCGTCGACGATGAAAAAGGCACCGCCGCCCGGGTGCACCTGGCCCGGGCCGTCGATGCCGGGGAAGGGACCCGTGGCCGGCACCAGGTCGGTGCGGTCGACGATCGACTCGTCGAAGTCGACGCCCGCCTCGGCGGCCGTGAGGTCGCCGGCCAGGGCGTCGGCGATGGTCTTCGAGGCGGTCGAGGTCTCGATGAGCATCGACGAGTCCTGGGTCGCCAGGGCGAGGTAGTGGTCGACGCTGCCCTCGGTGTTGGCGAACACGTTGATCAGCCCCTCGTCGTTCATCCGCTGCAGCAGCTCGAGGATCTCCGTCGCCTCGGGCGTGTCGAAGGTGGCCGCGGTCGCGAAGCCGTCGTGGCCGTTGTCGTTGTCGACCACGTCGATGCCCCCGCCGCTCAGCCAGTTCTCGAACACGGCGTGGCTGGCCTTGAACGCGAACGGCTTGTCCGAGACGCCGGCCCGCTTGAGGGCCTGGGCCTGCTCGTAGATTTCCTCGAGGGTCTGCGGCGGCGCCTCGGGATCGAGGCCGGCCTTCACCCAGTGGGCCTTGTTGTAGTAGAGGACCTGCGACGACACGTTGACGTAGCCGGGGTAGAGCACGCCGCCGACCGAGTGGGCCGAGCGCACGGCCGGCTCGATGTTGGTGGGGTCGTAGTCGGCCGCCTCCATGCACGCCTCGGCGGGCAGCACCAGCTCGCTGTCCGCCACCGCCTTCAGCTCGGTGGTCTCCAGCATGACGACGTCGGGGAGCTGGTCGACGTTGGCCGAGGCGGTGCTCTGGAACTTGCGCCAGACCTCGGCGAACGAGCCGCCCTGGTCGCTGGCGACGAGCCGGACCTGGTCCTGGCCGGCGTTGAACCCGTCGACCATGGCTTCCATGGTCTCCTTGACCGGGCCGCCGATGCCGCCGTACCAGAGGGTGATCTCGACCGGCCCCTCGGCCGCGGCTTCGTCGAGGGCGTCGAGTGGGCAGTCGGGCAGCGCTGCCTCGCCGTCGCCGCCAGCCTCCACGTCGGCGCCCTCCCCGGAGCCATCACCCGAGCTCGGCGGGTCGCTGCAGGCGGCCGCGAGCAGTCCCAGCGCCAGCAGCACCACCAATCCGATCGGTCGCCGAGCCATCGTCCCTCCGGTCTCCGCCCGCAGGTCAGCCTGCGTAGCGCTCCAGCGATTCGGTCACCTGGTCCTGGGCCTGCGCCAAGGAGTCCGACACGTCCCGCCCCTCGAACAGCACGGCGTCGAGGGCGTCCTCGATGGCGTTGGCCTCGTCGACGTAGGGCCCGATCAGCGGTCCCGGCTGGTCGGGGTCGGCGTCGGCGAGCTGCTCCACGGCTGTGCTCAAGAGCACCCCACCCAGGTCGTCCTGCCAGAAGGCCTGCACGTCGGGGTCCTCCTCCACCGCCTTGACGACGGGCAGGTAGCCGCCGCTGAAGTGCCAGGCCTTGGCGATGTCCGGCTGGAGCATGAACTCCAGGAACCGCCACGAGCCCGCCTGCTGGGCCGGCTCCGACGTGTCGAGGATGTAGAAGGCTCCGCCGCTGGGGAACACCCTGCCCGCGGCCTCGACACCGGGCATGGCCCCGGCACCCGGGACGAGCTGGGTCCTGTCGAGCACCGACTCGTCGAAGCCGATGCCGGCCTCGGCGGCCGTGAGGCCACCCCCCAGGAACTCGGCGATGGTGGTCGAGGCGGTCGAGGTCTCGATGAGCATCGACGACTGTTGGGTCGCCAGCGCCAGGTAGTGATTGACGTTGCCTTCGACGTCGGCGAAGGCGTTGAGCAGACCCTCGTCGTTCATCTTCTTCAGCCAGCCGACCACGTCGTCGGCCGCCGGGGTCGCGAAGGTGGCCTCGGTCGCTGGCTCCTCACGCCCGTTTCCGTTGTTGACGATGTCCTCGCCGATGCCGGAGAGCCAGGTCTCGAAGAACCAGCGGTCGGCCTTGAACGACAGGGGCTTCTCAGAGACGCCGGCGTCCTTGAGGGCCCGGGCCTGCGTGTAGAGCTCGTCCAAGGTGTCGGGCGGGTCGTCGGGGTCGAGGCCGGCCCGTAGCCAGTGAGCCTTGTTGTAGTAGAGCATCGGCGTCGACACGTTCATGTAGCCGGGGTAGAGCACGTCGCCGACCGTGTACTTCGATCGGGCCACCGGCTCGACGTTGGTGAGGTCGTAGCCCGCCGCCTCCATGCACGCCTGGGCGGGCAGAACCTGGCCGCCGTCGATCATGACCTGAAGCTGCGTGTCCTCCAGATAGATGACATCCGGGAGCTGGTCCGGGGACGACGACGAGGCGCTCTCGTACTTGCGGAAGACCTCCTCGTACGCCGACCCCTGGTCGCTGGCGGTGAGCCGTACCTCGTCCTGGCTGGCGTTGAACCGGGCGACGATGTCGTCCATCGTGGCTTTGGCCGATCCCTGGAGACCGCCGTACCAGAGGTCGATCTCCACCGGTGCCGCCTCGGTGGCGGTCTCGAGGGCGTCGAGCGGGCACTCGGGCAACTCGGGCTCGCCCTCGCCGTTGCCGGTTTGGACGGCGTCGCCCGATCCGGTCGTCGGCGGGTCGCTGCAGGCGGCGGCGACCAGCGCGGCGGCGATCAGGACGGCGATGCGGACGTGGCGTCGTGTCACGAGGTTCTCCCTGTCATCCCTTGACCGCGCCCGCGGTGAGGCCCCGGATGATCTGGCGTGAGAACCCGAAGAGCAGCAGAAGCACCGGCAGGGCCACGACGAGCGCGGCGGCGATGGCGATGTTGGAGTTGGCGACCTCGGTGCCGACGATGTTCTTCAGGGCGAGCTGGGCGGTCTGCTGGCGATCGTCGTCGATGATCGCCTGGGGCCACAGGTACTGGTTCCAGGCACCGAGCGCCGAGATGACGATGAACGACGCGATGACGGGCCGGGTGAGCGGCACCGCGAACCGCCAGAGGAAGCCCATGTGCCCGTAGCCGTCGAGGCGGGTGGCGTCGTGGACCTCGGGCGGCACGCCGCGGAACCCCTGGCGGATGAGGAACGTGCCGAACGCCGTGGCCCCGAACGGCAGCACCAGGCCGGCGTTGGAGTTGATCCAGCCCAGCTCGCGGATCGTCTGCACGTTGGCCAGCAGCGTGACCTCCAGCGGCAGCAGCAGCGTGGCCATGAACAGGGCGAACACCAGCGTCTTGAACGGGAACCGCAGGAAGGCGAAGGCGTACGCGGCCAGGATCGAGGTCAGCACCTGGGCCACGGTGATGAGCGCGGTGATCGTGAAGCTGCGCTGCATGGCGGGGCCGATGTCGCCCTGGTCCCAACCCCGGTTCCACACCGTCGCCCCGAAGGCCACCACGACGCCGGCGGTGACGCCGACGCCCACCAGCGCGGCGAGCAACAGCGGCCGCCAGCGCGGCCGCGACAGGCCGAACCCGACGAGTTGGGTGGCGGCCAGCACTGCGATGGCGAGCAGCCACCACAGCGGCGTCGCCCCCGACCGGTCGACCGAGGCGTGCCAGATCTGGCCGGCGAGCAGGGCGACCGCCACCACGCCGGCGCCGACGGCCAGCAGGCGCCGGGGCGACGCCAGCGGCGCCGGGTCGGTCAGGCGGCCGCCACCGGCCCGGAGCTGCACCCAGGCCAGCGCCAGCGCCACCACCAGCGTCCTGACGACGACCGAGAACGCGCCGCCGTCGAGCCAGCCCCTGTCCTTCCATTCGACGGCGACCGGATGCAGGGGCCGGCCCGCGTCCAGGTAGGGGAACGGTGGGGACAGCGCCTGGATCACGGTCAACACGACCGGCACCAGGACCAGGGCCGCGAGCACGACCAGCACCGCGTACTGGCCCACGAGCCCGGCGGTGCGCCGGGTCGACGACTTGCCGACGGTGGCGGCGGTGAGGCCCCGGTCGGGTGCGCCGAGGACGACCTCGCCGGGCACGCCGGTCGCCGGTATGGCGGCCCCGGCGGCAACGTCCGCGGCCGTGGCGTCCGGCCGCTCCGCCACGTCGACACCGGCCGCCGCCCGGGGATCGGTGCCCTCGGCCGGGGCCGGGGAGCCGGCGTCAGCGGGCATAGTGCACCCTCCGCTCCAGGATGACGAACTGCAGCGCCGTGACGACCAGGGTGACGAAGAACAGTCCCACCGAGTAGACGGCTCCGATCCCGATGTTGTCGGGCCGGACAAGCCGGTTGATCTTGAACACCAGCGTCTCCGTGGCGCCGGCCGGTCCGCCGTTGGTGAGGATGTCGGGCTGGGCGAAAGCCTGGAGCCCGAAGATCACGAGCACGACCAGCAGGAACAGCAGCACCGGCGAGATCAGCGGCAGGGTGATGCGCAGCAGGCGGCGCACCGGGCCGTAGCCGTCGAGGGTGGCGGCCTCCATCACCTCGTCGGGCACGTTCTGCAACCCGGCCAGCACGATCACGAACGACAGGCCCATGTTCTGCCAGATCGACGACAGCGCCACCGCGAACATGGCCCAGTTGGGGTCGGTGAGCCAGTCGACCTGGAAGACGCCGACCACCGGGTTGAGCAGGTAGAAGAAGATGACCGAGGTGACCGCCACCGAGCTGGCCAGGGTCGACGAGAAGATCGCCTGGAACACCTTGATGCCCTTCAGCCGGCGGTGGGCGGCCACCGCCAGCAGTACCCCCAGCACCAGGCCGGCGGGCACCGTATAGAGAACGAACTGCACGCTGTGCCACAGCCCCTCGCGGAAGTCGTCGCCGGTGAGCTGCTCGCGGTACTGGCGCAGGCCCACCTCCTCGAAGAAGGCGCCGTTGGCCCGGCTCTCGAAGGTGCCCCAGTTCAACAGGTTGAGGAACGGCCGGTAGAAGAAGGCAACGAACACCGCGACCGACGGCGCCAGCAACAGCAGGGCGATGCCCGTCTCCTTGGCCGAGTAGCGGGGACGCTCCCGCCGCCGGAGCACCGCCGTCCCGACGCTCACGTGATCCGTTCCGTGGTGCCGGGGTCGAACAGGTGGACGTTGGCCGGGTCGACCGCCAGGCGGATCGTGCCCCCGGCCTCGTGCGGCGACATGCCCACCTGGCGGACCACCACCGGCGACGGTCCGACGGCGCCGAAGACCAGGCACTCGTGGCCCAGCCACTCGACCGCCCGCACCTGGTGGGCGATGCTGCCGCCGGCGGACACGTCGAGGTGCTCGGGCCGGGCGCCCACGATCACCGGCTGGCCCTCCTCGAGGGGGGTCTTCAGGTCCGGCGGCACGGGGAACCGGCTCTCGCCGACCTCGACCGCTGCCGATCCGTCGCTGGTGGTGACCGTGCCGGCCAGCGTGTTCATGGGCGGTGTGCCGATGAACTGGGCGACGAACAGGTTGGCGGGGGCGCCGTAGACCTCCTGCGGGGTGCCGACCTGTTGCAGCCGGCCGGCGGAGAGGATGGCGATGCGCTGCGCCATGGTCATGGCTTCGACCTGGTCGTGGGTGACGTACACGACGGTGGTCTCGACCCGCCGGTGTAGGTCGACCAACTCGAGCCGGGTCTGGGCGCGCAGCTTGGCGTCGAGGTTCGACAGCGGCTCGTCCATGAGGAACGCCTGGGGGCGCCCGACGAAGGCCCGGGCCAGCGCCACCCGTTGCCGCTGCCCGCCCGACAGCGCCGCCGGCTTGCGCTTGAGGAACCCCTCGAGCCCGAGCACGCGGGCCGCCTCGTTGACGCGCTCGTCGCGCTCGGATCGGGTGAGCTTGCGGGCCGGGCGGTCGGGCCCGTCGGCGTGGTAACGGCGGACCAGCAAGGGCGATTCGATGTTCCGCTGCACGGTCATGTGCGGGTAGAGCGCATAGCTCTGGAACACCATCGACACGTCGCGGCGCGCCGGGTCGACGTCGTTGACGACCTGATCGCCGATGAGGAGCTTCCCGTCGGTGATGTCCTCGAGCCCGGCGATCATCCGCAGCGCCGTCGTCTTGCCGCAGCCCGAGGGTCCCAGCAGCACCATGAACTCGCCGTCGTCCACCGCCAGGTCGAGGGCGTCGACGGCGACGACGTCGTCGAAGCGCTTGGTCACGCTTTCGAAGGTGACGCTGGCCAAGTGCGACCTCCCAATCTGCCGGCTGGTGCCGCACCCGGTGCGGCGCCCTGGGCCGAGTGCCGGCGCTCCGCGACGCTAGGCATGTGCGGTGTCGTCAAGGTAGCCGGGCGACGACGGAGGGGCGGCCCAGGGGTGTCGCGTCGGCATCGTCCGGTCGCTGCCAGCCGAGCGCCGGCACGGTTCGCCGCTCTCCGTGCACCCAGGTCGTACGCTGAGCGCGGGTGAGTGACTTCGACTGGCCGGAGGAGCGGGCAGGGCTCGAGCGGGCGTCGTCGCGCTGGTGGGTGTTCCTGCTGCTCGGGGCGGTCGCCGTGGCGCTGGGGCTGCTGCTGATCTTCGACCTGTTCACCGCCGTGCGCACGGTGGCGCTGTTGGCGGCCTTCGGCCTGATCGTCAACGGGCTCGACGAGCTGGTGGCGGTCGGGCGCTACCGCAGCGTCCTCGGCGTCGTCGCCGGCGTGGTGTTGGTCGTGGCCGGCGTGCTCGCAGCCCTGTGGCCCGGCATCACGTTGTGGGTGCTGGCGGTGGTGACGGGCATCGGGCTGCTGGTTTCGGGCGTGGCCCGCATCATCGGGGCGCTGGCCCTCCGGGTGGAGGGATGGGGCTGGCTCTTCGTGGCCGGGGTGCTCAGCGTCGCGGCAGGCGTGCTGGCGCTGTTCTGGCCGGACGCGACCATCCTCGTCCTGGGCCTCCTGTTGGGGATCCGCATCCTGTTCTTCGGCATCTCCGAGATCGCCTTCGGCCTGGCCCTGCACGACGTCCGCGGCTCGCTGCGCTAGGGGCCCAACTCCCGCGTTCTCGGGCCTGAAGTGGTCGCTGGAGCGACCATTTCTGACCCCGAAAGCGAGGACCTGGGTCAGAAGTTGCTGACGACCGCGGTGAAGACCTTGTCGATGCTGGTGGGGTCAGACGAGTCGTAGACCGCAGCGGTGGTCGCCTCGGCGATCTGGCGCAGCGTGGGCAGGTCGGCGTCGGCGCCGTAGGCGATGGGGAAGACCCGGACCGGTCGGCTGGCCTGGCCCTCGCTGCCGGCCTGGAGCGTGTCGATCAGCTCGGTGAGCTGATCGCGGTCGTCGGCCGAGTCGTCGTCCTGGTTGCGGCCGTCGGACAACAGGACCACGGCGTTGATCCGGGCGGGGTCGAAGTCGCCCAGCGCCTCCTCGTAGGCGCGCTGGGTCACCGCGTACAGCGGCGTGTTGTTGGTCGGCAACAGGTCACGGATGCGGTTGGCGAGCTGCTCGCGGACGTCGGCCACGCGCGTGGGCGGGACGAGCTCCAGCATCTCCTGGTCGCCGCCCGGGCCCAGCTCGGTCGAGAACACCGACAGGCCGACCTCGTCGTCGTCCTTGAACTCCTCGAGCGCGGTGATGGCGGCGTCCTTCGCCAGGTCCAGCTTGGTGGCGCCCGTCTCCGGATCGCCCTGGTCGCCCATCGATCCCGACACGTCGATCACGATCCGCACCCGAGCCGACTTGCGCTGCGTGGCCCAGTCGTCGAGCAGCCCCGCCAGGACCTCGGGCTCGGGCACGTCGAGCAGCGTCTGCGGCGTCGCCGGGTTCACGCCGTTGGCCTCGCTGATCGGGGCCGCCACCGGCACGTCGGCGATGCCGGGCCGGAAGCCGTACTCCAGCACCCGCTCCTGGTTCTCGGGCGTCTGCACGTACTCGACGAACGCGCCCGCCGCCTCCCGCTGCCGGTCGTCCACCCACTCGGCGTCGAGCACGAACAACGGGTTGTCGCTGTAGACCGTGCCCTCTTCCGGATAGATGGCCACGAGCGGCACTCGGGGCTCACGCGGCTCCTCGCCCTGGTCGAGGATCCCGTCGGGGTTGCCGGTGTTGTAGTCGATGACCGACTTCTCCTCGACGGCCACCGCCGACACGTACTGGTAGGGATTGCCCCGCTGGTCGGCCCGGTACCAGTTGTTGAGGAATGTGAGCGTGGTGTCGCCGTAGTGGACGACCGCCGACTCCACCCCGGTGGCGAAGGCGTCGACCGCCGGGTCCGCCAGGTCCTCCAGCGACAGCCCGCTGGTCTTGCCAGTGGCGGCGTAGCCCTGGGCGATGAGCGCCGACAGTCCGCTGGTCGAGAAGTTGGGATTGGTCTTGCCCAGCCGGAACGGTCCCCACTCCGGGTGGCCCCGCGAGCTCCAGCTGGTGGCGCCGTCGCGGGCGAGGGCCAGCACGTCGGACCAGCCGATCGGCGTGTCGGGCCAGCCCAGCGCCTCGGCCATCGGTCGGGGCATGGCGATGACCAGCGGCGTGAGCATGAACTGTGCCGAGTCGGCGGGTGCCATCGGCGGCTGGCCCGCCTCGGACAGGTGCTGGTTGAGCACCTGCCCCCACGTCGACGCCGCCGGTGACCAGATGACCGGACGGGGACCTTCGACGGACTCGTCCCACCCGTTGGCGAGCAGCTGCTCGGCTGCGCCCGACGACTTGTTCTGGATCCGGACGAACGCGCACTCGTCGCCGACCGTGGCGGCGTCGGACTCGTTGAAGCTGTCGGCCAGGTCGCCGAGCAGCTCGAGCTTCTCGGGCGAGCTGGCGACGTCGACCACGATGCAGTCGCCGGGATCCTCGAGCTCGGCTGCGCCCCCGGCGCCGCCGCGGTCGTCGCCGTCGTCGCCGCCGGAACACGCGGACGCCACCAACCCGCCGACAACCAGCACCGCCGCCCATCGGCTCCACAGCGTCGCGATCGGCCTCATCCCGTCACCTCGTCCCAGCGGGCCAGCAGGGCCCCCAACACACCCCCGGCGGGCAGGCCGTCGTCCTCGGGCAGATCCTCGCCGCCGACCCGCCATCCGGCACCGGCGAGGGCGTCGCGCAGGTCGCCGTCCCCTGCGATGTCGGCGGCGGCGCCGGCCGCATCACCGATCGGGATGGCCACCAGGTCCGCCGTCGCCACGGGCGCAGGGTAGATCACCTGCACGTCGCCCCGGTCCGCGATCCCCGCCGGCGTGTCCGCCTCGAGGGCGCCCACGGCGCTGAATCGCCCGGCGCCCCGGGTCAGCATCTCGTTCACCACGTCCGACGACGCCGTGCCGGCCTGGGCGCCGATCGCCCCCAGCCAGGCCGTGAGCTCGCCGCCGATGTCGTTGGCCGCGTACTCGGGGCTGCCGAAGAAGCCCGACGCTGCGCCGCCCAGGACCACCAGGCCGCCGGCGGTGTCCGGGTCGGTCAGCCCGACGTTCAGCGGCCCCCAGGCGCTCTCGCCGCCGACGCTGCCCCAGGGCCGGTCGGCCGCGTCGCCCAGGCACCGCCACCCGATCGTCCCGGCGCAGGCGCCGGACTCGAGGGCGACCGCACGGTCGCTCCAGACCACCAACACGACGGGGGACCGGGCGATCACAGCGGAAGCCTCGCCCACGAGCACCGGTGCGCCGGCCCGGTCGCGCTGGTCGGCGACCAGCTCGGCCCACGCCGCCGGGGCCAGCCACACGTCTGCGTCGGCCTCCGCGGCGTCCGCTGCGGTGGCGAGGGCCTCGGCGGTGGTGGCGGCCGGTTCCACCCGGACGGTCACGTCGTCCTCCAGGGCTGCACAGGCGTCGGCCAGCTCGGTGGGGCAGACCAGGGTGGTGTCCCCTCCGGCGGACGACCCGTCCGCGTCGTCGTCCTCGTCGAGCACGTTGCGCACGACGACGGCGGCGACGATCAACCCGAGCGCCACGGCCAGCGCGGCGAGCGCCTTCACGCGGTCACCTGCGCCGGGATGTCCTCGGCGGTGAGTGTGGTGAGCTGCTCGTCGGTGGGCCGGTCGATGGCCACCAAGCGGGTGGCCTGGTTGGCCACCGCCGCCTCGAACAGGTTGCGGGCCAGGCGACCGTTGCCGAACCCGGCGTCGCGGGGCTGGGCGGCGAACCATGCCCGCACGGCTCGGCGGCCAGCGTCGTCGAGCTGATAGCGGCCCTCCCGCCCGATGGCCTCGAAGATGGCGAGCAGCTCGTCGTCGGTGTAGTCGGGAAAGTGGATCGTGCGGGGGAACCGCGACCGCATCCCGGGATTGGCGTCGACCAGCTCGGCCATCTGCTCGGGATAGCCCGCCAGGATCACCACCAGCCGGTCGCGCCGGTCCTCCACCAGCTTGACGATCATGTCGATGGCCTCGCGGCCGAAGTCGTTCTCGCCGCCCCGGGTGAGGCTGTAGGCCTCGTCGATCAACAGGACCCCCTCGTCGGCGCGGTCAAAGGCGGCGACCACCCGGCCCGCGGTCTGGCCGACGAAGCCGGCCACCAGGCCCGACCGGTCGGCTTCCACCAGGTGACCCCGGTCGACCACGCCCAGCGTGCGGTAGATCTGGGCGAGCAGGCGGGCCACCGTGGTCTTGCCCGTGCCCGGGTTGCCCGTGAAGATCAGGTGGCGGCTGGCCTCGAGCACCGGCAGGTCGCGTTCGCGCCGGATCTGCTGGACCCGCAGCAGGTTGGCCACCAGGTGCACCTCGCGCTTGACCTCGAGCAGGCCGATGAGGCCGTCGAGCTCGGCCAGCAGCTCCTCGAGCGGTCGGGGCGGCGGGAGCGCCGCGGCGCCGGCGTCGACCGTTGGCCCGGTCGTGACAGATCCGCCGGCGGTGGCGGCGCCCGGAGCCGGGCCCGCGTGACCCGCATCGTCGTGGGCGGCATCGACGGTGCGCTGCACCATGGCCCGGAAGCGCTCCACCGCGTCGAGCTCGGTGCGCGACGGCAGCAGGTCGAGCGAGGCGATGGCGTGGCCGATCTGCGCCGCCCGGCGGGCGTAGACGCCGGCGCGGGATCCGCCGTCGCGGGCGTCCGAGCGCACCAGGATGTCGAGCAGGGTCGAGGGCCGCTCGAGGTAGGTGCGCCGGCCGGCGACCAGCCCGGCGTCGCGCAGGGCGCGGGGCGTGGCCCGGCGCAGGTCGGTCCGCACCTGGGGCCCGAAGGCACGGATCAGCGCCCAGAGCTCGGCGTCGGTGTGGAGCCCGTCGGCGTCGATGAACCCGCAGGCCAGGTTGTAGGCGTCGACCACGACGTCGGAACGCAGCCGCGACGTGTCGATGGCCGGCACGCTCGCCGCCAGCGCCTCGACCTCGGGTACCAGGTCGGCGACGAAGGCGGCGACGGCGTCGTCGAGCACGGCCGAGGCGTTGCCGGTCACAAGAGGACCTCGGCTCGGCCGCAGGCCGAGGCCGCATCTTGTCTTCCGGCGGAGGGCGGGCAGCGAGCGGGTGGCGCTGAGGATGCGGGGCCGCTGTCGGCGCCTACGGGCGCCGGCGGCGGTAGGCCCTGCACCGGAGGCGACAGGACCCGTGAGCGGAGGGGTACGGACGGGCGGAGCCGGCTCACGAGCGTGGCGGCTGCGGGTCGCGCCACATGGGCCACACGGGCGGACCGGACGGCAGGTCGATCTGTCCGGTCACGCCGAAGCCGAAGCGCTCGTAGTACGGGATGTTCTGGGGCTTGGACGACTCGAGGTACGCACCCAGTCCCTCGCGGTCGCAGCGGGCCAGCACTGGATCGACCAGCGCCGTGCCGACGCCCCGGCCCTGGTGGGGAGGGTCGGTGCCGAGGACCGACAGGTACCAGTGGTGCTCGCGGGGGTGGGCACGTTCGATGAGGTCGAAGGCCCTGATCGCCCGGGGGATCCGGGGACCGACGGCGGGCACCATCACCGGCGCCGCGCGCAGCATCTCCCTCCAGCCGGACTTCCAGAGCCCGGGGGGATCCCAGAACGCCGCCCCTTCGTGGCCATCACCCACCAGCACCTGTCCGTGGCGACGGTGGCGCCGGGCCTCGGAGGCGAACCAGCGCCGCAGCCGGCGAAGACGGGGGCCGGGCCGCTCGCCGAACAGCCATGTCATCACGGGGTCGTCGTGGAAGGCCCGGGCGAGCACGGTGGCGAGGGGCCGGATGTCCCCGTCGGTGGCCTGCCGCGCCTCCATAGGACGCTGAGCCTGCCACGCGGGCACCGACGACGGCGACGCAGCCCGGGAGGACCGTGTCAACCGGATGGGGCCGGCTGGCGTCGGTAGGGGATGATGACGGTGATGAGCGTCCCACCTGGCGGGGTCGGGCGGCGCGGCTTCCTGCGAGGCAGCAGGAGCCCCAGGCCGGCGGCCGCCCTCCACCCCCCGGCTGTCGAGGTCGACGGCCTCGACGCGCGTGTCAACGCCGGCGTGGAGCGCCGGGCGCGGCGGGCCGCCGACCCATTGGCGGCGCTCCACCACGAGCACTACGCGTCGTTGGTGCGCCTGGCGTCGCTGGTGCTGGGCGACCGCGGGCTCTCGGAGCAGGTCGTGCAGGACGCCTTCGTCAAGCTGCACCTCCGCTGGGGCGGCTTGCGCCAGCTCGACCGGGCGCCGGCCTACCTACGCAGCTGCGTGCTCAACGGTGCCCGCTCGCAGCTCCGGCACCAGAAGGTGCGGGAACGCCACGACGCCCGGCGCACCGTGGAGCCGGCGGCGGCCACACCGGAGTCCTCGGCGGTCGCGGGCGCCGAGCACGAGCGCATCGTGGCCGCCCTGCGCCGCCTGCCCGACCGCCAGCGCGAGGCGCTGGCGCTGCGCTACTTCCTAGACCTACCCGAGGCCGAGACCGCCGCCGCGATGGGTGTGTCGGCCGGTTCGGTGAAGACCCACGTGCATCGCGGCCTCGCCACACTCGCCCACATCCTCGGGGAGGAGGAACGATGAGCCCGAACATTGACCTCGAGGACCGCCTGCGCACCGCCGTCCATGCCCACGCCGCGGACGTGCGACCGGACGATGCCAGCCTCGATGCGATCCGCACGCGGGTGCGCACCGCGCGGCGCCGGCGCCGGGCCCTGGCGGCCGGTGCGGGTGTGGCGGCCGCCGCGGTCCTGGCAGTGGCCCTGCCCCGCTTGGGCGACGACGGTGGCACCAAGATCAGCAACGAGCCGTCACCGCCCATCACGGATGTCGAGCCGCCGACGACCGTGCCCTCGACGAGCCCGCCCTCGACGTCGACGCCGTCGACGACGGTGGCGCCGGCTCCGCCGGCGGCCAACCTCGATCAGGCGATGTGGCCCGACCCCGCGGGATCCGACCGCTACGCCGATCCCGTCGAGGCCGGTCGGTCGTTCGTGGAGGGCTTCTTCGGCATCTCCGACGTTCCGCTGTCCGAGTTCCGGGCCGGTGAGCCCGGCGCCGGCGAGATCGAGGTGTTCTCCCGCGACGAGAGCGGCGAGGTGTCGGAGCGGGTGGCCACCACGCTCGTCCTGAGGCAGCTCGACGGCGAGCACTGGTGGGTCACGGCGGCGGCGAGCGCCAACGTCCAGATCGACTCGCCGCAGCCGCTCGCCGACGTGGCGTCCCCGTTGCGGGTCAGCGGCCGTGCCAGCGGCTACGAGGGCACGGTGATCGTCGATGTGCGCGACCGTGCCGGCTCCTACGGCGAGCTGGGCGATGCCGTGGCCATCGCCGGTGCGGGCGAGACGCTCGAGCCGTTCTCTGTGAACGTGGACTTCGACCGGCCGGCATCGTCGCACGCCATCGTGGTCGCCGGCACCGATTCGGGGATCGCCGGTGCGCTCTCGGACGTCACGGCCTTCCCCGTGCGGTTCTCCAGCGAGGGCTCGACGGCGGATGCCGACACCGAGTTCCGCTACCAGCCGCTGTGGCCCTTCCGGACCCAGGCCGAGGCCGACGCCTGGCGCGACCAGTACGAGGCCCAGGGCAGCCAGCCGTGGCACCTCGATGCCGAGCAGACGGCCCTGTCGTTCACGACCGGCTTCCTCGGCTTCGGCGAGATCGACCGGGTCGTCGGCAGTGACGTGCGTGACCGGGAGGCGTGGGTGAGCGTGGGCTACGACCCGGGTTCGGGCCAGCTCTCGACGTCCGCGGTGGTCCACCTCGTGCGGTTCGGCACCGGCGACGACGCCCCGTGGGAGGTCGTCGGCACCCGCGACACCGACCTGACGCTCGAGACGCCGGGCTACGGCTCGGGCGTGTCCTCGCCGATCACGGTCGGCGGCCGCATCACCGGCGTCGACGAGAGCCTGCGGGTGCAGGTGCGGCAGCCGTCGTCGGAGGCCCCGATCGGCGAGTCGTGCTGCCTGCCCGCCGGTGGCGAAGCGACGCCGTGGCAGACCACCGTCTCGTTCTCCGGCGCGACCGACCCGGCGCTCACGATCGTGGTGTCGACCGGCGGCCACGTCCAAGGGGTCGAGCGCTTCGCCATCACGGGCGTCGCGCGCTGACCTTCCTCGTTCTGTCAGCGCTCACCGTTCTCATCGCGCGTGAGTGCTGACAGAACGGTCCGTACGATGGGCGGCATGTCTGCCATTGCCGAGCAGGGACGACGCGCCAAGTCGGCCAGCCGGGTGCTGGCCACGGCGTCCACCGCCGCCAAGGACACCGCCCTGCTCACCGCCGCCGATCTCCTCGTCGAGCGGGCGGACGACCTGGTCGCCGTCAACGCCGAGGACGTCGAACGCGAGCAGTCCGCCGGCGTCAGCGACACCGTCGTCGACCGCCTCCGCCTGACCCCCGCCCGGGTCGAGTCCATGGCGGGCGGCCTGCGCCAGGTGGCCGGCCTGGCGGATCCCGTGGGCGAGATCACCGAGGGCTGGGCCCGCCCCAACGGGCTGCGCATCCACAAGATCCGCGTCCCGCTTGGGGTGGTGGCCATCATCTACGAGAACCGCCCCAACGTCACCAGCGACGCCTTCGGGCTGTGCCTCAAGTCCGGCAACGCCGCGTTCCTGAGGGGCTCCTCGGGCGCGATCCGGTCGAACGTCGCCATCGCCGGCGTCCTGCGCGAGGCGCTGGCCAAGGCCGGGCTCCCCGAGGACGCGCTGGTCCTGGTCGAGGACACCTCCCGCGAGGCGGCGGTCGAGTTCATGCGGCGGCGGGAGACCGTCGACTGCCTGATCCCCCGGGGTGGGCCGTCGCTGATCCGCTCGATCCTCGACAACGCCAGCGTGCCCTACGTGATCGACGGCGACGGCAACTGCCACGTCTACGTCGACGCCGCCGCCGATCTGGCCATGGCCGCCGACATCGTCGTCAACGCCAAGACCCAGCGCCCCTCGGTCTGCAACGCCGCCGAGACGCTCCTGGTGCACGAGGCGGTGGCCGCCGAGCTCCTGCCCCAGCTGGCCGCTCGGCTCGAGGGGGTCGACCTGGTGGGCGACGACGCGGCGCGGCGCACGCTGGGCCCCGACCGGGTCGGCGCGGCAACCGAGGACGACTGGGCCCGAGAGTTCCTCGCCCTCAAGCTGGCCGTGCGGGTCGTCCCCTCGCTCGACGCGGCCGTGGACCACATCGCCCGCTACGGGTCCGGGCACAGCGAGGCCATCGTCACCCGGGACCTGGCCGCTGCGGACTGCTTCACGCGTGAGGTGGATGCGGCGGCGGTGTTGGTCAACGCGTCGACCCGGTTCGTCGACGGCGAGGAGTTCGGCTTCGGCGCCGAGATCGGCATCTCGACCCAGAAGCTCCACGCTCGCGGCCCCATGGGCCTGCGCGAGCTCACCACCGAGAAGTACGTCGTCCACGGCGACGGCCAGATTCGGTCGTAGGGTCTGACGACATGAAGGCTGCGGTCTACGACCGGACCGGCGGGCCGGAGGTGCTCCGCTACGCCGAGGTCCCCGATCCCGAGCTGCGGCCGGACGGGGTGATCATCGCGGTCGAGGCGGTGGGCGTGCAGGGCGGCGACCTGCTCCACCGGCAGTCGGGGGAGATCCCCTCCGCGCCCCACATCGTGGGTTACCAGGCCGCCGGCGCCGTGCGCGAGGTGGGGGAGCGGGTCGAGGGACTGGCCGTGGGGCAGCAGGTCGTGGCCACGATGTTTGCCGGGTCCCACGCCGAGCTGGTGAGCGTGCCGGTCGCCTCGGTGTGGCCGCTGCCCGACGGGCTCTCCGTCCAGGATGCGGCCGCCGTGCCCATCGAGTTCGCCACCGCCCACGACTGCCTGTTCGAGTTCGGCCACCTCCGGGGCGCCGGCCGCGAGACGGTGCTGGTCCAGGCCGGGGCGGGCGGCGTGGGCCTGGCCGCCATCCAGCTGGCCAAGGCGGCCGGGGCCACGGTGTTGGCCACCGCGTCCAGCGACGAGCGACTGGAGCGGCTGCGTGACTACGGCCTCGACCACCCGATCAACTACGCCACCGGCGACGTCGTCCGCGAGGTGATGGCGATCACCGAGGGGCGGGGCGTCGACCTCGTGGTCGACCCGGTCGGCGGGCGCGTGCTCGAGAGTAGTGTCGCCGCCCTCGCCTACCGGGGGCGCATCAGCTGGGTGGGTCGGGCCGGGCGGGAGGAGGCGGCGCCGGACGTGTGGCCCCTCATGACCAAGAACGGCACGATCACGGGCGTGTTCCTGGGCCTCGAGATGATGATGCAGCCGGACCGGGTCCACGCGCTCGTCGCCGAGCTGCTCCAACGGGTGGCGGGCGGCGAGCTGCGGGTGGCGATCGACCGCACGTTCCCATTGGCCGACGCAGCCGAGGCCCACCGCTACATCGAGAGCCGGCAGGCCTTCGGCCGCGTGCTGCTGATCCCCTAGCCCGGCGTGTTTCGAGGACGGGAATGGCCGCTCCAGGGGCCATTCCCGTCCCGAAAACGCCGGCGTGGTGCCGAAATCAGCCGCTCGTCGCGCCCTCGATCGCCGGCTCCAGTCCCTGCGCCTCGTCACCGTCGGCCCGAGCCTCATCCGGGGCCGGGGCCTCTGTCGGCGTCGCAGCCCGGGCCGGCAGCCAGCGGAACACGCCGATCGCTGCCAGCAGCGTGATGCCGGCCGCCACCAGCACCGCCAGGTGGTACCCGGACAGGAAGGCGTGGTGGGCGACGTCCACGATGCGATCGCCCAGCGGTGCCGGCGTGCCCCGGCCGATGTTCACGCCGGCCTGCACGTTGGCGCCGACGTGGTCGAGCAACTCCGACGAGACGTTCCGCGCGCCGCCGAGCCCGGCATCGACGTCGCTCTGGTAGCGGGTCGACAGCAGGCTGCCGATCAGCGCGACGCCCAGCGCCCCGCCCATCTGCCGGGTGGTGTCGTTGACCGCCGAGCCGACGCCGGCCTTGGCCCGGGGGAGCGATCCCATGATCGACTCGGTCGCCGGCGCCATCACGTTCGACATGCCGAGGCCGAGCAGCATCGACATCAGGATGATCACGACCGTGGCCGTGTCGACCTGGAGCAACGACTGCAAGGTCAGCGCAACCGCCACGATCAGCAGCCCCGTGCCGAGCACCAGCTTGGTGCCGGCCCACTCGACGATGTGCGCCGAGGTGGGCGCCATCACCATCATCACGGCCGACATCGGGAGCAGGACCGCCCCGGCCTCGAGCGGGCTGAACCCCTGCACCGACTGCAGGTACTGTGTCAGCCCGAAGATGACCCCCATGAGCGCCATGAACGTGAGCGTGATGGCGGCGCTGGCGGCCGAGAAGCGGGGGTTGCGGAAGAAGTCGATGTCGAGCATCGGGTGGTCGGTGCGGCCCTCCCACCACAGGAACGCCGCCAGGAGCGCGAGCCCGATGGCGAAGGCGCCGAGGACCGACCCGGAGCTCCAGCCGGTGGTCGGCCCCTCGATCAGGCCACGCAGAGAACGGGCCGTACCCCGACGAGTTGGCCGACGCCTTCTTCGGGGTCGCCCACGCGCTGCGCCGCTTCAGCGATGCTCGCTTCCGCGACACCAAGTTGTCGATGGCCCGCCTCAAGGTGCTGCGCGAGCTGATGGAGGGGGCCACCCGCATCGGCGAGCTGAGCGTGTGCCTCGACGTGGCGGCGCGAACCATGACATCCACGGTCAACGGGCTGGAGCGCGACGGCCTGGTGAAGCGGCGCCCCGACCCGGTCGACGGCCGGGCCACGATGGTGGCGATCACCCCACGCGGGCGCCGCGTCTACGACGACGGTTGGGCGATCCGCACGGCGGCGATGGGTGAGGCGTTCGCGGTGCTCGACGGCCGTGAGCGCGCCCAGCTGCTGGCCGTGCTCGACAAGCTGGGCGCCGCCGTCGACGCCAACCTGGGTGGGGGCGAGCGCGAGCCGGCGGCCAGGGCCTGAAGGGGCGGCCCGCTCAGGCCAGGAGCCTGTGGGCCGCCGTGAGGCGCGCCACGGCCGTGGGCAGCAGGAGATCGCCGGGCGCGGCGGTGGTCACGGCCTGCTCCAGCACCTCCACGTCGTAGGGGTGGACCTCGGCATAGCGCAGCAGGGCGGCGGTGGTGCCATCCCGCAGCAAGGCCGTCCTCAGGGCCACGTCGATGTGGTGACGCCGCTCCACCACCAGGGGTGCGTCGCTCGCCGGCAGCAACTGCCCGCCGTACAGCTCGCTGGCACCGTCGACGTCGCCCACCTCCAGTCGTTCCAGCAGGCGTAGAGCGTCCGCACGGCACGGCACGGTGAGGCGGTAGGGACGCGACGCGATCCGCCCGTCGAGGGCGCGGCGCAGCCGCGAGATCTCGCCCTTGAGCGTGGTGGCGGCCACCGGCCGGTCGCCGTAGAGCAGCGCGTGGAGCTGGTCGAGGGTGGCGGTGTCGACCACAGCGAGGATCGTCAGGATCTCGAGCTGGCGCAGCGACAGCGCCAGCGGAGTGTCACCCAGAGCGGCGTGCCGCCGGCCGAGGAGCCCGAGGTGCAGCACCGGTCCATGCTGGACCGCGACCCAATCGCCCTCGACCGCCCGCAACTCGTGCTCGACCAGCCCGGCGAGCGTGGTCACCGTTGCCAGCCCGAGGGGGTTGGCATGGTCCCACTTGGTCGAGAGGTTGAGCGCGCCCACCTGCGACCCGTCCGGCGCGTGGACCGGCGCGGCGTAGCACACCCAGTCGCGGAACGGGGCCAGCCAGTGCTCGCTGGCGAACACCGACACGGGTAGGTCGGCGGCCAGCGCGGTGGCGACCCCGTTGGTGCCGGTCGTGGTCTCGTTCCACACACCGCCCGGCACGAGGCCGATGCGCTCGGCGCCGCTCCGCAGCCATTTCGGCGTCCAGCCCCACATGAGCCGGCCCTGTGGATCGTTGACGGACACGATGAGGTCCCCGCTGGCCGCGATCGTCTCGAGCCGGGTCGTCAGGCGGGGAACGGCGCGGCGGATGGGCGACGACTCCCAGCGTTCCCAGGCCTCATCGGCGGGCTCGACCGGAGCCGCCTCGCGCTCGGTGTCGAGCTCGAGCGCGCAACGTTGCCACGACGCGCGGATGACGGAGCTGACGACGGACCTGCCCGCCGGGCTGGGGGCCGCGCTGTGCGGCGCGGGGCGGCGGACGGCGCGCAGCTCGCCCCTCGCCCGCTCGATGACGCGACGTCGCGCTACCAGATCGCGGTCCACAGCAACCCCTTGACACCTGCCCGTCTTGTGACACCCGCCCGTCTTGGCAGGCCGGAGTCTACGCGCTGGAAAGGGCGGTAGCCGGTAGCGGGGTCGGGGGCAGCGGGCGGGCGGACAAGCTACCCCCGACCCCGTGGCTGGGGTTACCGGGGGAGACGCGGCGCTGCCTGGATGCGCCGCAGGTCGAGTGTCCCCGACCGGAGGTTGGGGAAAGGTTGGTCTGACCCTGGGCGTCCGGTCGCCTCCCCCGCGGGCAGCGGCCGGCCCCAGCCGTCTGGGTCCGGGCGTTCCGGCGTTCGGATCTTCCGGATTTCCGCGTTTTCGAACGCAGGTTGCGCCGTCCGCCGGCGCTTCATGGTTGACCGTCTGGTCAAGGCGACCGGTAGCCTGGCGCAATGAGCGAGCGCAAGCGAGCGAATCAGGAGCACAATGAGCGACCAGGCCTACCGTTTTGAGTCCGTCGCCGGCGTCCGTGAGGCCCTGGGGAAGGTCGACTACCTCGCCGACGAGGGCATCGCGGGCGTCGTCTACCTCGCCGATCGGCTCGGCAAGCCGGTGCTCGTCGAGGGGCCTGCCGGCACCGGCAAGACGCAGCTCGCCAAGTCGGTGGCCGAGCTCACCGGTGCCCGCCTCATCCGCCTGCAGTGCTACGAGGGCCTCGACGAGTCCAAGGCGCTGTACGAGTGGAACTACAAGAAGCAGCTGCTGCGCATCCAGGCCGAGCGCAACGACGGCACCACCTGGGAGGAGCTCGAGGACGACATCTTCTCCGACGAGTTCCTGCTGACCCGGCCGCTGCTCGAGGCCATCCGGGCCGACGAGCCCGTGGTCCTCCTGATCGACGAGGTCGACCGCGTCGAGGTCGAGACCGAGGCGTTGCTGCTGGAGATCCTGTCCGACTACCAGGTGTCGATCCCCGAGCTGGGCACGGTGCGGGCCACGCAGATCCCGCTCGTGTTCCTCACCTCCAACAACACCCGCGAGCTGTCCGAGGCGCTCAAGCGGCGCTGCCTGTACCTGGCGCTGGACTACCCGTCGGCCGAGCGGGAGCGGGAGATCGTGCTCTCCCGCGTGCCCGACCTCGCGCCCGGCCTGGCCGAGCAGCTGGTGCGCACCGTGCGGGCGCTGCGCGCGCTGGAGCTGAAGAAGTCGCCGTCGATCTCCGAGACCCTCGACTGGGCGCAGACGCTGCTCGAGCTGGGCCTGGACACCCTCGACGAGGACGCGGTGCGGTCGACCCTCGGCGTGGTGCTCAAGCACGCCAGCGACCAGGACCGGGCCGCGGCCGAGCTCCGGCTGAACTAATGAGTGCCGCCGCCCGCTTCACCTCGACCGAGCCCGGCGGGCTGGCCGGGCACCTGGACGGCTTCGTCCGTGCGGTGCGGGAGGCCGGCATCCCGGTCGGGATCAGCCAGGCCGTCGACGCGGCGGAGATTCTCACCGTCGTCGACCTGCTCGACCGCGAGCAGCTGCGGCACGGGCTGGCGGCGGTGCTGCTGCAGCGGGCGGCGCAGCGCCCGGCCTACGACGTGCTGTTCGACCTGTGGTGGCCGCTGGCGGACCGGCCGGCGCCGTCGTCGTCCGACGGGAAGGACGCCGAGGACGGCGAGGCGGGGTCTTCGCTGGACGTGCCGGGGTCCGACGA
>DASQUK010000206.1:0-4326 GCA_035641315.1 Acidimicrobiales bacterium | reverse complement strand
CGAACTCGACGGCATGGAGCACACGGACTACGCGACCGCTTCGACAATGTCCGCTACCCCTCGCGACGGGGACCCCGGGGAGCCAAAGGGTTGACGCCAGCGCCACGGCGCGTCGCCGAGCACCGCTCGCGGCCCGTGGCGGTGATGCTCCTTGAGGTTCTTGGCTTGTTCGGCTCATGCCGAAAGGGACCCCCTGACGTAGATCAGGACGCCGATGATGTGGACGAGCTCACCCGACGAGCCGCCTGACGGGGACTGCGACACGCTGACCGCGCTGGTCCAGGAACCTCGGCATCTCACGTGCCGGTTGGCGCTGCGGTTCGTCGGCCATCTCAACGACGCCAAGGACGCCACTCAGGAGAGTCTCATCCGGATCGTCACCCGGCTGGGCACCTTCGAACGCCGCTCGAAGTTCACGACCTGGGCCTACACGGGGGGTTTGCGCGGCCTGCTCGGGACTGTCAACGCCTGGTCGAATCCTCAGTCAAGGGACCCAGGGCGTTCGCCGCGTTCCTCGACTCGGGAATGGGTGACATCGACAGCACCATCGACGAAGCCGAGTATGGCCTCGTCCGTGATGGGATCCGCGCCAGCTGCCCCTACGGGGTGCTGTTGTGCCTCCCCCGGCCGCAGCGGGCCGCACATCTCTTCGCCAACGTGATCGGCCTCAGCGACGTCGGGGGAGCCGTGATCCTCGAGTGCGGCCGTGCGGCGTTCCGCCAGCGGCTCTCGCGGACCCGGCGCCCCCGCGTTACGTGATCGACAACCGGTGCGGCGTGATCGATCCGGCCAACTCATGTCGCTGCTGGCGCCACATCAGCAGCAGCGAACAGGCCGGCATCCTCGACCGCCGTCACCTGCCGCTCCGACGCCATGCCCGGTGTGCGGTGCGGGTATGGATCAAACCGGCGGCCAAGCGGGCGCTCGACACCGTCGTCGCTATCGACGATCTCTACGGCTTTGATCGTTGCGCCGGACCCGCACGGGCGTGGGACGGAGCTGCAGCCACGGTTCCGCGGAGTCCTGCATTCGTCCTGATGGCCTCAGCGCTCAAGGAGGAGCCTGCCTCCGGGTCGCGCTGGCGCTTGCAGCGAGCTCGGCCGAGCGGGGCAGGCGAGACGTCGCCGGTCGTCAGCACGCCGGTCACTATTGCCCGCCGCCACGGCTTCGAGCATGTGTCGATCCGTCGCATCCACCCGGGCGCGCAGATGCTTGACATCCAGGTCAACGGTCGGCCCTCGGCAGCGCCATGGTGCACGTCGTCGACGCCACCGGCTGAAGGGATTACATCGGCAAGCACCAAGGCCGGCTTTGTAGGGACGTCATCCTCGGCAGGCACGCCACCGACGTCGCCGGCAACGACATCGTCCCTCGTGTGCCCTTCATCGACCCGCAGGTCTGTGCCGTGGGCCGCGCCGAGCAGCAAGCGCGCGACAAGGGATTCCACGGGCGCTCGGTGGGGTACCCGACCGGCGACGTGCCCGGTGCCTGCACACACTCGGCCAGGGCGCGTCGGATACGAGCCAGCTCGTCGTCGATCAGGGGACGCGCATCCTCGTGGGCGCAACCTTCACCGGGCCCGGAATGCAGGAGCTGCCGCACTCGGCAACCATCGTGATCGCCCGAGAGGTCACTCTCGAACACACCCTCGAACCGCTGTGGTACGCAGTGCCCGCTTTTCCGACCGTCAGCGAGGTGTGGCTGCACCTCCTCGAGGCATATGGGCTGTGACCCGATGGTGACAGCCGCGCCACGGCCCACCGCACCCGAGGTCGCTCGCGGCCGGGCGCCGGCCCTCAGCATGGCCCCCGGGTCCTGGCTCGGGCGGTTCGTGCGCTCGCTCGCGGGACGAACGTGGGCGGCGCTGTTCGGGATGTTCCTGACGTGGTTCGCGGTGTGGACCGCAGTGGCCTACGTGGTGCTCGACACGGTCATCAGCGCCCAGGCTCAGGCGGACCTTGAGACCATCGCGGGTCCGTTCATGGGTGCCCTGGGGGTGCTGTTCGCATTCCTCACCGCCTTCGTGATCACAACCGAGTGGGGTCAGCACAGCGAGGCCGAGCACATCGTCGGCATGGAAGCCGACGCGTGCGTCCGCCTCGCGTGGATCAGCCAGTCACCGGGCTGCGACGGCGCCACGATCCGCCGCGACCTCGCCGCCTACCTGGGCTCGGTCCTGAACGAGGAGTGGCCGGCGCTCGCCGATGGTGTCGGCTGCGAGGCGACCCACGACCGCATGAGCGAACTGCAGTACCGCGTCCGCGGCATCGCAGCCAAGCCCGACGTGCCGGCATCCGTGTCCAACGACCTCACCACCGCCGCCGACGCCGTCGCCGTGACCCACGCCGAACGACTCAACGCCGCCGCCCCTGACCTCCCCGCACCGCTGTTCCTGCTGGCATTCCTTAGCGGCGTCGTGCTCACACTCAACGCCGTCGTGCTCGCGCTGCACCTCGACCATGCCCACGGCCTGGCCATCGCCGGAATCGTGGCGCTCATCCCGTTGGACCTCGCGCTGTTGCTGGCGATCGCCATGCCGTTCAAAGGCGACCTGCGCGTCGAAGGCCACGCGCTTGTCCGTGTCCTCGACAAGCTCACCAGAGGGCGATATGGGCCGCTCTGACACGGGTACGGGGCGGTGGTCGAGATCGACGGCACTTGGCCGCGGCGGAGCTTCAAGAGTGATCGCCAGCCCGCGGACGCCGGGAGATTCGCACCGCGGCCCGCCGCATCCTTCCGCCATTTGAGGCGCGAGACGGGTTGTAGGGCGTTCCAGGTGGCGCCCTGTAGGCGCCGAAGCACCTGGTAGCAGGGTTGTCGCGGCGTTCGGGACGCAGAGGTCGCCGGTTCAATCCGGCCCACGCGGCGACATCAGAGGGCATCCATCACCGGCGCTGGAGATCGTTCCGCCGCTTCTGCCACACGCGGCCTCGGGTGCCCAGCATTCTCCTCTCGGACCGGGGCGCAACGCGATTCAAGGCTGACGCTTGGCGCCTCACGGCGGATGCCACGGCGGACGCCGGTTTCGCGTCCGATTGAAGCTGTGGCACGGGGCTGGCGCGGCTGACCTGCGCATGCCCGTCTAGCTGGCCAAACACGCTCCCCTCACTGACCTGTGGGAGAACAAGGTCGTCGAGGCAGACGATCACGAGAGGTATGACCTGAAGTTGTGGATCGGTCACTCGCACGAGGGCGCGACGTACCTTCCTCATTGATCCGAACGAGAGATCGCCGGCGTTGCCGCGATCGGCCGTCCTGGCGATGCTGGCGAGCCTCAAGCGCGCCGTCGGCGAGCTGGACAACGTCGAGGTCGGAGCATTCGGGCGCGGGCTCGACGACCGCAGAACGTCGATCGGTCGCGCTCTCACAGGCAGCGACGTCGTCGCGGAAGAGGTCTGACGGGCGCCGCCGAGCTTGGCGGCAGGTGGTCGTCGATACCGGCCGGCCGGCGGCGTGTTCTGTGACACCTCGGCGGCGACCTGGTCGCGCGTGTCGCCGATGAGAGCGGCCGGCCCACGCCCTTTGCGGCGAGGACGAGTGCCGGCCCGACGACCATGGACACGGAGAAGCCGTCGACGACTGCCTCACATGCGGCGTCGAACACCACGACGCCTTCCCGTCCCGGCTGCTGTGCACCGACGTGCGGGCGCGTTCGGCCAGAGCGCGTCCCATTGTCAGCGGGATCCGGCGGATGTCTCAGTGATGGTCGCCGAGAAGTGTGGCGACGAGCTCGCGACGACTGGCGACGCCGAGCTTGTCGAACACGGCCCGGAGATGCTCCTGGGACCGTATGGGACGAGATCTGGAGCTCGTTCACGATCTGCCGGGTTGATCGACCTTGCAGCACGAGCGATGCCACACGAGTCCGGGCTGGTGTGAGGCCGAGGACGTCGAGGTAGATCGACGCCACGTCAGCGGGCCGCGCCGCTTCCAGGACCACCGCCGTGAGCCCGCTCGTCTTGCCACCGAGGGGCGATGCGTGGAGTGTGAGCCAGTGCCCGTCGAGCGCCCGCAGCCGTACCGTCGGACGTGGCGCGTCGTCGTCGGTGTCGTGGCGCGCCATCGCCGCGGCTGCTGCGAACACGGCCGCCGGCAGGGCGCCGTGTCCGAGGTCCATCCATGCCGGTTCGACGAGCTCGGCCATCCATCGTTCGGCCTCGGCGTTCATCGACGTCACCGCCATGTCGTCGTCGACGACGATCACTCCCGGGCCGCGGGTGCCGGTCGACGGTGGCGTCATGCCGCCGAGCAGCAGCGCCCGCCGCAGCCCTTCGGCGATGTGCGGCGCCAAACGCCGAACGAGCCGGACCTCGTCATCATCGAAAC
>DASQUK010000205.1:0-21312 GCA_035641315.1 Acidimicrobiales bacterium | reverse complement strand
CGTCCGGGTGCGACGCGAGCTCGACCTCGGGCCCCGAGAGTTGGTGCTGCCGGCCCTGCGCCAGGGCCGCATCGACATCGTGCCCGAGTACTTGGGGACGGCCATGACCGCGGCCGCGCCGAACGACACGGTCGACCGGTCGGACCCCGAGGCGGTCAGCCGCGCGCTGGCCGACGCGGTCGAGCCGTGGGGGCTCCGGGTGTTGCGACACGCCGACGCCCAGAACCAGAACGGGCTGGTGGTCACGCGCCCGACCGCCGAGCGCCTGGCCCTTCGCACCACGAGCGACCTGGGTCCCCTGGCGCCGACGCTCACACTGGGCGGACCACCCGAGTGCCCCGCCCGCCGGTACTGCCTCGAGGGATTGGCGGACGTCTACGGGCTGCGGTTCGCGGCGTTCGTGCCGCTCGCCGGGCAGTCCTACGTGCGCCAGGCCCTCGAGGACGACGTGATCGACGTGGGTGTGCTCTTCACGGCCGACGGCGCCCTCGGGGGCGACGACCTCGTCCTGCTCGACGACGATCGCGGCCTGCAGCCAGCCGAGAACCTCGTGCCTGTCGTGCGGTCCGACGTCCTCGAGGCCTCCGGGCAACAGCGGGTGGCCGCCGTCCTCGACGAGGTGTCTCAGCGCCTCACGACCGCCAACCTCCGGTTCCTGAACTGGCGTGTGTCGATGGCCGGCAACGACCCTGCCTCCGAGGCGCGGGGGTGGCTCATCCGCCAAGGTCTCGTCGAGAGGTAGCTGGCGATCACTCCGGCATCCTGGGCATCCAGGTCGGATCGGGCCATCACCTGCCGGCCCACGCGGCCGTCGCCTCCGCCTCCAGGCGGGCTGCGGTGCCGGCGATGGCGCCCGGATCGGCGAGGAAGTCGCGCAGCGCCGCCCACATGCCTGAGTCGGTGGTGCCTCCGAACTCGACGGGCTGCAGGTCGGAGAGGTCGAAGCGGAAGCCCTCGCCCGCCTCGAGGAGGGCGCGCGCGATGTCGCGGGTGGTCTCATCGGGATAGACGGTCAGGTCGACGTCCTCGTTGGCCGAGAGGAAGCCACCGCGCGCCGCCCAGATCTCGCCGGCCTCGGCAGAGGCAAGGAACCGCAGCAGCGCTGCCCCAGCGTCCGACCGCTGCATCTGCACGGCGACGTCGCCGCCGCCGACGACCAGCCGGCCACCCGGCTGGGCTTCGGGGAATGGGAAGACGTCGACGTCGACGCCCAGCTCCGCCTCACTTGTGCCTGCCACCACGCCAGGGATGAAGTCGCCCTCGACGATCATCGCCGCACTGGGCGTGGTGGAGAAGACGGCGGCAGCCGCGTCCGTCAGCCCGGTCGTGAGGGCGGAGGCCGGCCCGCCGGCGACGAACCGCGGTGCGATCAGCTGGGCGAGCAGGCCGAGCGTCGCCTGAACGGTCTCGTCGGTCCAGGGCAGGCGGTGCTCGGCCAGCGCGTCGTACCGCGCTGGGCCGGCGACGCGGAGGTAGAGGTTCTCGAACCAGTCGGTGAGCGTCCACGCGTCCTGGGGGGCCGCCGCCACCGCGAACGGCGGGGTCCCCGACGCTGCGAGCGCCGCTGCCACGTCGTCCAGCCGATCGAGATCCTCGGGTGGCACCACGCCCGCCCGCTCGAACGCACCGATGCTGTACCACACAAGGCTCTTGTTGGCTGCCTTGAACCAGACGCCGTACAGCTCACCGTCCATCGTGGCCAACCGGCGCCACTGGGTGCCGTAGCGGGCGTGGACCTCCTCGGCGAGCTCGTCGCCCAGCGGGTCGATGGCCCCCTCGCGGGCGTAGCGCTGGAGGAGCCCGGGCTGGGGAAGGATGGCGAGCTCGGGAGCGTCGCCGTGAGCGATCCTGGCATCCAGCACGGCGCCAACGTCGCCGCCCTCGGTAGAGGTGAACTCGACGGTCGCACCGGTACGCGCCTCGAAGGCCGCCAGCACTTGCTCGAAGGCGGCCGCCTCGGTGCCGCGCCACACCGCAACCACCTCGACGGTGGTGCCCGACAGGTCGGGTCGGTCGTCGTCCTCGGCCCAGCAACCGGCGGAGGATGCGAGCAGCACCGGCACCAGTGCCGCCACCAGCCGCCGCCACGCCGACCGGTTCGGCACGGAACCTCCTCCGGGAGTGGCCCTGTGGCCTTGGGCATTCTGACACGGCGAGCGGGGACCTTCGGCCCTACCTGCTCGGCGATGCGTCGGCGCAGCGTGGCCGCATAACCACAAACGTGGTCGCGCCAGGAGCGTGACCGCCGATCCATCGAACCACCGGCGCACCCAGGAGGGCGAGATGGCAACGAGAGTCGATCAATTGGAGAGACATGCCGCACTGGCCGTCGCCGCAGCGGCAACGGTAGGGGCCGTCAAGGTCTATGGCGTGGGCGACACCGCGGTGCGGGCCTTGGACGACGTGACCATGGTGTTCGAGGCGGGCCGGTTCACCGCCATCATGGGTCCGTCCGGCTCGGGGAAGTCGACGCTCCTGCACTGCACCGCCGGACTCGATTCGCTGACCGAGGGCAAGGCGTTCATCGGCGAGACGGATCTGAGCACGCTCGACGACACCGCGTTGACCGTGCTGCGACGCGAACACGTGGGATTCGTCTTCCAAGCGTTCAACCTGGTTCCGACGCTCACTGCCGAGGAGAACATCACGCTCCCTCTGGCGCTCGCCGGTCGCAAGGGCGATCGTGAGTGGATCCACGAGGTGGCGGACACGCTGGGACTGAGCAAACGGCTCCGCCACCGCCCGAGCGAGATGTCGGGTGGCGAGCAGCAGCGCGTGGCGGTGGCCCGCGCGCTGGCGACCAGGCCCCAGATCATCTTCGCCGACGAGCCCACCGGCAACCTCGACTCGCGTGCGGGAGCCGAGGTGCTGCGCTTCATGCGCCAGGCCGTGGACGACCTCGCCCAGACGATCGTCATGGTGACCCACGACCCCGTGGCGGCCAGTTACGCCGACCGCGTCGTGTTCCTCGCCGACGGCCGCATCGTCGACGAGATGTTCGACCCCACGGCCGAGCGGGTGCTCGACCGTATGAAGCGATTCGGGGACTGAGATGGTCAAGACTGCGCTCCGCAACCTCCTAGCGCACAGGATGCGCCTGTTCACTACCGGCTTGGCGGTCGTGCTCGGCGTTGCGTTCATCGCCGGGACGCTCGTCCTCACCGACACCATCACCAAGACGTTCGACGACCTGTTCACCGACGCGTACGCCGACACCGACGCGATGGTGCGGGCCGAGGCGTCGTTCGAGGACCCCAACGGCTTCGGCGATCTCCGGGGCCGGCTCGATGCATCTCTGGTCGACCAGGTCGCCGACGTCGAGGGTGTCGCCGTCGCGTCCGGCGACGTGTGGGGCTTCGCCCAGGTCGTCGACAAGGACGGGGAGCCGGTCGGGAATCCTGGCGCCGGACCGCCGACGTTGGGCGCCAACTGGCCGGAGAGCGAGCTCAACACCTGGACCCTCGTCGACGGCACGGCGCCGAAAGGTGAGCGCGACGTCGTCCTCGACAAGGGCGTCGCCGACGACGCCGGCTACACCGTCGGTGACCAGGCGACCGTCCTGGTGCGGGGCGCGCCGCTCGACGTGACCGTCACGGGCATCGCCCGCATCGGGGGCGCCGACTCCCCGGGTGGCGCAACGTTCACCATGTTCACGACCGAGGCGGCCCAGCGCTACGTGGGTGAGGTCGGCAAGTTCGACAGCATCTCGATCGCGGCGGACGAGGGCGTGTCACAGCGGGAGCTCGTCGACCGCCTCGAAGCCGTCGTTCCCGCTGGCGTCGAGGCCGTGACGGGTGCGACCGTCACCGACGAGAGCCAGGACGCCATGCGCGAAGGGCTGTCGTTCTTCAACACCTTCATGCTCGTGTTCGCCTTGGTGGCCCTGCTCGTCGGCGGGTTCATCATCTTCAACACGTTCTTCATCACCGTTGCCCAGCGCACGCGCGAAAACGCGCTGCTGCGGGCCATCGGCGCCAGCCGTCGCCAGGTGCTGGGCGCCGTGCTGCTCGAGGCGCTGGGCATCGGGCTGGTGGCCTCGGCGCTGGGACTGGTGGCCGGTATCCCGCTGGCAGCCGGGCTCAAGGCGTTGCTCGCCGGTTTCGGGTTCCCCATCCCGGCCGGCGGGGTCGTGCTGGCGACCAGCAGCGCGGTGATCGCCTTCTCGGCCGGCGTGATCGTCACCCTGGTGGCGGCGCTGTCGCCCAGCCGCAAGGCGGCGAAGGTGCCCCCGGTCGCGGCCATGCGGGACGTGGCCGTCGGCAGCACGGGCTACGGGTCGAGGCAGCGAATCTACGTGGGCGTCGCGGTTCTGGCCTTCGGGGTCGTGGCCTTGCTGTACGGGTTGTTCGGCGATCCGGGGAATGCCCTGGCCATCGTCGGTCTCGGCGTCCTACTCGTCTTCTTCGGGGTGTCGGTGCTGGGGCGGACCGTTGCGCTTCCCCTCAGCCGCATCATCGGGCTGCCGCTCCCACACCTACGCGGGATCTCCGGCCATCTCGCCCGCGAGAATGCGATGCGCAACCCCAAGCGGACCGCGATCACGGCGTCGGCGCTGATGATCGGCGTCGGTCTGGTCACCTTCATCACCATTTTCGCCGCCTCCACCAAGGCGTCGTTCAGCAACACCGTCGACCGGGCCTTCACCGGTGACTTCGTCGTCACGGCCGGCGGCGGGATGGTCGGCGTGTCGCCCGAGTTCACCAACCAGGTCAACGAGCTGCCCGAGGTCGAGACGGCAGGTGGCGTCCGCGCCGGCCTGGCCGAGATCGACGGCGACTCCGAGCAGCTGCTGGGCGTCACCCCCGAGGCTCTTGACATCTTCGACGTCGACCCGGTGGCCGGGTCACCGGACGACCTCGATGCCACCTCGATTGCGGTGATGGAGGACGTCGCTGACGACAAGGGGCTCAGCATCGGCGACCCTGTGCCCGTCGAGTTCACGGCCACGGGCACGCAGAACATGACCCTCGCCCTCATCTACGACAGAAACCCAGGCGTCGAGAACGAGTGGCTGGTCGACACCGACGCCTTCGCTGCCAACTACCCCGACCAGGTGGATGTCCAGGTCTTCGTCAAGAAGGCCGCCGACGTGCCGGCGAGCGTGGCGCTGGCGGCGGTCGAGCGGGTGGCCGAGAACTACCCCGGCACCGACGTGCTCGACCAGAGCGAGTACAAGGAGGAGCAGATGGGCGTCGTCGACCAGATGCTGGGCCTCGTGTACGCCCTCCTAGCACTGGCGATCCTCATCGCCCTGCTCGGCATCGGCAACACGCTGGCCCTGTCCATCGTCGAGCGGACCCGCGAGCTCGGGGTGCTCCGGGCGGTCGGGATGACCCGGGCTCAGCTGCGATCGACGATCCGCTGGGAGTCCGTGATCATCGCGGTGCAGGGCGCGCTGCTCGGGCTGGTCATCGGCGTGTTCTTCGGCTGGGCGCTCGTCACCGCCTTGCAGGACGAGGGGCTGAACACCTTCACCGTGCCGATCCTCAGCTTGGTCGTGGTGGTCGTGCTCGCCGCGCTCGCTGGCATCGTGGCCGCCGTCCTTCCGGCGCGGCGGGCCGCCAAACTCGACGTGCTGAGGGCCGTCGTCACCGAGTGAGAGACCCAGGAGGCTGACGCGCCGCCGGTTTCGACGGGTCTCCAAGGCCTAGTGGTTCGACCACGGCGCCGAGGGACTGATCGCCACGAAGGCGTCGGCCGAGGCCGACATAGTGACGCCGCGATCCACGGCGAAACTGGAGCCAGGAACGGGAACCTTTGGTGCGCGCAGCCCGGATCCAATGATGCGCATCAGATACGGCACGCAGTTCATGAGATGCCAAGCGCCCCGATCCACGCCGGCCGCGACCACGCGTACGAGAACCTCGTGGTCGTCGACCTCGGGCCGCTCGATCTCCCGGAGCTCCAGAACGTCAGCGACGCCGTACGTGTCCTGGACGACCGCCGTCATCACGGTCCCGAGTCTGCGACTCATGAAATCTCCCGCGGCGGCCTGACGTGCCCATGGCCCACCTCCGTCGGTTTTGACCCCCGACACCACGATTTGCCGAGCTTCTTCGCCTCCTCAGCCCGGGGGTAGGGCACTATGGCCGTTATTCCTGTTCATTCCGGCTTCCGCGCCGGCGCTCTCGGGAGCAAGGTCGTCGCGCTACCAGGAAGCGTCGGAGCGACGTGCTCGGCCGATGCACGAGAACCCGAACCGTCGGTGCAGGCTCATCCGCTCGTCGGGTACGTGGCGGTGAGGCTCGAAGGTGTGATCCAGGAGTGGAGCGTGCGCAGGTAGTTGGCGCGCTCGAAGGCGGCGGGGTCGTCGCTGGTGGCGGTGCTGACGCTGCCTCGCAGCTGATGCACCGACTCGTACTGGTGGTCGGTCATCCAGGCTCGCAGCTCCGCCTCGAGCGTCGCGAGGTGCTCCGGTCCGCGGCGCAGGAGAGACGAGGTGGTCATGGCCACGTCGGCGCCCACCAGCAGGGCCTTGACGACATCGCCGCCCGAGTGGACGCCGGAAGTGGCCGCCAGCGACACGGCGGGGTCGAGGACGGGCCGGAGGATGGCGATCCAGCGCAGCGGAAGGCGCAGCTCCCACGGCTCGCTGAGGTCGATCCTCGGCACCACGTCGCGGGTCTCGAGGTCGAGGTCGGGCTGGTAGAAGCGGTTGAAGAGCACCAGCCCCTGGGCGCCGGCGGCGGCCACCTGGCGGGCGAAGTTGGCCATCGCCGTGTAGTAGGGCGCCAGCTTGACGGCCACTGGCAGGTCGACGGCACCCACGACGTCGGCGATCAACCGCAGGTCGCGGGCCTCGATATCGGTCGCGCCCTGTTCGGGGTCGGCGGCGAGCCGGTAGAGGTTGAGCTCGATGGCGTCGGCGCCGGCGTTGGCGAGCAGTTCGGCGTAGCGGATCCAGCCGCCGGTGGTGGTGGCGTTGAGGCTGGCGATCACCGGGATGTCGAGCGCGTCCTTGAGCTCGCCGATCGAGGCCAGGTAACGGTCGAGGACCGAGTCGACCTCCGGGAACCGGGGGAAGTACTCGAGCGCCTCGGGGAAGTGCTCGGAGCCCGCCTCGAGGGCGTAGCTGAGGTCGACCTCCTCGTGGACGATCTCCTCCTCGAACAGCGACGGCAGCACGATCGCGCCGGCGCCCGCCGCCTCCAGGCGCTGGGCGGTCTCCAGCTCCCGGGTCAGCGGGCCGGCCGAGGCCACGATCGGCGAGCGCAGATCGAGCCCGAGGTAGGTGGTCCGGAGATCGGTCATGGGTTCGAGTCCTCGTCGTAGCGGTAGCCGGCGTCGCTGTCGACCTCTGGCTGGACGTCGGGGTCGGGTTCGTGGGGCACGGCCCGTTCCATGGCGGCGAGCTGCTCGTAGTAGCGCCACCGCTCGTCGACGTCGGCCTGGACCAGCGACGCCAGCCGGGTCGCCCGCTCCGGGTGTGTACGCCCCAGGATGGCGTAGCGGGCCTCGGTGGACACGAAGTCGTGCACCGCGATCGACGGCTTGTGCGAGTCGAGCCTGAACGGGTGCTCGCCCTCGGCTTCGGTCGGCTGGAACCGGTACAGGGGCCAGTAACCGCTCTTCACGGCGTCCTTCTGGTGCGACATCGACTTGGACATGTCGATGCCGTGGGCGATGCAGGTGCTGTAGGCGATCACCAGCGACGGGCCCGGCCAGGCATCGGCCTCCAGCAGGGCTTTGACCGCTTGGACGTCGTTGGCGCCGACCGCGATCTGGGCGACGTAGACGTTGCCGTAGGCCCGGGCGATGGCCCCCAGGTCCTTCTTGGTGGCGTCCTTGCCCGAGGCGGCGAACTTGGCCACCGCGCCCCGCGGCGTCGCCTTCGACGCCTGGCCACCCGTGTTCGAGTACACCTCGGTGTCGAGCACCAGGATGTTCACGTTCCGGCCGGAGGTCAGCACGTGGTCGAGGCCGCCGAAGCCGATGTCGTAGGCCCAGCCGTCGCCACCGATGATCCACACACCTTGGCGGTTGAGGGCGCCAGCCACCGCCCGTAGGTGCCGGGCGTCGGTGTCGTCGAGCCCGCCGAGGGCGCTCACGAGGCGGGCGATCCGTGCCCGTTGGGCGCGGACCTGCGGCTCGGTGTCCTGCTCGGCGTCGAGGATCGAGCCGGCCAGGTCGTCGCCGACCACGGGAGCCAACCGGCCCAGGAGCAAGCGGGCCAGCTTGGTCTGGGCCTCGAGCCCCAGGCGCATGCCCAGCCCGAACTCGGCGTTGTCCTCGAACAGCGAGTTGTTCCACGCCGGCCCCCGTCCTGCGTGATCGACCGTGTACGGCGTGGTGGGGAGGTTGGCGCCGTAGATGGACGAGCAACCGGTGGCGTTGGCAACCACCATCCGGTCGCCGAAGAGTTGCGTGACGAGCTTGATGTAGGGGGTCTCGCCGCAGCCCGAGCATGCCCCCGAGAACTCGAACAGCGGCTCGAGCGCCTGCGAGCCCTTCACCGAGTCGTGGGGGAGGAGATCGCGCGCGAGCGGCGGGATGGACCGGAAGAAGTCCCAGTTGACCCGCTCGCGGTCGCGGTGTTCGAGCACAGGCTCCATGTTGATCGCCTTGTGCCGCACCTCGGTCTTGCTCTTGGCCGGGCACACGTCGACGCACACCCCGCAGCCGGTGCAGTCGTCGGGGGCTACCTGGATGGTCAGGTTGTAGCCCTGTATGTCCTTGGAGCGGAACGACTTCGACAGGAACGTGTCAGGTGCACCCTCGAGCACACCCGGCTCGTAGACCTTCATGCGGATGGTGGCATGCGGACAGACGATGGCGCACTTGCCGCAGTCGATGCAGATGTCGGGATCCCAAATCGGGATCTCCTGGGCGATCGCCCGCTTCTCGTAGGCGGCGGTGCCGGTCGGGAACGTGCCGTCGACCGGCAGGGCGCTCACCGGCAGGAGGTCGCCCTCGCCAGCGATAAGCCGGGCTGTCACCCGCTTCACGAAGTCGGGGGCGGCGCTGGGGATGGGCAGCGCCGCCGATCGGTCGCTCGTGACTCGGGCGGGCACCTCCACCCGGCGGAGCTCGGCGAGGGAGCGGTCGATGGCTGCGAAGTTGCGCTCGACGATCGTCCGCCCCCGGTGGCCGTAGGCCTTCTCCACCGACTGTTTGATCCTGTCGATGGCCTCGTCGGCGGGCAGCACTCCGGCGAGCTGGAAGAAGCAGGGCTGCATCATGGTGTTGATGCGGTTGCCCATGCCTACCTCCCGCGCCAACCGGTTGGCGTCGATGACCCAGAGCTCGATCTCCTTGTCGACGATCGCCTGCTGCATGTCCCGGGTGAGCCGGTCCCACACCTCGTCGGGACCGTACGGGCTGTTGAGCAGGAACGTGGCGCCGCGCTTGGCGCGGGCGAGGACCGGCATCCGCTCCATCAGCCCGAACTGGTGGCAGGCGACGAAGTCGGCATCCTCGACGAGGTAGGTGGAGCGAATCGGGCGGGGACCGAACCGCAGGTGGGACACGGTCACCGATCCCGACTTCTTGGAGTCGTAGACGAAGTAACCCTGGGCCCACAGATCGGTGCTCTCACCGATGATCTTCACCGAGGCCTTGTTGGCCCCCACCGTGCCGTCGGCTCCCAGCCCGAAGAACATGGCCTGCACCTCGCCGTCCGGTCGAGTGGTGCGGAACTCTCGGTCCACCTCGAGGCTCAGGTGGGTGACGTCGTCGTAGATCCCCACGGTGAAATGGCGTCTCGGCCGATCCGGCCCCAGCTCGTCGAGGACCGATCGGACCATCGCGGGGGTGAACTCCTTCGACGCCAGGCCGTAGCGCCCGCCGACGACGCGCGGCCGCTCGGCAAACGGTCCCGGTTGACGGTCACACGCCTCGTCCAGGGCGGCGACGACGTCGAGGTAGAGGGGCTCGCCGAGCGCACCGGGCTCCTTGGTCCGGTCGAGCACAGCGATCGAGCGCACGGTCGGGGGCAGGGCGGCCACGAGCTGTTCGGCAGGGAACGGCCGGTAGAGGCGCACCTTCAACAGCCCGACGGGCTCGCCCGCGGCGGCCAAGGCCTCGACCGCCTCCTCGGCGGCACCTATGCCCGAGCCCATCAACACCACGACGCGCTCGGCGTCGGGCGCGCCGACGTACTCGACGAGGCGGTAGTGCCGGCCGGTGCGCTCCCCGAAGTGGTCCATGACGTCCTGCACGATCGCTGGGGCGGCGAGGTAGAAGGGGTTGGCCGCCTCTCGGGCCTGGAAGAAGACATCGGGGTTTTGGGCCGTCCCCCGCACGACCGGCGCGTCCGGGGTCATGGCCCGGGACCGGAAGGCCAGGACGTCGTCACCCGGCAGCAGCGCCCGCAGGTCGTCGTCGGCGAGCACCGCGATCTTGTCGACCTCGTGCGACGTGCGGAACCCGTCGAAGAAGTGAAGGAACGGCACCCGCGAGCGAAGGCTGGCCGCGTGGGCGACCAGTGCGAGGTCGTGGGCCTCCTGGACGGAGCTGGCGGCCAGCATCGCCCAGCCCGTCGTGCGCGCGTGCATCACGTCGCTGTGGTCGCCGAAGATCGACAGGGCGTGCGTGGCCACGGTCCGGGCCGCCACGTGGATGACCGCCGGCGTGAGCTCGCCGGCGATCTTGAACATGTTGGGGATCATCAGGAGCAGGCCCTGTGACGACGTGAACGTCGTGCCCAGCGCGCCCCGCTGGAGGGCGCCATGGAGTGCGCCGGCCGCCCCCGCCTCCGACTGCATCTCGATGACCTCGGGAACGACCCCCCACAGGTTCGGCCGTGCCGCCGCCATCCAATCGTCTGCAGACTCACCCATCGGCGACGCCGGGGTGATCGGGTAGATGGCGATCACCTCGCTCAGCGCGTACGCGACCCGGGCGGCCGCCTCGTTCCCGTCGAGGCAGACGAACTCCCCGGACGGGGGAGCGCTCACGCCCGTGGGCTCGGCCACTGTAGGACGGCCTTCTGGAGAGCCGCGACCTGGCCGCCGACCGACGTGGTGGGGCGGATGGTCCCGCACCCGCGGGCCGCTTCCGCTGTCGGAGCGGCCGACATCACGACGATGGGCAGCCCGGGACGGTTCGCCCTCATCGCCGCGAGCACCGCCGAACGCCTCGCTGCCAGCACCTCCGAGCGCTGCGGCGGATCGCCGTCGAGGTCGAAGAGCACGATGTCGGCCCCGGCCACCAGCGGGCAGGGCTCGCCGCGCACGACGGGGCACTCGCCGGCGTCGACGGCCGGGCCCCCGCACACCGTCACCTCGAACCCCGCGTCGCGGAACGCGTCGAAGTTGGAGATCGCCAGACCCGGGTCGGGGCTCTCGACCAGCAGCCGCCACGGCGGCCCGTGCCGATCGGACACCGCCGTCTGGGATCTATGGACCTCTCGCTGGAACATGATGGCCTCCAAGAAGTTGGGGCTCCCGCATGATTGACCCACGGCGGAGCCGTCGTCCGCCAGGGCCGATGGTCACATCGACTCGACGGCCCGCGAGCAGGGTCCAAGGACCCTGGCGATCAGCTCCATCGCCCCCGAAGATGAGATCAGATCGGGAGGAGGCGCTCCATGGACGACTGGTATGAGGGTGTCGTGCTTCTTGATGTCTCGTCCGGCGACGCCGGCGAGTTCGACCGGGCCACCCTCGAGCGGATGGGTCATCCGGTGCTCGTGTGCCATGGCCCTTCGGCAGAGGCGTTGTGCCCTCTACTGGGTGGCCATGGATGCCCGAAGTTCGAACAAGCGCATGGCATCGTGTTCAAGCTCGACCTCGATCGGGACCAACATCGAGCGATCGTGCGCCGCTACCGGCAACTCGCCCGCCCGGACGTGCCGATTCGTGTTCTGGCGGCACCCGACGACGCCGACCGCTATGCCGAGCTGCTCCAGGATGTCGAGCTCTGGACCCACGAACCGAACGTGGCCGATCTCGACGGGTTCGCCGCCGAGGTCGAGGCGGCGGATCGACTGGCGTGACTCGATGAAGGGAGACGCGCCATGGACCGCATGAACCCGCTCGATGCAGAGTTCCTGTACCTGGAGGACGGGACGACGCACATGCACATCGCGTCGTGCGCGGTCTTCGAGGGACCGGCACCCGCCTACGCGGACGTGGTCGCCGTGTTCGCGTCGAAGCTACCGCTCGTGCCCCGCTACCGGCAGCGGGTCCGGTTCGTGCCGATGGACCTCGGACGCCCGGTGTGGGTCGATGACCCGCACTTCAAGCTGGAGTACCACGTGCGGCACACCGCGCTGCCCCCGCCGGGCGACAAGGCAGATCTGTGCCGGCTCATGGGCCGGCTGATGTCCCAGGAGCTCGACCGGGATCGGCCGCTGTGGGAGGCCTGGATCGTCGAGGGCCTGGCCGGCGGGCAGTGGGCGGTCGTGAGCAAGCTGCATCACAGCATGGTCGACGGCATCGCCGGGGTCGACCTCCTCTCGGTCGTCCTCGACCACGAGCGCGCCCCGGCGACGGCCGCAGTCGTCGATGGTTGGGAGCCGGGGCCCGACCCGGCCGGGCTGCGGCTCGCAGTCGCGGCCGCCGTCAACCTGGTCACCGGTCCCCGTGAGCTGCTCCGGACGCTGTGGACGACGGTCCGCACCCCGCGCCGAGCGCTGGAACGGGGCCGCACGATCGCCAGCGGGCTCCGCTCGTACGGCTCGGCGCTGCGACCCACGCCGCCGACCTCGCTCGACGGGACCATCGGCGCTCATCGCCGGTGGACGTTCGCCGGTGAGAGCCTCGCCGACGTCCGCACGATCCGCCAGGCCTTTGGCGGCACGGTGAACGACGTCATCCTCGCGGCCGTTACGAGCGGCTTCCGCGACCTCATCGTGGCGAGGGGCGAAGACCCGGATCACGTGGCCCTGCGCACCCTCGTCCCCGTCTCGGTGCGTGACGAGACGGGGCGTGGCGTCTACGACAACCGCGTCTCGGCGATCTTCCTCGACCTACCCGTGCACCTCGAGGACCCGCTCGAGCGCTTGGCCGTCGTCCACGGCGAGATGGACCACCTGAAGCAGTCGCACGAGGCCGAGGCCGGCGAGGCGCTGACCCGGCTCGCCGGCGCGGTGCCGCCGACGTTCACCGCCCAGGCCACCCGCCTCGTGTCGCGGCTGGTGTCGCGGGTGCCGCAGCGGAGCATGAACACGGTGACCACCAACGTCCCCGGCCCGCAGTTCCCGCTCTACTTCGTCGGCAGGGAGATGCTGGAGTACCTACCGTTCGTCCCGCTCGGGCCCGGCGTCCGCATCGGCGTGGCGATCCTCTCGTACAACGGCCAACTCCGCTTCGGCGTCACCGGCGACTATGACACGGCCCCCGACATCGATGTGCTCGCCGACGGAATCGGCGCCGCAGTGGCGACGCTGGTGCGCCTCGCCGGCGCGGGCACGGCCGAGAGGGCCATCGACCTGACCGACACGCGCAAGTTGGCCGCCCGCTGACGAGATCCGGCTCTGCCAGAACGAGTGGCGACCGCCAACTCACGAGGTGTGCACGAGCTCACGACGTGTGCACGAGCTCATGAGGGATGTCGATGATCCCTGAACCCCTGCCGAGCGATCTCGTCGCTCGATCATGGCCTGGTGAGTCATCGAGTGCCGACGCTGCGAGCTTCAATGGGTGTGTGTCCCGACTCGATCACGTCGACCTGTCGCTCAGCCTGTCTCGGGACCAGGAGGAGGTCCGGCTGGCCGCCGCCCAGAAGCGCCTCCTCCATCTCCGCCTGGTGCTGGCTGGGCTGATCGGGGACGGGGCGCTCGGTCCCCCGGTGTGCGTGGTGTTCGAGGCGTGGGACGCCTCGGGCAAGGGCGGTGCGATCAAGCGGCTGGTCGGGCGGCTCGACCCCCGGCACGTGCGCGTGGCGCAGTTTGCCGCCCCGACCCACGACGAGAAGCGGCACCACTTCCTGGCCCGCTTCTACCCCCAGCTTCCGGGCTGGGGCGGCATGGCGGTGATATCGGGGCGAGAGGACCTTCGGCCCTGTCGCCCACCTGTCCGCGGCCCCATGGTGGAGGCATGACAGGTGGTCCGAACGTGGGATCGATGCAGGTTTCAGTGCTCATCGGCGCCCCGATCGCCATGGTGGCGCCCGATGCCACCCTCGAGGAGGTTGCGGAGGCCATGGTTGCCGCGGGCGTCGGCGCGTTGGTGCTTAGCGATGCCGCCGGCGACGGTGCCGCCGGGATCATCTCGGAGCGCGACATCGTGGGCGCGCTGGCCGAGAGACGGGACCCGGCGTCGACGCGAGCGAGCGACGTCGCGCACACCAACCTGGTGTGGTGCGATGTCGAGGCGACGGTGGCAGAGGTGGCGACGCAGATGATGGAGTGCTACGTCCGCCACGTCCTGGTGGAGGAGGGCGGTCGGCTCGTCGGGATCGTCTCGGCGCGCGACCTGCTCGGCGCCTACGCCTCCGACGACTCGGACTGAGGAAGACCGTTCAGCCGGTGGCGGACGGGGCGGTGCCCGCGCTGGGACCATCAGGGATGGTCTTGGATCTCCGCCTCCACCCGCACGATTGCCGCCTTGGTTGCGAGCGGGACGAGGTTCCCGTCGACTGGCTGACCGTCGACGACGAGGCGGGACACGCGGCCATGCGCGCCGCGGCGCTTCGTCACGGTGATGTGATATCGGGCGCCGCGGAAGCGGCGGCTGGCGGTGAAACCGTCCCAGTCCGCCGGCAGGCAGGGGTCGATGCGGAGGCCGTCGTGGTCGGGGCGGATGCCCAGGATCCATTGAGTGATGGCCACGAGGTTCCAGGCGGCCGTGCCCGTCAGCCAGGAGTTCTTGGCCTCGCCCGGGCTCGGCGCGTCCTTCCCCGCGATCATCTGCGCGTAGACGTAGGGCTCGCAGCGGTGCTGGTCGCTGATGGGCTCGCGGGCCGATGGGTTGATGCGTAGGTAGTAGTCGAGTGCCCGGTCGCCGTTGCCGACGAGCGTTTCGGCGATCATGACCCAGGGATTGGTGTGGCAGAAGACGCCGGCGTTCTCCTTGTAGCCGGGTGGGTAGGTGCTGATCTCGCCCAGCTCGAGGTGGTACCGGGTGTAGGCGGGCTGTTGGAGCACGATGCCATGTGGGGTTGCCAGATGCTCTGCGACCGATGCGAGCGCGAGCTCGGCCTTGCCATCGTCGAGGCCGATGCCAGCGAGGACGCACATGCCCTGCGGCTCGATGAAGATCTTGCCCTCCTCGTTCTCGGTGGAGCCGACCGGGCGACCGAAGTAGTCGTAGGCACGCCGGAACCAGGCGCCGTCCCAGCCGTGGGCACGGACGGCCGCGTCCATCGCCCGGCCGGCATCAAGACAGCTCGCGGTGTCGTCGGGGTGACCGTGGCGTTCCGCCAGTGTGGCCAGCTCGCCGGCCGCGAGCGCGAACAGGCCGGCGATGAAGACCGACTCGGCGACGCCGCCCTGCCTGTTCTCGGTGGTCTGGAACGATTCGCCTGGGGTTTCGGAGAAGCAGTTGAGGTTGAGGCAGTCGTTCCAGTCGGCCCGTCCGATGAGCGGCAGTCCGTGCGGGCCCAGCCGGTCCAGCGTGTGACGGAGCGAGCGTTGCAGATGCTGGTAGAGCGGCGACTCCGACCCGGGCTCGTTGTCGTAGGGGACCGGCTCGTCGAGGATGTCGAGGCTCCCGGTCTCCTTCACGTAGGCCGCGACCGCGAGGATCAGCCACAGCGGGTCGTCGTTGAAGCCGGAGCCGATGGCGTTGTTGCCGGTCTTGGTCAGGGGTTGGTACTGGTGATAGGCGCCACCGGTGGGGAGCTGCGTCGCGGCGATGTCGAGGATCCGCGCCCGGGCCCGCTCGGGGATCATGTGCGCGAAGCCCAGTAGGTCCTGGTTGGAGTCGCGAAAGCCCATGCCGCGGCCGATGCCTGACTCGAACGACGAGGCCGAGCGCGAGACGTTGAACGTGACCATGCACTGGTAGGCGTTCCAGACGTTGACCATCCGGTCGACGTGCTCGGACGGAGTGGTGACGCGCAGGGTGTCGAGGAGGCTGTCCCAGTGGTCGCGCAGGCGCTGGAAGGCCGCATCGACCTCCTCGGCGCGCCGGTAGCGGTCGATGACCGGGCGTACGAGCCGCTTGTTGAGCGTCTGCGATCCGGGCGGATCGAACTTCTCCCCGGCCGGGTTCTCCGCGTAGCCCAGTACGAAGATGATCTCGCGGGACTCGCCCGGACGCAGGCTCAGTTCGATGTGGTGCGAGCCGCAGGGCGCCCAGCCATGGGCGATCGAGTCGCTCGACCGCCCCGACTCGACGGCCAGAGGTCGTTCCCACCCCCGGTAGGGCCCGAGGAAGGCGTCGCGTTGCGTGTCGAAGCCCGCTAGCTCGGTGGAGCAAGCGAAGTACGCGAAGTGGTTGCGACGCTCCCGGTACTCGGTCTTGTGGTAGATGACCCCGTCGTCCACCTCGACCTCTCCGGTCGAGTAGTTGCGCTGGAAGTTGGTGGCGTCGTCCCAGGCGTCCCACAGGCAGAACTCGACCGCGCTGAACAGCGACAGCTCCGCGGTGGCGGGGCGCCGGTTGGTGATGCGCGTGCGCCAGACCTCGAGGGTCTCGCCGAGCGGCACGAAGTAGAGCGTCTCGGTGTCGATCCCTGCGCCGCGGCCGCCGACGACGGTGTAGCCGAGGCCGTGCCGGCACCGGTAGTCCTCGAGCTCGGAGCGCACGGGCTGCCACGACGGCGACCACAGCTCCCCGCTCGCCGAATCACGGAGGTACAGGTAGCGCCCACTCACATCGAACGGTGCGTTGTTGTAGCGATAGCGCGTCAGGCGCCGGAGCCGGGCATCACGGTAGAAGGAGTAACCACCCGCGGTATTAGAGATGATCCCGAAGTAGTCCTCGCTCCCGAGGTAGTTGATCCACGGCAGCGGCGTGTCGGGACGCGAGATCACGTACTCGCGAGCCGCGTCGTCGAAGCGACCGAATCTCGTCATGACGGGCAGCTCAGCACACGGCGACGCGCCGTCGGCCGTGCCTCGTGACCTTCGCCTCCGGGCGAGTGCACGCCCAGAGGCGCACGTGGCTCGATCTCGGGACCTTGGCCCCTTGTGACCAGCAGCCATCGGGCAGACGGTGAAGGAGTCGGATTGGTGTTTCTCGGCACGGCCGGCGCTTGGGTAGCGGCCGGACGTGCGAAGGAGGTGTGCCATGGAAACGTTGGACACAGAGACCGGCGCAGAGGTCGGAACCGGAACCTCCACCGTCTCCGAGCGGGAGCTGGTCCGCAAGCGGTTGCAGACCCGACGTGACTTCGGCTCACACGTCGTTGCCTACGTCGTCATCAACGCGTTCCTCGTCGGGATCTGGGCGTTCACGGGTGCCGGGTACTTCTGGCCAGCATGGGTGTTGGGAGGCTGGGGGGCGGGCCTGGTGCTCCACGCCTGGGACGCCTTCTTGCACCGGCCGATCACCGAGGCCGACATCGACGCCGAGTTGCATCGCAGTCGCCGCTGACGTCATTGGGCTGCCGGCGTGGACGGCGTGGATGGGACTTTGGCCCCTTCCCTTCCGCCTGGCCGCCGAGGAGAGTGATCGCCATGGGACGCACAATGACCGCCGACGGTATCGGGAGCGGCTCGGCCGCTCAGCTCGGCGTTGACCGACGCACATCGCCGGCCGACATGCGTGACATCCGGGCCGCCCTCGACGCCCTGGCGGCCAAGCTCGGGGCTCGGTGGTCGTCGGCAGTGGAGCGCGGCGACTTCGACGAGGTCACCCGGCTCGTCGAGGCCAGCTACGCGGTGCACCGAGCCGTCGTGGCGCTCACGGCCGACGGCCTGGTGCCTGCTCAGGGCTCCGCCCGGACCCGCCGGACCTGAGCCGAGCCTCACCCCGTGGGTGGTGGACAGGCGAAGACCCGCGCGCCTGGTCGACACGACTGAACCGCCATACCGCGTCAAGTCGAATCTACGAACAATGGGTGCCGGGGGCCGCAGGGTCGAAGGTCCTTCTCGCTGCGCCGATATGGTGCTGAGCGTGAAGCCCGTCGACCTGATCGGTCTCAGCTTGGAGGCGGGCAGTGGTGCGCCGGTGGTGCTGCTGCGTGAGCACGACGTGCCGCGTCGGGTGTTGCCGATCTTCGTGGGCCCGACCGAGGCGACCGCGATCGCGCTGGCGCTGGGTGACCGGTTACCGCCGCGGCCCCTCACCCATGACCTGCTGGCCACGCTCGTCGAGACGCTCCATGCGCACGTCGAGCGGGTGGAGGTGACCGAGCTGCGCGATGGCACGCTCTTCGCCGAGTTGGCCGTGAGCGGGCCGACGGGCGAGCGCCGACTCGATAGCCGACCGTCTGATGCGATCGCGCTGGCTGTGCGTGTCGACGCTCCCCTCTTCGTGAGCGGGCTCGTGCTCGACGAGGCGGGCGCGACCTTGGCGGAAAGCCTCGATGAAGAGGCGATCGACGACGCGGTGGCACAGTTCCGCTCGGCCCTCGACACCCTCGACCATGCGGACCTCCAGGCAGACCCGGCCGAGGGCGACACGGAACCCGGCTCGGGCCCCGACCATCCTCCCGACTCGCCAGGCGACTGACGCCCCTCGGGGGCATCGGGCTGTCCGAGGGACTGTCCGCCGGGCAGCCCTTCACTCCGAAGGCGAACGACTCGAGGAGTGACAGGGAGTCCGGCTCATCGTCGCTACGGACTGTCGAACGGCACGACCGGGCGCTGTGCGTTGCGGATCACGTGGTGACTGACAACGCCAGATGCGCCGTCGCTTCCTGCTCCAACCCCTTGAGCTCGGCGGCGATCCCCGACGCCCAGCGCTCCACCTGGTCGGGATCACGCCAGTCGCCCGCCAACCTCTTGGCCATGAGCCGGGCGACGAGCCCGGGCGGGTCGGGGCGCAGGCGGCCGCCGAACGTCTCGTGGCCACGTGCCCCGATGCGGTCCATGAGCTTGCTCACCTGAGGGACCGGTGGGATGTCGGGCTTCTGCTCGGCGTCACCGATCGGGCCACTGGAGAAGAGCCACACCGGCATCGATCGCAGCTCGCGGCGATGATGCTCCACGAATCGCCGGGCGTCACGATGCCAGCGACCCGCGTAGAGCGCCCCGCCGATGATGACTGCTTCGTAGGACGTTAGCGAGCGGTCGGCCGCCGCGGCCTGGACATCGGCCTGCACGTCGTGGCGGCGTAGCGCCTCGGCGATCATCTCTGCCAGACCGGCGGTGCCGCCCATCTTCGATCCGTAAGTCACGAGAGTACGCATGGCTGCAGCGTGCGCCCGGCGGTGGTCGCTCGGCAGGGCCACTCGGACTGGTCCGATGGGACCTTCGTCCCTCGTTGACGGTCACCTCAGGGCGTCGCGTCGTTCGCGGTACTCCTTGCTGGTGATCTCGCCGCGCAGGTAGCGCTCGCCGAGGATGTCGCAGGCATGGCCCGTCGGCGAGGTGCCAGGCGCGGGGCGGGAGGCGATCCGCCGGACCACCGCCGCCACAAGTGCCAACCCGACGACGAGCATGAGGCCGCCGAAGAGGATGGGGGATTCGGGCAACATCGCTGCCTCCTTTGTGTGTCAGTCCGGATAGCGATCCGAGCGCTCGCTGCATCAGCAGTGACCGGCGGGCAGGGCGGCGGTGCCGCCGGCGGCGGCCACGTAGCCCATGAAGCCGTCGACCGAGGCGATCAGCGGCTAGTCGCGCTCGGGGACGTCGATGCGCGTCTCCTCGCAGAGCGCGGTGACGAGGTCGACGAAGTCCATGGAATCGAGCTCCACCGCGTCCTGCAGCGGCGCGGCCGGGTCGATCCCCTCGAGGTCGACCTCGGGGGCGACCGTCGAGCGCCGCCCGGGCGTCGCCCCACGCGAAACCGGCGCGCCCGGCGTCGTAGTCCACGACGTTGGGGTCACGCCCCGCGGGCCAGTCGTCCTTGTGGATCACCGCCCACGACGGGGTGACGGCCACGGCCGTCACCCCGTCGCGGGACCGCCGTCGCCGGCCGGCGGGCCCGTGGCCGTCGATGCGACGGCCGTCGAGCCGCTGAACTCACCGAACGCCTCCCAGGCGCGGGGCGCGTAGACGCTGGCCGTGCCGCCGTCCATGAGCAGTGCCACCCCGAGCAGCTCGGCCACCTCGGCCGGCGTCGCGCCGGCCCGGGCGGCGGCCTTGGCGTGGTAAGCGATGCAGCCGTCGCAGCGCTTCACGACCGCGATGGCCAGCGCCACCACCTCCTTCAGCCGGGCGGGCACCGCGCCCTCAGCGAGCGCCGCACTGTGGAGCTCGGCGAAGCCCCCCCAGGTGTCGGGGATCGCGTGCCGCAGGCCCCTGGTCGGCTCTCGAAGATCACGCAGCGTCTCGCTGTGGCGTGCCATCGTTGTCCTCCGGGCGGTCGATCGACACCCGGCCTCGCAGGCGTCGCCGTCGATATCAGTGTGGGCATCCAGCTCGGCCGCCGTTAGGGCCGAAGGTCCCGTGACCGGCGGGGGTGGCCCGTCCTGCGCGCGTGCCGCCCGGGGCGCGTCGCGGCGGGGGCGTAGCATCAGGCGCGCATGGGCGAGTTCGCTGGTCCCCGTAGCCTCCGCCAGCTGCTGGTTGCCGTGCTCACGGTGGGGAGCGATCTCGACCTGCCCGCCATGTTGCAGCGCATCGTGGAAGCCGCGGTCGACCTCGTCGACGCCCGCTACGGGGCGCTGGGGGTGCTCGACGACAGCCGCACCCGCCTGGCCCAGTTCCTCACGGTCGGCATCGACGCCGACACGCACAAGGCGATCGGCCACCTGCCCGAGGGCCACGGCATCCTGGGCCTGCTCATCGTGGACGCCAAGCCGCTGCGGTTGCCCGATCTGCGTGAGCACCCCGACAGCTACGGCTTCCCGCCAAACCACCCACCGATGCGGTCGTTCCTTGGGGTGCCGATCCGCGTGCGCGACGAGGTGTTCGGCAACCTCTACCTGACCGACAAGACGTCGGCCGAGGTGTTCACCGACGTCGACGAGGAGCTGGTGGTGGGCTTGGCGGCCGCCGCCGGCGTGGCGATCGACAACGCCCGGCTGCACGCCCGCGTGCAAGAGCTGACCCTGGTGGAGGACCGCGAGCGCATCGCCCGCGACCTCCACGACACCGTGGTCCAGCGGCTCTTCGCCACCGGGCTGTCGCTGCAGGGTGCCGCCGGGCTCATCCGCAGCGATCCCGAGACGGCGGTCCGCAGGGTGGAGGACTCGGTCGACGAGCTCGACCTCACCGTCAAGCACATCCGCTCGGCCATCTTCGGGCTCGAATCGCGCGTCGAACGGAACCGCAATGGGGTGCGCACCCGAGTCCTCGACCTGGTGGGCGAGTCGGGACCGATGCTCGGATTCGAGCCGGCCGTGCTGTTCGAGGGCCCGGTCGATACGGCGACG
>DASQUK010000204.1:0-2372 GCA_035641315.1 Acidimicrobiales bacterium | reverse complement strand
GTGCCACCCCGGCCGGGCCCGCCGACGGCGTCGGCGGCGCTGACCCGGCCCACCGGCCTCGCGTTGCGCCTGCAGCGCGGCAGCCTCGTCGCCTGGACGCTCGGGCTGGGCCTCACCGGCGTGTCCTATGGCTCGGTCGGCCAGGACGTGGGCGACCTCATCGGCGACAACGACACGTTCGAGGACATCATCGCCCAGGGCGGCGGCAGCCTGACCGATGCCTTCTTCGCCACGTCGCTGCTCATGCTGGCGCTGATGGCCGGCGGGTTCGTCGTCTCGTCGGTGTTGCGGCTCCGCAGCGAGGAGACCGGCGGCCGCGCCGAGCCGCTGCTGGCCACCGGACTGGGGCGGACCCGTTGGGCGGCCTCCCAACTCACCATGGCGCTCGGGGGCTCGCTGGCGCTGATGCTGGCCGCCGGCCTGGGCATGGGCGTCACCTACGGCATCGCCGCGAGCGACCTGGGCCAGGTAGGGCGCCTGCTCGGCGCGGCGATTGCCTTCGTGCCCGCGCTGTGGGTGCTCGCCGGGGTGACGCTGCTGCTGTTCGGCGTGGCCCCTCGGGCGACGACCGTGGCGTGGGCGGCGCTGGTGGCGTGCGTCGTGATCGGGCTGCTCGGCGCGCTCCTCGACCTGCCCGGGTGGGTCGTCGACCTGTCGCCGTTCCAGCACGTGCCGGGCATGCCCGCCGAAGGCTTCTCGCTGGTGCCGCTGCTGGTCCTCACCGCCGTCGCCGCCGGGCTGATCGGCGTTGGCCTCACGGCCTTCCGCCGCCGAGATGCCGGCTACTGACCGGTTCCGGCCCCGCTGCCAGGTGCGCGTTACGGCGTGCGGAAGTCCGACAGGAGCCGCAGCAGGGTCCGCACGCCGAAGCCGGTCCCGCCCTTGGGCGAGTCGCTGGTGGCCTCGCTGGCGTCGGCCGGACCGGCGATGTCGAGGTGCACCCATGGAGTCCCCTCGGGCACGAACCGCTCGAGGAACAACCCGGCGACCAACGCGCCGCCCCAGCGGCCCGAGCCCACGTTCTTCATGTCCGCCACCTCGGAATCGAGCTGGCTCCGCAGCTCGCCGGGCAGCGGCAACGGCCACACCGGCTCGCCCTCCGCGTCGGCCGCGGCGCGCACCTGACCCGCGAACCCCTCGTGGCTGCCCATGAGCCCGGCGATGCCGGTGCCGAGGGCCACCATGCAGGCGCCGGTGAGCGTGGCCAGGTCGACGATGGCGTCGGGCTCGGCCTCGCCCGCCAGCGACAGGGCGTCGGCGAGCACCAGCCGGCCCTCGGCGTCGGTGTTGAGCACCTCGACGGTGGCGCCGTTGCGGATCCGCAGCACATCGCCGACCCGGGTGGCGTCGCCCCCGGGCATGTTGTCGGTGAGGGGCAGGAACCCCAGCACGCGCACGGGCGGCCGGACGGCGTCGAGCGCCGAGAACGTCGCCAGCACGGCGGCCGCCCCGGCCATGTCGCCTTTCATGCCGACCATCGAGTCGGTGGTCTTGAGCGACAGGCCGCCGGAGTCGAACGTGATGCCCTTGCCCACAAGCGCAACCGTGGCACGCGGCCGCCGGTCGTCCGGCTCCCAGGCCAGCTTCACGAACCGGGGCTCCTCGTCGGACCCACGGTTGACGCCCAGCAGCCCGCCCAGCTTGTTGTCCTCGATCGCGTCCCGGTCGAGGACCTCGGCCGTGAACCCGCCGGCTGCCGCCAGCTCCTCGGCCCTGACGGCGAATGCGGTGGGAGTCAGGCTGCCGCCCGGCTGGTTGACGAGGTCGCGGGCCAGGCACACCGCCTCCCCGATCGCCCGTCCGCGCTCGAGGGCGGCCTGCACCCGCTTGCCGCCCTTGCCGACCACCAACAGCGACTCGACGCGGTTGGGCTCGGGGTCGGACTTCAGCTCGGTGTAGCGGTAGGCGCCGAGCACGACGCCCTCGGCGATCGCCTGCGCCACGGCCGCACGGTCGAGCGCCTCGGGGGCGCCGTCGAGCAGCGTGGTCGCCAGGCGCGTCTGGCGGGCGGCCGCCCGCGCCAGTGCGGCGGCGGCCTTGCGGTAGGTCGCGACGGCGGCGTCGCTCTCGGCGCCGAGACCGATGGCGACGACCACCCGACCCGCCGGACCGGGGGCGACGCAGGTCTGGCCCGGTTCGCCGGTGAATCCCTGACCTTCGAGGAACCGATGGTCGAGCGGCTCCGGCACGTCCCCGGCTTCGAGCCGGTCGGCGAACACGCCGATGCCGACGGCGTCGATGGACGCAGCCTCCTCGTCGGGGGATCCGTCACCGGTGGGCAGCGTGCGCGAGAGGTCCAGGTGGATCGACATGAGCAGGAGGCTAGAGGCGGCACGGAGGACCGGTTGCGCCCGGCGGGTCGGCCCCTTGCT
>DASQUK010000203.1:0-19998 GCA_035641315.1 Acidimicrobiales bacterium | reverse complement strand
CGCCCTCGAACGGCTCGACGCACGGTGGGGCGTAGACGGAGACGAGCTTGATGCGGCCGGTCTCCGTGTCGCAGTTGGGTCCCCAGTCGATGCTCTCGGTGGTGCCCTCGAGCTCGGCCTTCTGCCAGGTCATCGGGCCCGACTCGATGAGCTCGTCCTCGGTCGCGGTCCCGCCGCCGGCGGCGGTGTCCGCGTCATCGTCGCCGTCGTCGCCCCCGCCGCCGAACACCAGCACGGCGGCGCCGATCAACGCGAGCACGACCACGATGGGGCCGTAGCGCTTGGCCGGCTTCATCCAGGCGGGCTGGCGCCTCGGTGGGCGGCCACCCCCGCCGGCTCCGTCGCCCTTGGCCTTGGTCTCGTCGGTGGTGGACATGGACCCTCCTTACGTTCCCGGCGCCGGCGCTCAGCCGGCTGTCGGTGCGCCGGACCGGACGATGGCGGCCTCGTCGGTCCCCAGGTACGAAGCCACCACCGCCGGGTGTTCCACGACCTCGGCCGGCGTCCCTTCGGCCACCAGCCGCCCGAGGTCGAGGGCGATCATGCGGTCGCATATCGAGCCGAGCAGTGGCAGGTCGTGCTCGATCACCAGCAGGCTGGCGCCCAGCTCGTCCCGCACCCGCCGCAGCATGGGCGCCAGCGCCTCAGCCTCCCGCTGGGCGATGCCGCTGGACGGCTCGTCCAGCAGCAGCACGCTCGGCCCCTGGGCCAGCACACAGGCGAGGTCGACGACCCGGCGCGTGCCGGTCGACAGCTCGCGCACGAACTTGTCGCGGTAGGCGCCGAGCGCCAGCAGCTCGATCAGCTCGTCGACCCGGGCATGCACCAGCTCCTCGGAGTCGGCGACCGAGGGCAGGTGCAGCGTGGCGGCGACCGGGTCACGCACCTCGACGTGCTGCTCCAGCGCCACGGCGATGGCTTCGTCGACCGTGAGCCCGGGGAACAGGCGGCCGTCCTGGAACGACCGGCCCAGCCCCCGCCACGAGCGCACGTGCGTGGGCGCGTCGTGGAGGTCCACCAGCTCGCCGTCGACCCGCAGGCGGATCGTCCCCGAGTCGGCGGGCGTGTAGCCGGAGATGACGTCGAACAACGTGGTCTTGCCGGCGCCGTTGGGGCCGATGAAGCCCAGGATCTCGCCCGGCCGCACGTCGAACGACACGCCGTCGAGCGCGCGCACGCCCCCGAACCGGCGGGTCACCTCGCGCACGTGGAGCACCGGCGGCCCTTCCCGCACGGCGGAATGCCCGTGGCCGTCACCCGCGGCGGCGGCCGCCGCGGCCTCCGCGGCTGGCGCGGCCGCCCGCAGGAACACCGCCCGCAGCAGGTCGGGACGGTCCAGCAGCTCGGCGGCCGGGCCCTCGAAGCGCACCTCGCCCTTCTCCATGAAGTAGGCCCGGTCGGCCATGGTCAGCGCCACGTTCACCGACTGCTCGACCAGGATCACGGTGGTTCCGTGGTCGCGCAGCGACCGCACCATCTCCAGGAGCTGGGCCACCACCGACGGGGCGAGGCCCAGCGACAGCTCGTCGATCATCATCAGCCGTGGCTTGCCGATGAACGCCATGCCGAGGGTCAGCATCTGCTGCTGGCCGCCCGACAGGTTGCCGGCCACCTCGTCCAGGCGCTCCCGCAGGATCGGGAACATGCCCAGCACGTGCTCGGTGTCCGCGGACACGTCGCCGCCCCTGCGGCGCTGCTTCCACGCCGCCAGGCGCAGGTTGTCGGCCACGCTGAGCTGCGTGAACACACCCTGGCCGCCGGGCACCACGGCAACGCCCCGGCCCGCCACCTCGTCGGGCGGTGTGTGGGTCATGTCCCGGCCGTCGAACACCACCGCGCCCCCGCTGGCCTGCACCAGTCCCGAGATGGCCTTGAGCAGCGTGGACTTGCCGGCGCCGTTGGTGCCCAGCAGGGCCACGATCTCGCCCTCGTCGACCTCGAGGTTGACCCCGAACAGCACCTGCACGTCGTCGTAGTGGACGTCGATGTCGCGGCACAGCAGCAGCTTGACCTTGCCCTGCCGGCGCAGCAGGGCCACCTCGGACCGGGCGGCCGCCGACTTCCACACTTGTTGGATGTCGTGCGCGACGAACCCGTGCCCGGAGGCGAGGATGAAGCCCCCGACGAGGAAGACCGGCACCGCCGCGATCAATCCCCAACGGATGCCGTAGGTGTCGGCCAGCTCGCCGACGATGGGCAGGATCAGCAGACCGGGCAGGATCCACAGCGTGCCGACGGCGAACCCGAACGCCCGCACCTTGGCCGGCACCGCCAGCGACAGCACGGCGTAGATCCCCGGGATCAGCAGGAAGAACGAGCCCTCGACCACGGCGTTGGCGGCGACGGCCACGCCGATGTTGGGTGCCACCGCGAACACCACCAACGCCGCCGCCACCACGCACGAGACGTTGGCCAGGAACCGCAGCACGTAGCCGGGGCCTTTGGCCATCAACCGCATCACGAGCGGGATGCCCGCCATCAGGCCCACGAATTGCGCACCCCCCTGGATGCCGGCCGCCACGAAGCCGCGGGCCCGCTCGTCGAGGTCGAACACCTCCTCGTAGTAGAGGCTGCCCAACGTGAGCAGGCCCACGACAGCCACCGCCAGGAACGGCAGCGCGTAGAAGATCCGGCGCAGGCTGCGCACCTGCCAGATGATGCGGAACGACTCGGCCCAGGAGGGCGGCTCCTCCTCGGTGTTGGCGACCTCCTCCGACACGCCCATGGCCCGCCGCTCGAACCGGCCTCGCATCGGCTCGCGCAACCGGAACGCCAGGACGACCATGAGCGCGGTCACGAACGAGAAGATGATGAACGGCCAGCGCCAGCCCACGGCGTAGGCGATGAGGCCCGCCGAGAACGGCCCGAGGAACTGGCCGAGGGCGTTGGCGTAGCGGTGCACCGAGTAGACCCGCGGGCGCACCGGGATGTCGTAGTAGTCGGCGATCAGCGAGTTGTGGACGGGATCGTTGACGGCCCGGCCCAGGCCTGCGCCGGTGCGGGCGATGCCCAGCGTCCACAGGTTGGCCGCCAGGCCGGTGAGGATCGAGAACAGGCCCCACACCGACGCACCACCGATGGCGATCGGCACCCGGCGCATCCGGTCGGCGCAGAAGCCGATGGGCAGCGCCAGGATCAGTGCCGCGACCAGCGACAGCGAGACGACCCAGAGGATGCCGTTGGTGTCGAGCCCGAAGTGATCGCGAATCTCCGGCAGCAGCACGGCGAAGGCAGTGCGGTCGAGCTCGTCGACCATGTTGAGTCCGAACAGCACACCGAGCGGGTAGAGCGGCGCGCCTCCGGTGGTCCGCTGCTTCCAGCGAGACCACGGGCCCAGACGCGGCTCGGCCGGGGCGCCGGCGTCCGGCTCGGCACCATTGGGGGACGGGGTCGCGGGCGTGGTCACGCCCTCACCCCCCTCACGGGAGTCTCGGCTTCGGCGCCGGTCTCGCCCGGGCCTTCGCCCTCGGCCTGCTCGGCGGCCTCGGCCTTCTCCCCCGCGGCCAGGAGCACGTCCTCGACCGGCGGCTCGTCGACCACGGGCCCCGCCTCGGCCTCCTCGACCCGCACGTCGGCCACCAGGCTGGGGACCACCAGTCCCCGCCGCCGGGCGACCCGGCGCAGCGCACTGTCGCGCACGTCGGCCAGGACCCCGCCCAGACCGCTGGGGAAGATCAGCAGCACGAACAGCAGACCTACGCCCGTGGCCAGGAACTGCCACTGGTTGGGCAGGAAGAAGTCGACGCTGTGCACGTAGGTGGCGCCCAGCAGCGCGCCCGGCAGCGACCCGAGCCCGCCGATCACCACCATCGTGAACAGCTCGAGGCTGCGCTGTGGCAGGTAGGGATCGGTGCTCAGCCCGGTCTGTTGGTGCACGTAAAGGGCGCCGGCGACGGCGGCCAGGAACCCCGAGAACGCCAGAGCCGCGAGCTGGGTCCGGGTGGCGTTCACCCCGTAGGCCCGCGCCGCCCGCTCGTTCTCGCGAATGGCGATGAGCACCCGGCCGGTGCGGGAGCGGCGTAGTCCCACCACCATGGCGAGCGCCAACCCCAGCACGGCCAGCGAGGCGTAGAACATGGCGGTCTCGCTGGTCAGCTCGATGCCCAGGATGGCGCCGCGGTCGATCCGCCGGCCCGGCAGCCAGTCGCCGAAGATCGTGCTGTCGAGCATGTACTGCGACACGAACAGCCCGAAGGCCAGCGTGCTCACAGCCAGGGTCAGTCCCCGCCGGCGCAGCGCCGGGTAGCCCACCACCACGGCGGCTGCGGCCCCGGCCAAGCCGGCGACCAGGCCGGCCAGGGCCAGGTCCCAGCCTTGGCGGTCGGTCAGGGCCCCTCCCACCGCCGCGCCCACGCCCACGAACGCCATGTGCCCGAGGCTCACCTGTCCGGCCCAGCCGGTGAGCACCACCAGCGACGCAGCCACGATCCCGAAGATCACGATGATGGTGGCCAGGTTCATCCGGCTGGTCGACAGCCAGGCCGGCAGTGTGAGCACGAACGCGCCCACCACGATGCTCAGCGCCGCCCGGGCCCCGACGACCTCCGGCAGCCGCCGCAGCTCCCGGGGGATCGGGCGGATCTCGCGGGTGGCCTGCCAGGTGGACGAGGCGTCGGTGTCGACTCTGGTGTGTTGGCCGCTGCGCCGGGTGAGCAGCAGGCCGGCGAGCACGATCCCGAACAGGATGGCGTCGTTGTAGGCGGGCCGGTTGCCGGCCTGGAACGTCATCGCCTGGTCGACGATGCCGAGGCCGATGGCGGCCGCGGCGATGCTGGTGAACCGCTCGAACCGGCCGAACACGGCGGCGGCCAGCGCCTGCACCAGGAAGGTGGGCGGCAGCACCTCGCCGATCGGCAGCCCCACCGAGCCGGCCCGCAGGAACATGCCGAGGAACGCCAGCACCGAGGCCACCACCCACACGACGGTGTGCAACCGCTTGACGGGGATGCCGAGGGCGAACGCCCGGTCGGCCCGCTCGGCGGCTCCGACGATGGCGACGCCCACCCGCGAGCGCTGCAGGAACAGGGCAAGCGCCACCAGGGAGATGGGCACCACGATCATGGTGAGCACGTCGTTGGCGTTGAAGTTGGTGCCGCCGATCTCGAAGTTGGCCTCGAACGGTGGCGCCAGGCGGGTGCCGAACGTCTGGTCCCCGAACGCCCGGGGCAGGAACAGCCCGGCCCCCGCCAGTAGCTGGGCCAGGCCGATGGTGGCCACCGTGAGCACCAGCCGGGGCGCGGTGAAGAACCGGCGGATGATGAGCGACTCGACAAGCACGCCCAGGACCAGCGCGGCTGCCAGGCCCGCGACCAGGCCGATCCAGTAGTTCCAGTTCCATGCCACCACCAGCATCACGGCGAGCGTGGCGGGCACTGCGCCCAGGTCGCCCTGGGCGAAGTTGACGATGCGGTTGGCCCGGTAGATGAGGGCGATGCCGAGGGCGATGAGGGCGATGCGGCCGCCGAACAGGGCGCCGTTGACCACCACGCCCAAGGGGGCGGGGAAGAAAACCCGTTGCAGCACGATCAGGGCCACCAGCGGCGCCAGGAAGGCGAGCCGCCGCACCAGGTCGGCGGGCTCCGGGCGCCTGGCGGCCGGCTGGCTGGCGGTGTCGACGGCGGCGGTCGTCATCGCCCTCCCTCGTTCGCCCGTCCGATCGCCTGGCTCCACCCCGCGAGCAGCGCGAACACCATCGTCCGCAGCTGCGCCTCCGCCTCGTCGGCCGACAACCCCTGGTAGCGCCGCATCACGTCCCACGTGTTGGAGCCCGTGACGAGGGACAGGGCCTGGCGCAGCCGCTCGCCCCCCGACCCCGCCGCCGCGCTCTCGGACGCGAACACCCGGTCGATCTCGGCCCGGCCGGCGGCCCGGCCGGCGTCGAGGGCCCGCTGAAGGGCGGGCGAGAAGGGTTCCTGCAGCAGCGCGGCCCGCCGGACGCCGGGAGCGGCCTCGAAGATCCGGCGGCGATGCGCCAGCAGGCGGTCGACCCGGTCGTCGAGCGGTCCATCGCTGAGAAGCGGCAAACCCAGGGACTGGAGGTGCTCGGCGTGGCGGATGGCGGCGGCCACCAGCAGCGACTCGACGTCGTCGAAGTGGACGTAGATCGAGCGCAGCGACACGCCCGCCTCTTCGGCGATCTCGCGGGCGGTGGGCCGCAGGTTGTCCTTCTCGTTGAGCGCGAGCAGGGCATCCACCACGGCGATGCGAGTCCGGACGGCTCGGTTGGTTCGCCCGTCACCCTCAGAGGATTCGGCCGATGTGACCGAAGTCTCAGCCATCAGCGGGACCGTAGGGCTTTTTTCACGACGTGTGCAAGACGCGTCATCAAGGTGTCACGCCCGCCTCGGTGGCCCTCGCGTGGTCGTCGAAGATGTCGAGGATCGTGTCGGTCGCGGGGTAGGCCTGACCGCCGGTGGCGTCGGGTCGGCCCTTCGCGGATCAGCTCCTCGCGATCGCTGGCACCCCGCGCCGGCCGAGTCGGTGCGGGCGGCGTCGTCACCGCCGCCGTCCCCGCCGCCGAACGCCGCGAAGGCTCCCCCGCCAGCACCACCACCGCCGCCAACGGTCCGTAGCGCCGCACCAAGCGGCCCAGTCCCGGTCTCCTGGCCATCAGTCGTCCACCTCCCCGGTGCTCGGCGCCTGCGCCAGCTCGCAGGCCGCCGCCGCGAAGTCCCGCATCTCCCGTTCGGTGGCCAGGTCCTGGGCTGCCCGCCGGACCACCATCATCAGCGCCGGCGCCAGCACCCGGGCCCTCGTCCGGGCCTGCCCGGGATCGAGCTGGGCCCCGTCGACGAGCCGGCGCTCGATCTCGGCGACGAGGTCCCAGTACCCGGCGTTCGGTCCCTCCGGATGATCGGGGTACAGGAGGTCGCCGAGCTGCCACACCAGGCGCACCTGGCGGCTGCGCTGCGCCCCCAGGTACGCCTCCAGGAACGGCCGGAGCTCCCCCGGCTCGAACTCGCAGGCCGCGGCGCGGTAGCGCTCGAGGTGGTACTGCCCCACCTGGTCCATCAGCTCGGCCCGGCTGCCGAAGTGGAACAGCAGCGTGAGACGGGCCACCCCGGCCCGGGCCGCGATCGTGTCGAGCGAGGCCAGCATCGGCGAGGTCTCGAGGAACACCGCGGTGGCCGCCTCGAGCAGGCGGCGGACCGAAGGAGGCGGCGGCGCTCCCCCGGTCAGCCAGAGCTGTCTCCGCCGCCGCGCCTCCTTCGGTTACCAGGCAATACCCGTCGGGGAGGCCGTCAACCCTCGCGTTCGCGCATTGTCACGTTCGTAACGCCGAGAGCGTTCGAGAGAGCCGGAAACCGTCGCGTCCGAACGCCGGAACACCGCGCCCGCCGTGGGCGTGGCGACCCGCGTTAGCTCAGGGTCCCGAGCATGGGGCCGATGGCTTCGGCCGCCTCGACGACCTGGCCTGCGACCGCCTCCAGGCTGTCGTCGGGCAACCGCAGCGCCGGCCCCTGCACCGCCACCGCGGCGACGGCCGCCCCACTGCCCTCGAGCACCGGGGCGGCGACGGCACGCACGCCGGGGTTGCGCTCCCCGTCGTTGAGCGCCCAGCCCCGCGCGCGGGTCCGCTCGAGCTCGGCGACGAGCTGGTCCCGGCGGGTGATGGTGCGCTCGGTGAACCGGCTCAGCCGTGGCAGCTCGCTCAGCGCACCTGCGCCGGCCGGCGGGGGCGCTGCGAACGCCAGCAGGCACTTGCCCATGGCCGAGGTGTGGATCGGCACGCGGCTGCCCGCCAACTGGTCGAAGCGCAAGGGCTGGCGCGACGGGACCGCCAGAACGACCAGGACGTCGGCACCCGAGCGGATTCCCAGGTTCACCGACTCACCGGTGGCATCGGCCAACGACTCGAGCGCCGGCAGGGCCCGGGCGTAGCCGAGCTGCTCCTCGGCCCGCCGACCGAGCACGACCAGGACAGGCCCGAGCTGGTAGCGCTCGCTGCGCGGATCCTGCATCAGCAGCCCGCCGGCGCACAGCGCCCGCGTCAGGCGGTGGGCCGTGCTCACCGAGAGCCCGGTCGTGGCCGCGAGCTCGCTCACGCCGAGGCTGCGGTCTACCTGCTCGAAGCACCGCAGCACGGCCAGGGCCCGCTCCACCGACTGCGCGCCGGACCGCACTTCGCCCCGTCCGCTCCCGCTGGCGGCCACGGGCGCATGATCGCACGCCGGCCGGTGGTCGGTCCGCCCACGCGGCCGCGGCGCACCACTCATTTGCGGGATGCGATGCTGACATGTAGAAAACTAGACTATGTCCATCGAATTTAGGGTAAAGCGCAAAGGATGGCGGCGCCCGGCGCGTCGGCTGTCCCTCCTCGTCGCCCTCGGCCTGCTGGCCGCCGCCTGCGGCGACGACGACGGCGACACGGCGGCCGGGGGCACCAACGACGGTGCCGCCGCCGGCGAGGAGGCGTCCGGAGCCGACGCCGAACCCAGCGGCACGCTGCGTCTCGGCTACTTCCCCAACGTCACCCACGCCCCGGCGATCATCGGCGTGCAGGAGGGCATCTTCGAGGAAGCCCTCGGCGATGGAGTCGACCTCGAGCTACAGACGTTCAACGCCGGCGGCGAGGCGATCGAGGCGCTGTTCTCCGGTGCCATCGATGCCACCTTCATCGGCCCCAACCCCGCCATCAACGGCTTCGCCGAGTCGAGCGGCGAAGCGCTGCGGATCGTCGCCGGCACCACGTCGGGGGGCGCATCCCTGGTGGTGCGCGACGGCATCGACGCGCCGGAGGACCTGGCGGGCGCCGCGCTGGCGTCGCCGGCGCTCGGCAACACGCAGGACGTGGCTCTCCGGGCCTGGCTGTTGGGGCAGGGCTACGAGACCGACGAAGCCGGCGGGGGCGACGTCGCGATCACCCCGCAGGACAACCCGGACACCTTGACCGCCTTCCAGCAAGGTTCCATCGACGGCGCCTGGCTACCGGAGCCCTGGGCCACCCGGCTCATCAACGAGGGCGGCGGGCATGTCCTGGTCGACGAGTCGGACCTGTGGCCCGATGGCCAGTTCGTGACGACCCACCTGATCGTGGCGACCGGCTACCTGGAAGAGCACCCCGAGAACGTCCGGGCGCTGATCAGCGGCCTGCTCGACGCCATCGACGTCGCCAACGGCGACGCCGGCGAGGCCCAGAGCATCACCAACGACGGCATCGAGGCCGATACCACCAACCGGCTGGCCGACGGGACGATCGCGGGGGCGTGGGAGAACCTCACCTTCACGCCCGATCCGGTCGCCTCGTCGCTGGAGGAGTCGAAGAACGATGCGGTCGAGGTGGGGCTGCTCGACGACGTCGACCTCGACGGCATCTACGACCTGACCATCCTCAACGAGCTGCTCGCCGAACGCGGCGACGAGGAGGTAGCCGGGCTGTGAGCGACCGCCCCGCGACCGGCACAGGTGTGAGCGACGCGCAGCTCACGCCTGTGCCAACCGTCCCGCCGGGCCCCCTGCCGGCGGTGGCGTTGCGAGGGGTCAGCAAGGTCTACGGCGGCGGCCGCACTGCGGTCGCCGCCGTCGACCACATCGACCTCGACGTGGCGCCCGGCGAGCTGGTGTGCCTCGTCGGCGTCTCCGGCTGCGGCAAGAGCACGCTGCTCAACCTCGTCGCCGGCCTCGACCGCCCGACGACCGGCCGCGTCGACGTCGAGGGGCGGACGGCGCTCATGTTCCAGGACGCGGCACTGTTCCCCTGGCTCACCGTCGCGTCGAACATCGACCTGGCGCTCAAGCTGCGCAAGCTGCCCAAGGCGGAGCGCCGGCCCCGTGTCGAGTCGCTTCTGCGCACCGTTCACCTGGGGGCGTTCGCCGACAAGCGACCCCACGAGCTGTCGGGCGGGATGCGTCAGCGGGTGGCGCTCGCCCGCGCCTTCGCCCAGGACGCCGACGTCCTGCTGATGGACGAGCCCTTCGGGGCGCTCGATGCGATGACCCGGGACGTCCTCCACGACGAGCTCGAGAGCCTGTGGCGTGACCGCAGCTTCACCATCGTCTTCGTGACGCACAACGTCCGCGAGGCGGCCCGGCTGGCCGACCGCATCGTCGTGGTGACCAGCCGGCCCGGCCGGGTCGCCGAAACGTTCGACGTGGACGTCGACCGGCCCCGACGCATCGAGTCGCCAGAGGTCAGCGAGATCGCTGCCACCGTCACCGCCCGGTTGCGCGAGGAGGTGCGTCGTCATGGCCAGCAGTGACATCGACACGCGGGCCCACGACCAAGAGCTCGCCGGCCTCGACCTGCTCGAGCTCGCCGGCGCCGACATCGAGTCGAGGGGCCGGCGGGTGTGGAGAGCCGCATGGCCCAAGCTGGCGGCCCTGGTGCTCGGCATCGGGATCTGGCAGGTCGTCGTGTGGTCGGGCTGGCGGCCCGATTACGTGCTGGCCCCGCCGCGTGACGCCTGGGACGACCTCTGGGGGTACGGGACGGACGGCACGCTGACGACGGCCCTCGGCATCACGATGCGGCGGGCGGCCCTCGGCTTCGCGCTGGCGGTCGTCATCGGCACGATCGTCGGCAGCCTGGTGGCGCGGATCCGCCCGCTGCGCGCCGCCTTCGGGTCGCTCATCACCGGGCTGCAGACCATGCCGTCGATTGCCTGGTTCCCGCTGGCGATCCTGATCTTCCAGCTGTCGGAGCGGGCGATCATGTTCGTGGTCGTCCTGGGAGCGGCGCCGTCCATCGCCAACGGCCTCATCGCCGGCACCGACACGATCCCGCCGATCCTGCTGCGGGCGGGGCGTGTGCTCGGCGCGCGGGGACTGGCCGCCTATCGGTACGTGATCTTGCCGGCCTCCCTCCCATCCTTCGTCGCCGGGCTCAAGCAGGGCTGGGCGTTCGCCTGGCGGAGCCTCATGGCCGGGGAGCTGCTGGTCGTGATTCGCGGCAAGGAGTCGGTCGGGTTCCTCCTCGAGCAGAACCGCGAGGTCATCAACTCGTCGGCCCTGCTGGCGACGATGATCGTGATCCTGGTGATCGGCATCGTGGTCGACTCCGTGCTCTTCAGCACGCTGGAGCGTGCGATCCGCCGGCGCTGGGGGCTGCTCGAACCGGCTCGATGACCACTCCACGCGGGGGCACCATCGCCGCCGCCGAGTCGATCACGCTGGCCTCGGTTGCGGCCGACGTCGCCCCCTACGCTCGGGGGCATGACTGAGCATCCGCGGGGGCTGCGCCCCCGGACCCCATCGTCGTCCGGCTCCCTGGCTTATCGACCCAACTACCCGCCCGACTCGCGGCGACAAGGCGAGCGGGCTCTAGTTGGGTCGATCGCGCGGCCGACCGGTCACGAGCTGCGCTCATGACCGCTCCCACCGCCCTCGTCGCCGAGCGGGTCGACAAGCTGCTGGCCGAGCTCGACCCGGCATCGACCGATCCCGTGGAGTTCCGTGGGCGCCAGTACGACCTGGGACTCGCCTGGGTGCACTTCGCCGAGGGCTCGGGCGGGCTGGGGGTGCCACCGGCGCTGCAGCGCCAGGTCGACGAGCGGGTGTTCGCCGCAGGCGCGACGCCCCCGGGCAGCCGGGAGTTCTTCGGCTGGACCCTCGCGGCCCCGACCGTCGCCACCTACGGCGACGAGGCTCTCCGCCGGCGCCTGCTGCGGCGCATGTTCACCGGCGAGGACGCATGGTGCCAGCTGTTCAGCGAGCCGGGCGCCGGCTCCGACCTGGCCGGGCTCGCCACCCGGGCGGTGCGCGACGGCGACGAGTGGGTCGTGTCGGGCCAGAAGGTGTGGAACACCCTGGCCCACATCGCCGACCGGGGCATGCTCGTGGCCCGGACCGATCCCGACGTCCCCAAGCACAAGGGCCTCACGTACTTCGCCCTCGACATGCACGCCCCCGGCGTGGAAGTGCGGCCGCTGCGGCAGATGACCGGCGAGGCCGAGTTCAACGAGGTCTACATGACCGACGTGCGGGTGCCCGACGCCGACCGCATCGGCGACGTGGGCGACGGCTGGCGGGTGGCCATGACCACGCTGATGAACGAGCGCTCGGTCATCGGCGGCGGCGCCGGCTCGTCGGCCCGGGGCTCGGGGGCGATCGCCGAGGCGGTGCGCATCTGGCGGGAGGACGTGGCCGACAAGCGGCCGCCGATGCGGGACCGGCTGATGCGCCTGTGGACCGAGGCCGAGGTCCTGCGCCTCACCAACCTCCGGGCGTCGCAGAACCGCAAGGTCGGCAGCCCGGGTCCCGAGGGGTCGATCGTCAAGCTCGGGTTCGCCGAGATCAACAAGGCGATCTACGAGCTCTGCGTCGACCTGCTGGGCCCGGCGGCGTTGGAAGGCTACGACTACACGATGCGCCGGGCCGAGAGCCTGGGACTGGTGGGGCCGCCGGGCGCGGCCCGCAAGATGTTCCTGCGGTCGCGGGCCAACTCGATCGAGGGCGGCACGTCGGAGATCCAGCGCAACATCCTCGGCGAGCGGGTGCTGGGCCTGCCGGGCGAACCCCGCGCCGACAAGGACCTGCCCTGGTCGCAGGTGCCGCGCAGCTAGGCCGTGATCGTCGACCTGAGCCACGTCCTGGAGGACGGCACCGTCACCTACCCCGGGCTTCCCGGCCCGGTGATCTCCGATCACCTGAGCCGCGAGGCCTCCCGCGAGCGCTATGCACCGGGCTACGAGTTCCAGATCGGGCGCATCGACATGGTTTCCAACACTGGGACCTACCTCGACACGCCGTTCCACCGCTACCCCGACGGCCATGACCTGGCGGGGCTTGATCCCGCCCGGGTGGCGGGCGTGCCCGGGATCGTGATCGACGGCAGCAACGACCGGGAGATCGGACCCGAGCGCCTCGACGGCCTCGACCTGACCGGGCATGCGGTCCTGTTCCGCACGGGTTGGGACCAGCATTGGGGCACCGAGCGCTACGGCCAGCCCGACCACCCCTACCTGGCCACCACCACGGCCGAGGGCCTGGCCGAGGCCGGCGCCGCCGTGGTGGGCATCGAGTCGGTCAACATCGACGGCACCCGCACCGGCGAGCGGCCCGTGCACAGCATCCTGCTGGGCGCCGGGGTCCCCATCGTCGAGCACCTCACCGGCCTGGACGGCATCGGCGGGCGCCCGTTCACGTTCTTCGCCGTGCCGCCCGCGATCCGCGGCATGGGCACGTTCCCGGTGCGGGCGTTGGCCGTCATCACCTGAGCGAGCGTCCGCAATGCAGCGAGCCCAGGGCCCGAGCGGCCCGTCGCCGAAGGCGACAGGAGCGGGAAACACAGCGTCGGAGCCCGAGCGGCCCGGCGCGAAGCGCCAAGAGCGGGGAGCACGAGTGCCGGCGCCTCGGGCGAGCGCCGTGGCGATCGTGTTCGTCGCCAACGGGCTCGGTGGGCCGAGCTTCCTGGCTCGCCTGCCCGAGCGTCAGTCCGCCCTGGGACTGTCCGACGCCGCGCTCGGCCTGACGCTGGTCGGCATGGCCGTGGGGGCCATGGTCGCCAGCCCCGTCGTCGGTCGGCTGGTGAGCCGGGTCGGGAGCCGCCGCGTGGTCGTGGTGGCGGCCGCCGGGCTCGGGGCCAGCCTGTGGACCGCCGGCGCGGCGCCCAACGCCCCGGGGCTGTTCGCAGCCCTGGCCGTGGTCGGCGCCACCGACGCCGCCATGGACATCTCCATGAACGCCAACGGCGCCGCTTTCGAGGATCACTCCGGCCGATCTGTCATGCACGGCCTGCACGGGGCTTGGAGCCTGGGGGCGCTGGCCGCGGGCGGGATCGCCGCCGCCGGAGCCGCCACGGGGGTGCCGCTGACCGTGCACTTGGCGCTGGCGGGGGGCGTGATCGCCGGCTCGGTGCTCTTGACGAGGTCGGCGTTGGTCGGCGGCGATGCGGTGGCTCGGGTCGCGACCGGGTCCGACCGGGCCGCCGACGGCCCGGCCCCGCCCGCTGCGGACTCCGGACGGCGACTCGTCCGGCCCATCGTCATCCTGGCCGCCGCCACCGTGGGCGGCGCCGTCATCGAGGGGGCACCGTCGGACTGGTCCGCCATCCAGATGGAGCGGCTGGGCGTGGCGGCCGGCGTGTCGGCACTCGGCTACGCCGGGTTCATGGCCGGCATGGTGGCCGGCCGCTTCGCCGGCGACCGCCTGACCGACCGGTTCGGCGGCGCGGCCGTCCTCCGCGGTGGCACATCGCTGGTCGCCATGGGGCTCCTCGTCGGGATCGCGGTCAACCACCCGGCGGCGTTCGCCGTGGGGCTGGTGCTGGCGGGCCTGGGCGCCGCAGGGTTCTTCCCGCTGGCGTTCTCCGCCGCCGCCCGGACGCCGGGCGTGTCCCCCGGGTCCGGCGCGGCCACCGTGTCCCTGGCGGCACGGCTGGGGTTCATGCTCGAGCCGGTGCTCATGGGAGCCCTCGCCGACCTGGTGGGCCTGCGCTGGGCGTTCGGCCTGGTGGCCGGCGTTGCCCTACTGATGGCGGCGACCGCCTACCGGATCATCCCCGCCGCGTGCCGGCCGGTGGCCGTGCGGCTGGCCGACGTCCGGGAACCGTGACGGCCCCGGTCGAGCCGGAGCGACCTCAACGGTCGGTCCGGCTCGATCCGCGCGAGGGAGGCGGGGCAGCGGTGGCGCCGAGGATCCCGGCGGCGAAGCCGCCAGGAGCGGGAATTGCGGCATCGGAGCCCGCGACCGGAGGCGACAGGACCCGCAGCCCCGCCGGAAGGGCTTTCACCAGGTGTCGATGTTCGCGCGTTTCTTGGCGGTGCGGGCCTGGGGCGGCGGGGCGGCGGCGAAGGTGGTGCCGATCCAGCGGCGGCTGTCGGCCGGATCGATGACGTCGTCGATCTCGAAGTGACTGGCGGCGTTGAGCGCCTTGCCGTGCTCGTAGGCCTGGGCGACCATCCGCTCGAAGGCCCGGTCCCGCTCGTCGGGGTCGTCGATGGCGTCGAGCTCGGCGCGGTAGCCGAGCCGCACGGCACCCTCGAGCCCCATGCCACCCAGCTCGCCGGTGGGCCAGGCCACGCAGAACAGCGGGGCCTTGAAGCTGCCGCCGGCCATGGCCTGGGCACCGAGGCCGTAGCCCTTGCGCAGGATGATCGTGCCGGTGGGGACGCTGAGGTTGGCGCCGGTGACGAACAGGCGGCTGGCGTGCCGCACCAGGGCCGTGGTCTCGGCGTCGGGCCCCACCATGATCCCCGGCGTGTCGCACAGGAACAGCAGCGGCAGGTCGAAGGCGTCGCACAGCTGCATGAACCGGGCGGCCTTGTCGGCTCCGTCGGCGTCGATGGCCCCTGCCTGGTGGGCGGGGTTGTTGGCCACGATGCCGAGCGGGCGGCCCTCGACCCGGGCCAGCGCGGTGATCATCCCCGGGCCGAAGCCCCGGCGCAGCTCGAGCACCGAGCCGGTGTCGGCCAGCGCGTCGATCACGGCCCGCACGTCGTAGACCCGCCGGCGGCTCTCGGGAATCAGGTCACGCAGGACCGCCTGGTCGGCGACCGACCACTCGTCATCCCGGATGCCCGGTCCGCCGAAGTACGACAGGTAGCGCTTGGCTACCGCCACCGCCTCGGCCTCGTCGGCCACGGCGACGTCGACCACGCCGTTGGCCACCTGCACATCCAGCGGCCCGATCTCCTCGGGGGCGAACACGCCCAGCCCGCCACCCTCGATCATCGCCGGGCCGCCCATGCCGATGTTCGACCCCGCGGTGGCGATCACCACGTCGCAGCAGCCGAGGATGGCGGCGTTGCCGGCGAAGCACCGCCCCGACGTGATGCCCACCAGCGGCACCCAGCCGCTGAGCCCGCCCCACAGGTTGAACGCCAGGCAGTCGAGGCCCGACACGCCGGGCGCATCGGTGTCGCCGGGCCGTCCGCCCCCGCCCTCGGCGAAGAACACCACCGGCAGGCGCTGCCGCCCGATGACGTCGAACAGCCGGTCCTTCTTCCGGTGGTTCTGATAGCCCTGCGTGCCGGCCAGGACGGTGTAGTCGTAGGACAGGACCGCCGTGGCGCGACCGTCCACCGTGCCCACGCCGGCCACCAGCCCGTCGGCCGGCGTGCGGGCGATGAGGTCCTCGATCGAGCGGCGGCGGCGCTGGGCGGCGATGGTGAGGGGCCCGTACTCGACGAAGCTGCCGGGATCGAGCAGGTCGGCGACGTTCTCGCGTGTCGTGCGTTGCCCAGTGGCGCGGCGGCGCGCCACGGCCTCGGGGCGGGCGTCGTCTAGCCCCGCGGCATGCCGGTCCACCACCTCGGCCAGGTCCGCCCTCGCCGTCGGGGCGGCGGCCGGCGTCGGTGCCGTGGCCGGCTCTTCGGGGGTCGGCGGCGCGGGCGCGGTCGGTGCCTCGTCCACCAAGGCCAGCACGTCGCCGGAGCGCACGGCGTCGCCCGGCGTGACCGCCACCTTGCCGATCGTCCCGGCCACGCCCGCCTCGACGACGTACTCCATCTTCATCGACTCGACGATCACCACCGGCGACGACGCCTCGACGGCCGTTCCGGGGGTGGCCACGACCCGGACGACCGATCCCTGCAGCGGTGAGCGAACCTCGGCCATTCACATGCCGTAGTCGTGGAAGCCGCGTCCGCTCTTGCGGCCCAGCAACCCGGCCTCCACCATCCGCACAAGCAGCGGCGGCGGCGCGTAGAGCTGCTCGCGGAACTCCTCGTAGAGCGACTCGGCGACCGCCTTGGTGGTGTCGAGGCCGATGAGGTCGGTGAGCGCCAGCGGTCCCATGGGGTGGGCGCAGCCCTCGACCATGCCGGCGTCGATGTCCTCGGCGGTGGCGAAACCCGACTCCAGCATGCGGATCGCCGACAGCAGGTAGGGGATGAGGAGGGCGTTGACCACGAACCCGGCCCGGTCCTGCGAGCGGATCACGTGCTTGCCCAGCGCCTCGGCGAAGCGGGCGGCGCGCTCGGCGGTCTCGCCGGACGTGAGCAGCGAGCTGACCAGCTCGACCAGCTTGAGCACCGGCACCGGGTTGAAGAAGTGGATGCCGATCACCTGCTCGGGGCGGCCCGTGGCCATGCCCAGCTTCATGATCGGGATCGACGACGTGTTCGACGCCAGGATCGCCGCCGGGTCCTCGACCACCTTGTCGAGGGCGGTGAAGACCTGCTTCTTGGCGTCCTCTTCTTCGACGATGGCCTCGACCACGATCTGGCGGTCGGCCAGCTCGCCCAGGTCGGTGACGAACCGCATGCGCTGGATGGCGGCGGCGATGTCGTCCTCGCTGAGCTTGCCGGCCCGGAGCCCACGGGCCAACGAGCCCTCGATCTTGCGCCGGCCGGCATCGACCCGTCCGTCGTCGACCTCCTGGACGACCACGTCGAACCCCGACCGGGCGGCCATCTCGGCGATGCCCGAGCCCATCAGCCCGCACCCGACCACTCCCACTCGTTCGACCATGACCACCTTTATAGGCGCGCCTGGCAGCGCCCCCGGGCCGGGATCCCCCGGGGTTGCCGGTGTCACCCCACCGGGCATCGGCCTGATCAGCGGGAGGCGGCGGCGCCGTGATCGGCCAGCAAGCGACCCAGGTTCACGAGCTGCCGGGTGGCGCCGCCGAGCCCGAGCTCGAGCTGCTTGGCCAGCAGGAAGTAGCGGTGCAGCGGATAGTCCCGGTCGACGCCGATCCCACCGTGCAGGTGCTGGGCGGCGTGGACGACCCGCTGACCGCCCGCCGCCGCCCAGTACTTGGCGATCGCCACCTCGCGGTCGGCCGGGAAGCCGGCCGCCAGCCGCCACGCCGCCTGCAGCATGGTGAGGCGGATGGCCTGGGCGTCGACGTAGGCGTCGGCCGCCCGCTGCCCCACGGCCTGGAAGGTGGCGATGGGCCGGCCGAACTGCTCGCGGCCCGACGTGTACTCGCCGGTCAGGCGGACGGCCTCGGCGGTGAGTCCCGCCATCACGGCGCAGACCGCGACGGTCGCGTGCTCGACCGTCCAGCGCAGGACGGTGCCGGCGGCGTCGAGCGGTCCCAGCGCAGCATCGCCGCCCACCCGCGCACCGGCCAGGACGAGCTGCGCCTCGGGCGTGCCGGTGGTCGTGTCCTGGCGCTCCACGGTGAGGCCGGCCGCGTCGGCAGGGACGACGAACACGCCGGTGGCCCCGTCGGGCGTGCTGGCGGGCACCAGCACGGCGTCCGCCACCAGGGCGGCGGGCACGTTGGTCTTGACGCCGTCGAGCACCCAACCGTCGCCGTCGCGCCTGGCGGCGGTGGCGGGGAGCAGGGGATCGCCGAGTGGCTCGACCAAGGCGGCGGTCAGGACGCGGGTGCCCGCCCCCAGCCCCGGCAGCGTGGCTGCCTGTTGATCGGGTGAGCCGAACCGCGTCAGCGGTAGCCCGGCGAAGGCAAGCGCCGCCAAGGCGGGGACGGGGGCGGTGCGCCGGCCGACCTCCTCCAACACCATGCACAGCTCGAGGATCCCGAGTCCGGCGCCGCCGTGCTCGACCGGCACGGCGATGCCGAGCAGCCCGGCGTCGGCCATGGCCGTCCACAGGTCGCGGTCGAAGCGCAGGTCGTCGGCGCGCTCGAGCGCCCGCAGCGCCTCGGGCGTCGCCTTGTCCCCCAGCAGCTTGGCCGCCAGCTCGGCGGTGGCCTGCTGCTCGTCGGTCAAGTCGAAGTCCACTCGTCCCCCTAGCGCTTCGCCATGGGCATGCCGATGCCGAACGCGGCGATCAGGTCCCGCTGCAGCTCGTTGGTCCCGCCCCCGAAGGTGAGGATGAGCAGGCTGCGGTACATCTGCTCGAGGCGCGAGCCCAGCAGGGCGCCGGGCGCATCCTCGGCCAGGTAGGACCGCTCCCCCAACACCTCCATCAGCAGCCGGAAGCTCTCCAGGTAGTGCTCGGTGCCGAACACCTTGATGGTGCTGGCGTCGGCGACGGGTAGCTCGTTGCGGGTGGCGGCCCAGGCCACCCTCCAGTTGGCCAGCCGCAGGAACTCGAAGCCGGCGTAGGCCTTGGCCAAGTTGATCTGGACCCACTCCTGGTCGATGACCCGGCGACCGTCGGGCAGCGTGGTGGCGCGGGCCCAGTCGATGGTCTCGTGCAGCATCTGCTCGGCCATGCCGGGGCTGCAGAGCGTGACCCGCTCGTGGTTGAGCTGGTTGACGATGAGCCTCCAGCCCTCGTTCTCGCCGGCGACCAGGTTGGCGGCCGGGATGCGGACCTCGTCCCAGTGGACCGCGCAGATGTCGTGCGAGGACAGCAGGCTGAGCCGGCTGCGCTCGATGCCGGGCGCGTCCATGGGGGCGATGAAGATCGAGATGCCCCGGTGGCGGCTGTCGTCGGCGCCGGTGCGGGCGGCAAGCCAGCAGTAGTCCGCGTCGCTGGCCAGGCTGGTCCACATCTTCTGGCCGGTGATCACGTAGTCGTCGCCGTCGCGTACGGCCCGGGTGCGCAGCGAGGCGAGGTCGGTGCCGGCGTTGGGCTCGGAGTAACCGATGCAGAAGTGGATCTCGCCCCGGAGGATCCGGGGCAGGTAGTCGCGGCGCTGCTCGTCGCTGCCGAACTGCATGAGGGTCGGCGCCACCGAGTTGATGGTGAGCATGGGGACGGGGGCGCCGGCCCGCATCGACTCGTCGAAGAAGATGAACTGCTCGACCGGCCCTCTCCCCTGGCCGCCGTACTCGGTGGGCCAGCCGATGCCGAGCCAGCCGTCGGCGCCCATCTGCCGCACGACCCTGCGCATGACCGGGCCGATGCCGTCGGCGGGACGCAGGGCCCGGCGGGTGTCGTCGTCGAGCAGGGCGTCGTAGTAGTCCCGGAGCTGTTTGCGGAGCTGCTCCTCCTCGTCGGTGTAGGCCAGGTGCACGTCGCCCCCTCGCGTCGGCGCGTCGTCGCGTTCGGGGCGAACGATAACGCGTTCTACCCCTGGGGGACCTCCGGCGTGTACCGGCGCTCGGGGTCGATGGGGCTCATGAGGCCCACGTCGTTGCCCTCGGGATCGGCGACCACGGCGTAGCGGGCACCCCAGAAGGCGTCGTAGGGCGGTTGCCGGCTGGCGTAACCGGCGGCCGCCACCTTCGCGTAGAGCTCGTCCACGGCCTCGCGGGA
>DASQUK010000202.1:0-48502 GCA_035641315.1 Acidimicrobiales bacterium | reverse complement strand
AGACCCCGCCACTGGTGGCGAGCCGGGCCTTGGCAGCGCGGCCGTCGGCGATGGCCTGGGCGAGCTCGCTTTCGTCCTCGGCTGTGAGCAATGGGTACGAGCCCAGCTCGGCGAGGTAACGCCGAGTGAGATCGATGGTGCTCTCACTCGTGGGCCGGGGGCGCCCAACCATGGAAGTCCTCCAGGGGAGTCTCGGCGGATGGAGATCGGTGGGCGGTACGTCGGAAGTAACGTCGTGTCGTGAGCGAACGTAGTGTCCGTCTCCCGTTCGGCGAGGGATGGTCGCCGCCGGCGGTAGCCTCGCTCCTTTCCAGGGCGCGTAGCTCAGTTGGCTAGAGCGCTGCCCTTACAAGGCAGATGTCGGGGGTTCGAGTCCCTCCGCGCCCACCGGTGTTTCCCCTGCTCCACGGCTTGCTGGCCGTCGCCGGCCGGTGGCTCCTGGTCGAAAAACCCGCGAAAAACCCGCGAAAACCCGCGGGATTCGGCGTCACCGGACGGCACGGAGACGCACTTGGCGAACGCATCGAGACGGGACAGCACGGCGGATTCGTGGCCCTGGAAGAGGTGCCCGTAGCGGTCGAGGACGACGGCGACCGACGTGTGTCCGGCCCACCCGGCGATCTGCTTGGGGTTGGCTCCGGCGGGGATCCACAGCGCGACGGCGGTGTGGCGCATGTCGTGGACCCGGAGGGGAGCGAGGTCGGCCGCCTGGATGGCCGGGGTCCAGAACCGGCTCCGCCACGCGGCAGCCCGAAGCGTCCCGCCGCCGGCGCCGGCGAACACCGGCGCATCCCCGCCGGGCGGGGTGTAGGTCGCCAGGTGGTGTTCGAGCTCAGTGGCGATGGTGGTGGCGACGGGGACGGTGCGTCGGCCGGCCTTGGTCTTGGGATCGCCGCGCACGATGTGGCCGTGGACCTCGACGGCGTTCTCGACGACCCGAATGGTGCGGGCGTCGAGGTCGACCTGGGCGCGGCGCAGGCCGGCCAGCTCGCCGAGGCGCAGCCCGCAGTAGCAGGCCACGAGAACCAGCGCCCGGTATCGGGGGTCGATCGCGTCGGCGAGCCGGGCGATCTCGATGGGGGCCAGGGACCGCATCTCATCGCGCTCGATGCGGGGCAGCTCGATGCGTCGGCACGGCGTCTGGGCCAGCAGTCCGGCGTCGACGGCGCCTCGCATCACCTTGCTGAGCGTCTGGTAGGCCTTGTGGACCGTCGCGGGCGCCAATCCCGAATGGCTCAGGTCGGCAACCCACTCCCGCACGTCGAGCGCGCCGACGGCGTCGAGGCGCATCGCCCCGAATCGGGGGAGCACGTGGTTGCGGAGGTATGCCTCGTCGCGGGCCCGTGACGATGGCCGCAGATGCACCGTCGTGGACTCCCGCCAGGTCACCCACTCAGCGAGGGGGATGCGACTGGCCCTCGGGTCACGCCACGCCCCGGCCCGGCGGTCGACGCCTACTTGGTCGAGGTACGCCTGCGCCTCGCGCTTGGTGGGGAACCGCCGGGATCGCTCGCGGCCGTCGGGCGCCCGGTACCGGGCCTCGAACCGGCCATTCGGCAGCTTGCGGATGTGGGCCACGGTGTCACTCCTTCTTCTGCCGCCGGCGGCTGCGTTGTGTCGGCGTGGGTTGGTCGGTGTCGGCAGGTACGGGCTCGGGTTCGTCGAGCGTGTCGAGGACGCGGGTGAGCCGATCGAGGACGTCCCGGGCCTGGTCGAGGTCCCCGAACTCCTCGTGCAGGACGAGTCGCGCACGGAGGGCAGCCGGGCCGGCGAGCCGGTGGTGCACATCAGGCTCGACCCGCCCGAGGTCTTCCGGCCTCCCGCCGGGGTGGAGTCGAAGCCGGTGTTCGGGAGAGGGCCACGAGAGCAGGTACTGCTCCCACTCGGCCAGGTTCTCGGGCGTGCCGATGACGACGTCGAACAGCTCGAGCGGCTCGAGCCCGCCGCGGTTCCAGTCGGTGTTCGCGGCCTATGACCGGCGAGCCGACCGGCCTGGCCTGCCCCAATACGCCTTCGCTAAGGCCGATCGGCGGGTCAGCGTGTTCTATTTCTACATCTGGGATGACGACTTCGGCCCGGGCTTCATCAAGATCTGCAGCTACTTCCCCTACCCCGCGAAGGTGTGGGTCAACGGCCACTAGTGGGCCAAGCGCCAGGCCACCAGGGCAGGGCTCAGCTACAACGAGCTGGCCAACGGGTTCGCCGCTGTCGATGACCCCGACCGGCTCCAGGCGATCTGTGACCGGCTTGGCCCCGTCGACATCGAGGCGTTCTTCGACCGGTGGATGCGAGTGATCCCCACGCCTTTGAGCGACCAGGACCGCCAGGGTGGCTATTGGTGGGAACTGTCGATGCGCCAGGTCGAGGTGTCGCGCACCATCGTGTTCGACGCGCCTCGTCGGGGCCGGGCGTTCTTCGAAGCGGTCGTCGCGGACAACGTCGGTCTCGGCCGACCCTCCGAGGTGCGAGTGATCTTCGATCGTCGCATCCGCAAGGACACCAAGGGCACCTTCCGGACCCGGGTCATGACCCGCGGGGTGGACGTCTGCGTGGACATCAACTACCGGGACTCCAGGGTCAAGCAGTACTTGAAAGAAGGCCGGGCGCTGCGTATCGAGACCGTGGTGAACTCGCACGACGATCTCGGCGTCAAACGCCGCCTGGTCAACCTCGACGAGCTCCAGGCCAAAGACCGCGCGGTCGACGCCCGGCTGCTCGCCACCCAGAAAGCCGGCCAGGACTGTGCCATCTCGGCCCGCCTGTTCGAGCGGGTCGCACAGCCCACACTTCACGACGGGCAACGGGTCTCCGCGCTGCGCTTCGGGGACCCCCGCGTCATGGCCCTGGCCGCCAGCCTCTGCGTGCTCGTGCACACCGTCGTCGGCTTCACCAACAGGAGCGTCTGCGCCCAGGTGAGATCGCTGCTCGGCGGTCCCTACACGAGCACGCAGACCACCTACGACCTACGACGCCTCCGCCTCAAAGGCCTCATCCGCCGCATCGACGGCCAGAACCGCTACGTCCTCACATCCGAAGGAATCCGGGTCGCCGCGTTCTACACCAAGGTCCACCCGCGCCTGCTCGAACCCTCCTCGAAGCCCACAAACCACCCGCGCCCCCCGAGCTGCGTCGAGCCCTCCGCACCATCGACACCACCATCAACAACTACGTCGCGCACGCTCGGATCCCACCCGCAGCATGAGACCTGCCTCAAGTCTCAACAACCGCGGAACCAAGGAGCCCTAGGCGGCGGGGAAGCCGTAGTCGAGGAGGGTGCGGGCGGCGTCGTCGCGAGCTTGTTCGGTGGGGGCGCCGAGGACGACGGCCACGATGCTGCGGCCGTCGCGGGTGGCGGAGGCGGCGATGCACCAGCCGGCTTCGTCGGTGTGGCCGGTCTTGATGCCGTCGGCGCCCGGGTAGGTGCCGAGCAGGTCGTTGGTGGCGGGCAGCTCTGAGCCGTTGAGCGTGGTGCTCTCGGCGGCGACGATGCGGCGGAAGGCGGGGTCCTGCATGAGGTCGCGGGCGAGGTGGGCGACGTCGGCGGCCGACGAGTGCTGTGCTGGGTCATCGAGGCCGTCGGGGTTGGTGTAGCGGGTGGCGTCGAGGCCTGCCGCGGCCGCCTCGGCGTTCATCATGCGGACGAAGCTGTGCTCGTTGCCGGCCACGTCGACCGCCAGGGTGCGGGCCGCGTCGTTGGCGCTGGCGACCAGCATCGCTTGGAGCAGCTCGTCCCGCGACACGTGATCGCCGGGCTCGAGGCCGGCCTGCGACTCGTCACCGGCGATCTGCAGCGGCGGGACGGTCGCGGTGTGCTCGAGTGGCCCGGCGTCGAGGACCAGCCGGGCGGTCATGAGCTTCACCAGGCTGGCCACCGGGCGGGGTTGGTCGGCGTTGAGGGAGGCCAGGGGCTCGCCCGTGTCGCCGTCGACCACCACGTAGGCGGCGGCCGCGATCGGAGGGAGGTCGCCGGTCGGTGGGACGCTCTCGGCCTGGGGGCCGCGGACGGTGTCGGTCACCGCCGCGGTCATGGTGGTGACGCCGGCGATGGCCAGGAGGGTGGCGGCGACCAGTCCGCTGAAGAGGAAGGCCTGCCGACGGCCTCGGCCCCGGCGACGAAGGTGTCGGGGGCCGGCTTGCGGTGACTGCGCCGGCCGCCGGCGGCGGTGGGAGAGGGTGCTCGCCATGGAGCGAACGTACGGAGGCCCCGGTCAGGGGCACATCGGTCGCACGTGGCGTTTCCCCTGGTCCGAAGGACCGATGTGCCTGGCGGGTCGTTCAACCTTTCGGCCGATGAACCGCCGACCGCCCGTCTGGTTACCGTGAGCCGATGCCTGGCCAGCTCACAGCATGGTGGCGCCGCCTTCCCGACCTCGGTCAGGACCTCATGGTGGGTGTGCTGGTCGTCGTGGGCTGGACGGCTGCCACGCTCGCCGTGCAGCTGCCCCCGGTGGGTGACGGGGGCACGCTCGCGCTGCCGGCGGGCCAGAACCAGGTGGCGATGTGGGCGACGGCGGCGGTGCTCACTCTCCGGCGCATGGTGCCGCCGGTCGCCCTGCTCCTCGCGGTGCCGCTCTACGTCGTGGTGCTGAGCCTGCCGCTGTACGACCTGGGTCCACCCGGTGGAGGTGGAGGCGTGCTCGACCATGCCACCGAGTTCCACCTGGTGCCCGTCCTCGCGGTCGCTTTCCTGGTCGCGCAGTCGGGTGGCATCAGCCCGCTGGTGGCGGGCGCCGTGTGCCTGGCAGGCGCGGGGGTGCTGTTCGTCGACCTCGACGGCCTGACGCTGGCTCGCGGCTTCGGCTGGTCGCGGGTGCTGTTCGCGCTGTTCGTGGTGGTGGGCACGACGTTCCTGGGGGCGCTCGTGCGTGAGCAGCGGCGGTTGCGAGGCGTCGAGTCGCAGAAGGTGGTGGTCGAGGAGCGCACCCGCATCGCCCGCGAGCTGCACGACGTCGTCGCCCACCACGTGAGCGCCATCGTGATCCGGGCCCAGGCGGCCGAGCGGCTCGCCCCCGGCCGGCCCGAGGTGGCGGTCGAGGCGGTGCGTTGGATCGCGGACGCCGGCAAGGAGGCGCTCACCGGCATGCGCCACGCCGTGCAGGTGCTGCGGGAGGCGGACGGCGACCGCGCCGTGGAGTTGGCGCCCCACGGCGACCGAGCCGTGGAGCTGGCGCCCCAGCCCACGCTGGCCGACCTGCGGGGCACCGTCGAGCGGCTGGCCCCCGTCGGGCTCGACGTCGAGATCGCGCTGCCCGACCCGCTCCCGGCGGTCGACCCCCAGGTCGAGCTGGCCGCGGTGCGCATCGCCCAGGAGGGCGTGACCAACGCCCTGCGCCACGCCGAGGCTCGACGGGCGGTGGTGCGCGTGGCGGAGGAGGCGGGCCACCTGGTGGTCGGGGTCGACGACGACGGCCGCAGCGGCAAGGCCCCGGCCCTCAGCGCCTCCGGCCACGGGCTGCGCGGGATGGCCGAGCGGGCCGCGGCCTGCGGCGGACGGCTCGACATCGCCCGCAGCGACCTGGGCGGCTGGTCTGTGCGGGCCACCCTGCCCTACCACCAGAATGGCCGGCCGTGAGCGCCGACGGGGCGACGACGATCCGGGTCCTGGTGGCCGACGACCAGGCGGTGATCCGGGCCGGGCTACGTATGATCCTCGACAACGAGCTCGACCTGGCGGTCGTGGCCGAAGCGGCCGACGGCGTCGAGGCGGTCGAGGCGGCGGCCAGCGCCCGACCCGACGTGGTGCTGATGGACGTCCGGATGCCGCTGCTCGACGGCCTCGATGCGACCCGACTGATCGTCGCGTCGTCCGACGCCCCGCCCCGGGTGGTGGTGCTCACGACCTTCGACGACGACGAGTACCTGTTCGACGCCCTGCGGGCCGGGGCCAGCGGCTTCCTGCTCAAAGACGTCGGCCCCGACCCGCTGATCGAGGCCATCCACACCGTCGCCCGTCACGAGAGCCTCCTGGCCCCGGCGGTCACACGGCGGGTCATCGAGCGTTACGTCGAGCTCGACGGCGCCGCCGGCCGGTCCCGCCCGACCCCCATGGCCGAGGCCGTCGCCGGGGCCGGCCTCACCGACCGCGAGCACGAGGTCCTCGTGGGCCTCGCCGCCGGGTGGTCCAACACCGAGCTGGCCGCCGAGCTGTACCTCAGCGAGGCTACGGTGAAGACCCACGTGAGCAGCGTCCTGGCCAAGCTCGGCCTGCGCAGCCGTGTGCAGGCGGTGATCGCCGCCTACGAGTCGGGCCTGGTCCAACCGGGCGACGGCCGCTTCAGTCCCAGGCGGGAAGGCGGATGGTGAAGGTGGCGCCGACGCCGACGGTGCTCTCGACGGTGATCGAGCCGCCCAAGGGGTCGACCAGCTGGTAGCAGCTGGCGAGGCCGAGACCGCTGCCACCGGTGTCGCGGGTGCGGGACCGGTCGGCGAAATGCGCCATCGCACGAGCCGGCAACACCCGCCGCCACTTCTCGACCCGCCCCTCCCCAGCGACCACGGGTTTGCAGCGCCGATCATGGACGCCCTCGCCGCGTCACCCGCGGACCCTGACCCCTTGGAATTGGTCATCTAGCGCTCGATGTGCCAGGTGCTTGACACACCCACATGTGGGATGCCTACGTCGTGATCGAGTGCACCGGCGTCGGCAAGGTGGTCATCGACGCGACGCACCTCGCCGCGCCGGGCGCTGTCGTCGCGCTCACCGGCATCTCCCCACAGCGAGCGGGTCGGCGAGGTCCGGCTGCACGCGCTGAACAAGGACCTCGTTCTCGGGAACAAGGTCGTGTTCGGCACGGTCAACGCCGCCCACCGCCACTACGGCCAGGCGGCCGACGCGCTGCGCCAGCCGACCCCGCGTGGCTGGCGCGGCTGATCACCCGGCGACTGTCGGCTCAGGACTGGCCGGCGGCGTTGGAGAGGACGCCCGACGACGTCAAGGTCGTGGTCGACATGCACTGAGCCCCGCCGCCGGGGCAGCCACCGGATGTCGCGGGCGCGTCAGCTCTGGACGGCGGCGAACACGAGGCAGGCGACCACCAGCAGGCCGGCGATCAACCAGACGAGGCGGGTCATCTGAACGTGTCGCATCCGGCCCTGCTCACACCATGTCGAAGCGCTCGGTATGGACACGCTCGTCCGGCACGCCCAGCCCGACCAGCGCGTGCTCCACGGCGTCCATCATCGGGGCCGGCCCGCAGATAAGTACTGGAAGCGGCGGTAGCCGAACGGGAGGTGACGGGCGAGAATCTCGGCCGTCACGAAGCCAGCCTCGCCGTCCCAGCTCGCCGGTGGCCGCTCGAGCACATGGACCACGGTGAGGTTCATGCGCTCCTCAAGCCGTTCTAGCTCGTCGCGGAACGCGACGCCGTCCCAGTCGCCGTTCGCGTAGACGAGGACGGCGGGCCGGACGTCGCTGCGGTCGGCCATGGGGCGCAGCATGCTGAGCAATCCAGCGATGCCCATGCCACCGGCGATGAAGCCGAAGCCAGGGCCCTCGTCCTGATCCATCGAGAACACGCCGTGCGGTCCGTCCACATAGACCGTCGTGCCGACGTCGAGCTCGTGAACCCGTGAGGTGAAGTCGCCGAGCGCCTTGATCTCCACCTCGTCGCTCTCGGTGCTCGACGAGAACGAGAACGGGTGCAGGGTGAGGGAATAGGGCGAGCGGTCGAACGCGAACCACGCGAATTGGCCGGGGTCGAAGCGGAACCGCTCGCCGCCCGGAGGGCTCAACACCAACGTCGTCGTCCGGCCGCGTTCGGGGTCAACACGCGCGAGGCGCCACGGGCGTCCGCGCATCGCCCGCGGTTTGATCAGCCGCACCCAGACGAGGAGCACCACGAACGCGGCCGTCATCAGCCCCCACAGCATCTGGTGTTGCCCCGGTTTGACGGACACCTGATGATTGCGCCTTCGGGCGCGGAAGGAGTCCGTCATGTCTACGAGGAGCCGGCGGAAGTTCACGCCGGAGTTCAAGGCCGAGGCCGTGGAGCTGGTCGAGGCCGCGGGGGGCAACATCGCCCAGGTCGCCAAGGAGCTGGGGATCTACGACTCGACGCTGGGGAACTGGGTGCGTCAGGCTCGCGAACAGGCCGCCGGCGCCCCGACCGCCGAGGAACGCGGAGATTCGTGATCTCAAGCGGGAGTTGGAGCGCACCCGCCGCGAGCGGGACATCCTGGCAAAAGCAACGGCCTTCTTCTCGGGATCCCCGAGGATCAGCGAGTGACCGCGGTGTACTCGTTCATCGCCGAGGAGAAGGCCGACTCGAGCTGTGTGTGGAGCGTGGCCGAGATGTGCCGGACGCTGGGGGTGTCCCGCCAGGGCTTTTATGACTGGCAGACCCGGCCCCCGTCGGACCGCCAGGTGACCGACCGGTTGTTGGCCGCGGAGATCGAGGCCATCTGGGAGTGCTCGGCCCGCACCTACGGGGCGCCCCGGGTGCACGCCTGGCTGTGCCGCCAGGGCTACCGGGTGTCGCGCAAGCGGGTGGCCCGGATCATGCGCACCCACGACTTGGTGGGCGTCTCCGGGCGTCGGCGACCCCGGACCACCATCATCGACAAGACGGCCCGCGCGGCCGAAGACCTGGTGGCCCGCAACTTCAACCCCGCGGCCCCCGACGCCACCTGGGCCGGCGACATCACCTACATCCCCACCGGCGAGGGCTGGCTGTTCCTGGCCACCGTGATCGACCTGTTCTCCCGCCGAGTCATCGGCTGGGGCGTCGCCGATCACCTGCGCACTCCGCTGGTCGCGTCCGCGCTGGAGATGGCCGTGGCCACCCGTGGCGGGCACGTCGACGGCGTCGTGTTCCATTCGGACAGGGGCTGCCAGTACACGTCGGGTGACTACCGGCAGCTGTGCGAACGGCTCAGTGTCACCCAATCGATGGGCGCCACCGGGATCTGCTTCGACAACAGCCCCGCCGAGGCGTTCTTCGCCTCGCTCAAGCGCGAGCTCGTGCACCGCCGCCGCTTCGCCACCCGCGCCGACGCCCGCCGGGAGATCATCCGCTGGACCGAAGGCTGGTACAACGCCCGCCGGCTGCACTCGTCGATCGCCTACATGACCCCCAACGAGAAGGAGGCCGCCTGGCACACTGACCGCCTCGCCGCATAAGCCACCTGTCCGTCAGACCGGGTCAGCTCCAATCTGCTTCCAGAGCGTGTTCACGTACTCGTCAACGAGGTACACGTGGACGAGCGCCCCGAGGACCGCGACCACGGCCAACGCCGTGTGGGCCGCGTGCCACAGCTCGTAGGAGAGCCGCAGCCGCAGCCGCCACACCGACGTGGCCACCAGCACGACCACCGCGCCCGCGGCCGCCACACCGAACCAGACCAACGCCGGCGCGTTGACGGCGTCGCTGGGGTTGACGCCCTCCCATCTTGTCGAGAGCGCGACATGGACGAGCACGAAGCCCAGCCCGACGTAGCCGATCTGCCGGTGGAACTGCAGCAGGGCGTCCTGACCGAATGGTGCAGCCACCGCCTTGAACCGCGCCACGAGCACGAACTCGAGCCCCATCATCGTGAGCCCGACGAACCCGAGCGCGACCGAGAAGTCGGTCCAGAACGAATGGCCCGGGTCGCTGACGCCGATCGCCGCGAACACCAGTGGCGCGACCACGACCCCGAGGTACGCCAGCACCCAGTAGACCGCTCGGACCGCAAGGGTCATGCGCGCGCCCCCTCCGTCAGAACGTGATGAGCACGTTCACGACGTCCTCCAGCTTCTTGTCGGCGACCTCGAACGCCCGCTCCATCTCGTCGAAGCCGAACGTGTGCGTGGTCATCGACGTCGGGTCGACGCGGTTCGACGCCAGCACGCGCAGCAACGGGTCCATGCGCAGCCGGCCGCCGGGGCACAGCCCGGTCGCGATCGTCTTGTCCGTCATGCCGACGCCCCAGATGCGAGGGGTGCGCACGTAGTCGCCCTCGCCGAAGTAGGAGATGTTCGAGATCGTGCCGCCCGGCTTCGTGATCTTGACGGCGACCTGGAACGGTGCGTGGGCGCCGAGCGCCTCGATCGCTGTGTCGACCCCCTGCCCGTCCGTCAGCTCGAAGGACTCGCTCGACGACGTCCACCGTGGAGAGACCGACGCTCTGGCCCGGGCGTGCCGAACCCAGGCGTCGAAGCTGGCGACCTGCGAGCGGCTCCGGGCGGTGGTAAGGCCAGACCCGAGCAGCGCTGGTCACCCCAGCAGATCGCTCGTGGCCGCCAACGGCCTTGTCGGGTGACGCGGGGATGCCGGGTGTCGCACGAGACGATCTACCCGACGCAGCGACACAAGGTCGGTCATGCTACAGAATGCTGCCGAAAGCAGTGCGGAACTGTGTGGCGAGGGGCGAGGCGATGGATCAGGTGACGCAACCGAGTCGATTTTTCGATGTTGCGACCGGCGGTCCGGTGCAGGTGCAGATCGAGCAGGTCGGCGCGACGTACCGGCTCGTGCGCCAGTTCGGGTACCGCGACCCAGGGCACGACGGCGAGCCGTTCATAGTTCCCGACGACGTCGACACCTTCACCACCGACCTTGCGTCTATCCCGTGGATGTTTGCCTGGCTGGTGCCGGGGCTCGGCACCCACCTGCCGGCGGTGCTACTGCACGATGGCCTTGTCGTGGGCCGAGGCCAGCCACCGACGCACGTCGGTCCTCACGTCGACAGGGTAGAGGCGGACCGGATCCTGCGGGATGCAATGGCGAGCCTCGGCACACCGAGGTTGCGCCGTTGGCTCATGTGGACCGGCGTCACGTTCGCCACGTGCTGGAGCGACGTGCCCAGTCGCTGGTGGTGGCGTGTGGTGATGCCAGTGACACTCGGAATCGTCGGTCTCCTCGGTGTGCTCGCCACGCTGGACCTTGCCGACGTTTTGGATGTGCTGCCATGGATGGGCGATCGCGCATGGTGGGTGGAGATGCTGAGCGGCGCGGGGTTCGCGCTGCTTATCCCGCTCATCCTCTCCGCGCTGTGGCTGCACTTCTGGCGTGCTGGGGCGATCGCCGGCGTCGCGCTGGCCTTCTTGCTGCACGTGACCGCCGCGGTGATCCTCGTGTTTGGCATCTACAGGGTCGCCGAGCGGTTGCTTTCGGCATCAGAGGGCACTGTGCCCGATGTCAAACAGAACCTGAAGAAGTCACCCATCGCAGCCAGCGACGCTCAGTTGCCCGCTCCGGGGCCGTGATTATGGCAGCAGTGACCGTCAAGTCACGCTGCCGCGTGCTGCTCGTCAGCGTCGCTTGCCGGGTGCGGTCGTCGACGCGGAGGTAGATCTGACTTCTGAGCCCGGCCACGAGAAGACGGTCCCATCGGACGACGCCGAGGCAACAGGTGCAAAGCGACACATTTGTCACGGGCTCACAGACGCTTGGCAGCGGGCATCCACCAGATGCTGGCTGAGATCGCTGGGTCCTTCTGTGGATCTCACCAATGTGGCTTCATCGGATCTCGGCTGCGGACTGTGACGCGCCAGCACTTTCACTGTGGCCCGCAACCTCGGCTGATGGCCGAGGAGGCTTCACTGCCCCCGAGAGTTGCACGAACGGCTCCGCACGTTGACGCATGGCGAGCTGCTGCGCACCTGCGCCGCCCTGCGAGGCTCGGTGCGCAAACCGCTGAGCGGTCCCCACAACCATGGCCCTGCGGGCGACGGCCCGGCGGGCGCTCACCTGCGAGGACCGAGCCAGCGAGCTCGAGACACAACTTGACGCTCTCGTCCGGCGCGTCGCCTCGGGCCTGCTCGATAAGGTCGGATCGGGCCGGTCGTCGCAGGCCAGGGATCGCGTCGTGGTCACACACAGCCGGGACCGTTGGCCTCTGTCACGGCGAGAACGACGGGCTGGTGGTACCGGCCCTCGGCCGCGACAGCCCGGACCGGTGGGTCGCATGCAAGGGCTGCGACCGCAGCCCCGGCAACGTGCCCGTGAACGAAGGGCACCTCTGCGCGCTACGAACCCTGCGACGCCGGCGTTGTGGGTGACCTGGCGCAGGTACCCAACCAGCGCCACCTCTCGCGCGGCGGTCTTCGCAACGCCGAGATGCGGAGCCTCACGTGGGAGCTGTTCGACGGCCACGTCTTGCCGTCCTAGCCCGGCCCCGCATGACCGGGCTGCAGGAGTGGACGAGGTGTGCCGCGCAGGTGCGGCGCAGATGGGAACCCGTCGTCGGGCGAACTCTCAGACTTCTCGTGGACGTCTCACACCGGTTTCTTAGGTTCTGCGGCGAGCCTGCGGCCGATGCGGTTCACATCACGCCCTCACGCACTGGCGGTTGCCCGCGCCGTTGGGGTCGTGGCCCTGCCCGTCGTGGCGTCCGGCTGGCTGGTCGGATCGAGGGGGGATGCCCGGGTGTCGGACGCCTACCTACAGGGCACACCGGGCAACGTGGTGTTGGGGGGTCCACCGGCGCCACCCGGCGGTGACGAGAGCGGCGACGGCACGGCGCCGCTGCGACGAGCCGACGCTGCCGACCCCTTCGTCGTCGTCGACGACGGCCGACCGTGGCTGTTCACGACCAACAACGCCGCCGGCAACGTCCCCGTGGTGACTGGCGCGGGAACCGACGGTGTCGTCTTGTCCGATGCGCTGCCGGTGCTGCCGGCGTGGTCGGTACCCGGGTTCACGTGGGCGCCCGCAGTGACGCCGACCGATGACGGCTGGGTGCTGGCGTTCACGGCGCGCCACCGAGCATCGGGCCGCCAGTGCATCGGGGTCGCCACCTCGCCAACGGTCGACGGACCCTACGCCCCGCAGCCCGATCCGTTGGTCTGCGATCTCGACCACGGCGGCTCGATCGATCCGTCGTTCGTCGCGGACGACGCCGGGCGACGCTGGCTGCTCTACAAGGACGACGGCAACTGCTGCGGATTGCCGACAGCGCTGCAGGCCGTACCGCTGAGTCCCTCGGCGACCGCCCTGGCCGGGCCGCCTGCCCTCCTGCTCACAGCGGATCAACCTTGGGAGCGCAGACTCGTGGAGGCGCCCAGCATGGCCGAGGTAGGGGATCGCTGGCTGTTGCTCTACTCCGGCAACCGCTGGGACACCGCGGGTTACGCCGTGGGGGCGGCGTGGTGCGAGACGCCCGTGGGCCCCTGCGACAAGCAGCCGGGCCGGGCGCTGACCGCAGGCGGTGGGCTCGACGGGCCGGGTGGTGTCGAGTTCGTGTCCGGCCTCGACAGCGACGGGGTGGCGGTCACGTTCCACGCCTGGCCCCAGGGCGCCGTCGGCTACGACGACGGCTCGACCCGGCGGCTGCGCGTCGGCCGCGTGGTGACGACGGCGGCGGCTGGGGTCTCGATCGTGCTCCGCCGATTGGGCGCACGTTGAACTGGGGTTGGCCGCAGTGGAGCATCGCACCATTGCTGCGGGATGGGACGCTCCCGTACGGTTCGGTGCGGCCCCGCTCGGTCACTGGTTGGTGACAGATGCGCCGTTCGGTGCTCAGCCCCCGGCGCGACGGACCGACGTTCTGGCGCAGATGATCTGTGCTCGCGTTCTGGCGCGTTCCGCGTATTCGCAGAGTGCGCGAGATGGCAGTTCGGTGCGCTCGATCAGGCGCCACCAGCCCCTTCACGGCACCTCGCCGGGTCCCGGCCGGTCGCGGAGACCGCGCTCGTGTTCGGCCTCAGGACCGGGGTGTCGCGAAGCCGCGGACCTCGCCCTCGGCGAAAAGCGTGAAGCCCTCAGGAAACTCCGGGTCGGAGCCGTCTGACACCTCGGTGAAGCTGAACGTGCACTCGACGATGTCACCCTTGTTCTTGGCGCTCTGGCCCTTCGGGAAATCACCCTCATCGACGAACTCGGCGACGACATTGCCCTGCGTGTCGACCACCGTGCCGCGGAAGTCGCCAAACCAAGTCGGAACAAAGATCGTGTTGCTGTTGGTGTCGTGGGCGGGCGTCCAGTTGCCATTCCCGGCAACCACCACCTCGTAGCTCGCTCCATCCTCACAAGTGAGGTGAGTCACACCGCCCTTCGGGTCGGCGCCCGCGGCTCCCACGCCGCTGCCCAACACGCCGGCCACCACCGCCGCTCCGCCGAGCGCGCGCGTCGTCCATCTCGTCATCTGAGTTTCCTTCCGCCATGAGACCAAGCCCGCTACCGGTCCGTGCGCAGTGTGGGCGAGAGGGGCGGTCGTGTCAACCGAACCTGCCGCGGATCCGCACGATGATCGGCTCTATCTCCCCGTCGCTCTTAACCACCGGCCCGTGCCACGGAGGGTGTCCGTCGTAGAGTCCGCTTTCCGCACGTCCGGTCGGCTACTTGGTGTGTTGAACGAGTCACTGGCCTATGCGTCCGTCAATCCGCTCACGCAACAGGTCGACGTGACCCATGTGGCGGGCGTACTCCTCGATCATTCCGACCAGCACCTCGCGCAGCGACATCGGCCCTCCGCCGCTGCCATGCTGATTCAAGGCATCGTCGCCGGTGATGTCGAGACTGGGCGCCTCGGCCACGAACCGCGTGGCGAAGTCCACCTCCGCACGCCATGCGTCCCAGGCCTCCGCAACCACCCGGGGGTCGGGAACAGCACCATCGAAATCACCGTCACGGTCGGTGTCGGAGCAGAACAGCCGGGGCACGGCCTGTCCCGACATCATCACCCGGAACGTCGCACGCTCCATCTCGGCCAGGTGTCGTACCAGCCCCAGAAGCGACATCGTCGACGGCGCGACCGAACGCCGCGCCAGAGCCTCCGCATCAAGACCTGAGCATTTCAGCTCCAATGTGAGGCGTTGACAGCGCAGGGCTTCGACCAGCGTGGTGCGCTCGTCGCCCAACGTTGGTCCGTTCTCACGCGGATCGTCCTTAGACGGCTTGCCGTCCGCGGTGAACATGTCGGCTCGTCGGGTGGTGGCCATGGCCGCAATCATGGCAGCGCGCATAGGGGCTCACCAGGGACTAACGGCATCTGCACTCATGGCTGCCATGGCGCGCCTGTCGCCGACCCCTGCGATCCTGAACCGCCGCGCCAGAATGCCCGCTGCGAGCGGTTGTTACGGCCTCACCGGCGCGTGCAACATGACGAACCCCAACGCCGCGTTCGGGATGTTCACGATCGCCGGCTCCGTAGCCAACCCTAACGGGTTCGACGAAGGCATGATCACCGCAATCCTCAACACCAACGGCGGCACCATTCCGACAACTGCGGAGGCTAGAGACACAACGCGGGAAGCTTGGAAGAGCCGCGAACTAACGAGGGCGCGCCAACGTCGAAGCCGCCTCCTGCGCAAGATCGAGCCCCGTGAACGACCAGCATCTACGGATCCGTACGAGCTCGCGTGGCAGGGGATCGCGGCACTCCGCTTCATCCGAATCGCATACGACGTGCCGCCGGACAGCGTACAGTGTGACCCGGTGCTCGGACAGATAACGCTGACGGCGCCGCGCGGCCGCAGCACTTTCGGCGTCAAGAGCCTCGAAAGAAGAATTGCAGCTGGTCACCAACCCGAGTGGGCCATCACCTGAACACGAACGGCCCTCGGGCCTGTCAAAGACGGGCGACTCTACGGCCAGAAGGCCACCTGCGCGGCCGGCTCAACCCTCAACACCGGCTCTTCGGTCGGACGTGACCCGAGGACCAGCACCCCCCTACGCACCGACGAACAAGGCGCCTTGCGCAGCAGTCTCCTAGGTGCTTAGCCGCCGCCGTTAGTGAATGAGAGTCTCGAGGTCAAGCGTCTCCCCGAGGGTGATGCCCTCTGAGGTGATGTGGAACTCGCGTACGGTTGATATATGTGATGCCCCGCGGGTCTTGAGAACCGTGACCGCTCGTTTCATCTCGTTTCCGCTGTGGAAGTGTTGGAGCAGGACGACATTGTCGGCGATGTGGGATACGCCAAGCTCCCCGAGCCGTGTGATGCGGAAGAGTTCGGGAACCTCAAGAGTGAAGAGGATGCTGATTTCGGCACGGGCGAGTCGTTGGACGAGGGAGTAGGAGAACTCCCTGAATCGCACTGCATCAGTTGCAGCGAACTCGAGGTCGTTCAAGCTGTCGATTACGATCCGGCGAGAACCGGTCTTGTCAATGCAGGCGAGGACGTCGTAGACGAGTTCGTCGACGAGTACGTCGACGGGCGAACGGTCCATCACCATGATCATGGGGTTGGCGAGTGACCATCCGAAGCCCTCGACGATGCGCGTCAGGTGGGACCGCGATTCCTGAAGTGTCACGAGGATGCCCGGTTCGCCGCGGGCTGCACCGGAGTAGAGGAAGTGCAGGCCCATGAGAGTCTTGCCGGCACCCGAGGGGCCGGCGATGAGAGTCGCCGAGCCGGACCAGTACCCGTCGCCCAGCGCCTCGTCGAGGGCAGGAATTCCAGTGGAGAGCCGTTCGGCACCGGGTTCGAACGCTGAGTCGTCGCGGGTGTCGGCTAGGCGCGGGTAGACGGTGAGACCGTTGCTGGAGAGGCGATACGAGTGTTCGCCCGAAGCGAAGTCGCTGCCTCGCAGCTTGAGGACGCTCAGGTAGCGGATCGATCGCTCACCCGTATGTTTGGTGGCGAGATCGATGACCGCGTCGGCGACGCCAAACTCCGGCGACGCGATAGCGTCGCTGGCGGCGTATTCGCCGATCCACAGTGACGAAATCGCGAGGGCGGTGAGGCGACCGGTGAGTTCGTGGAGGAAGCGGCGGAAGTCGGCCTCATTGCCGGCAAAGGCCCTTAGGGCTTTGAAGCTGTCGATCACAACCACGCCGGGACGGCGCTCCTTGATCAGCATGTCGATGCGATCCAACGCTCCGGGCAGTCCCTCCTCGTCAAGGACTGATCCGAGCTCGTCGTAGAAGACCGATCGCTCTACCTGCCCGGCGTCGAAGAACTGCAGAGACTGGCCGTAACGCAAGAGCTTGTCCAGCGGTTCCGAAACGGTCGACAGGTAAAGTCCTGGGCGTTCGGCGGAGGCGTTCGCGAATACGCACTGCTCAGCGAGGAGCGTCTTGCCAGTCCCAGGAGCGCCGATCACCAGTGTTATTGAGTTGAGGACTAGGCCACCGTCGAGGATCGCGTCAAGCCGGTCGTTGCCCGTGGAGAGTCGTTCCATCAGGACAACGATGCCCGGTCACGGCGTGTGAGAGCACTCGATCCCAGGAGATCCCGGACCGTCGAGACGAACTGCAATTGTTCGAACGGCTTCTGGAGAAAGGCGCTGGCTCCCGCTGCGAGGGCGTCGTCGTGGACTGCGAGGGGGGACACCGCCAGCACGGGTGTCTCGTCCTGTGCGAGCTGCCGGCACAGCTCCAACCCGCCGGGCATCGCCACCTCCACGACGGCGAGGACCGGGCGATGCTCGAGGAAGCTCCGCTCCGCGTCTGCGGCGCTCGAGGCTAGCCAAACCTGGTACCCCTCGGTTCGCAAAAAGTACTCGCAGAGCTCCGCCGCGAAACGGTTCCGTTCCGCGAGCAGAATCAGCATGAGAAAATCCCCCACAGTGACGCCGGCATCAGATGGCTGGCCGAGCTGTTCCTCCAGAAGGCGATGCGCGTCGGCCGCGCTGGAGCCGTCGTCCATACTTCGGATCACGAACCGCAGTTGCTCAACCTGATCCCGGGAGAATAAACGCTGCGAACCTCGACTCCGCTCCGGAACGACTACCCGGTAGCGCTCCTCCCAGGCTCGCAGTGTCGCCGGCTCGACACCGAGCATCCGCGCCACTGCCCCGATCGAATAGACGGGACGGCTAGCCGAAGGCTCCGCATTCGACAGCGCCACGGCATCAGGTGGCGTCGCTGTCCTCTTCATGAGACCGCGCCATTTCGACGGAGATGCAGAACTGTGTCCAGGTCGACTATCCGCAGGAGGCGAAGCACCGCAGGGCTCGGATCCACCACGACCAGCTCGGCCCCCCGCGCCGCACACTGCCGGTGCGCCCTCACGAAGGCCCCCAACCCCGCGGCGTCGATAAAGTCCAACCCCGAACAATCGAGAGCGACGTCACCGTCCAGGCCTGCCAATGCCGACAGGAGTCGGGGCACACCTGCCAAGTCGAGCTCCCCGTGCAGTCGCACCACTGCCGGACTCGTCGCCTCGACCCCAACCATGAACGCGTCCCCGTCCACGGCCTCCTCCACTACCTCGACATAAGTTCAGCCACACCACTGCGGTACTTAGACAAAACCTCGACGACCCGGAACGTAGCTTGCGGGAAGGGGGGCGTCAACTCGGGGTGCAAGGCCCAACCTGGGGTAGCGGAAGCCAGAGATGAGACCCGTGAGGGGAAAGCCCGTGGCCCAACGCCTGAACCTTGCCCTCGACTCCTCGACCGATGCCCCCAGACAAGCCCGCCAGGCGATCCGTGAACTTCTTGCCAGATCGGGCCGAACCGACCTGGGCACTGACGCCGCCGTGCTCGTCAGCGAACTCGTCACCAACGCGGTGCTCCACGCCGGCGGTCCCATCACCGTCTCCGCCGCCTACCTCGACAGCATCCTCCGCGTCGAAGTTCACGACACTGACACGCACCCGCTACCCGCCCTCCGCAAGCCATCGGCCTCGGACAAGACCGGACGGGGACTCCACCTGGTCGCCCTACTCGCAGACCGATGGGCGATTGTGCCGACCCCCGCGGGTAAGACCATCTGGTTCGAGATCACCTGAGCGCAGGCCGGCTGGTCCGCTCGGCTTGAGCCCTGACGAGCCGCTTCGATCAACCCCCCGTGAGGCCATCCGAACCCACCGCCGCAGCGCCGGATCGCCCGCCCACAGCCCGCTACCCCAGATCGCCGGCCGGTAGGCGGTCTCTGTGGCGAGACGGCACCGTGATCGACGACGCCAAGGTCTTCAACGACAAGCTCCAGGAGTGGGAGGACTACTACAACTTCCACCGACCCCACGGCAGCCTCGGCGGCCAGACCCCCTACGAACGCCTACGCCAGAAGACCAAGACCCCGGTGTAACGAGACACCGTCAGTTGCACAAGCTTTAATGCTCTCCTCTACTGCTCCCGTGTCGTTGCGGTCCCTGGACATGAGGTTGCAGGACTAACTCGACTGTGCTCCTCCGAACTCCGGTGTGTTGGCAAACACGCCTGCGATGATCCCGGCCAGCACCGTCAGCACGGCGGCCGCCAGGGGTGTGACGATGGCGCCGATCGGTAAGCGCGTGGGATCCGTCCCCGTCTCGACCACCGGCAACGTGATGCTCAGGATCGTGGCGACCAGCCACAAGAACAGCGTGACGGCCGTTAGGCCGATCCAGATGGGCCGGCGTGAGGCGCGGCCCCGCAGCCGGCTCATCGACCACAGGAAGGCGATGGTGGCCATGAGGCCCCACAGCCAGGAAGTGGCGGCGGCAACGGGCATGTGCTCTTGCTCGCTGCCCGTGACCATGTCCGGGGCCAGGATGCTGATCAGCGCAACCGCGACCCAGATCCCGACGATGCCGGCCGCCGCCCACAACATCCACGACTCGTCGGCCGATGCCGATCGGGAGGCAGGCGGTTGTTCGGGTGTTGACGCTTCGACCATGGCCGGATCATCCTGCTTGCGGGCCCGTCGCACATCGCCCTGCGGTCCCAACTTCGGCTCCCACCGCTGGGGGAGTCACCGCTCCTGAGTCAATCGCCCGGCTGGTCGCGCGGTTGCGCCACTCCGTGGTCGAAGGCGTAGACGATCGCCGCGGCCCGGTCACGTACGCCCAGCTTGGCGAAGATGCTGCCGACGTGCGTCTTCACGGTCGCCTCACCCACGTTCAGGCTTGCGGCGATCTCGGCGTTGGACGCCCCCCGCGAGAGCAGCCGCAACACCTCGTGCTCCCGGTCGGTGAGCTCGTCCAGCCGCTGGGCCGTCCGCCGGGCCGGGGCCACCAGACTCCGGTAGCCGGCCAGTACCCGCGAGGCCACGGCCGGATCGAACCAGGCGCCACCGCCGGCCACCGCCCTCACCCCGGCGATCAGCTCGCCCGCGGTGGTGTCCTTGAGCACGAAGCCGGCGGCGCCCGCCTCGATCGCACCCCACAGCAGCTCGTCATCGTCGAACGTGGTCAGGATGAGCACCGGGGGAGCATCGTCGAGCGCCCGCAATCGCCGAGTCGCCTCGATGCCATCGAGCACTGGCATGCGGATGTCCATGAGCACGACGTCCGCCGGGATCTTGGACACGGTGGTCACGGCGTCCTCGCCGTCGCCGCATTCCGCCACGACTTCGAAGCCATCGTCCGGTGCCAGGATGCGGGCCAATCCGGTCCGGACGATCGTCTGGTCATCGACCAGGACCACTCGGATCATCGGTCTCGTCCTGCGTTCGTCAGCGGGGCGCGGCACCGGACGGACCAGCCGGTGGCGGTTCGGCCCGCCTCCAGCTGGCCGCCGACGGCACCCATGCGTTCTCGCATCCCGACGATCCCATAGCACGGCCGCTCGGGATTCTCTGGCTTGGGCTCGGCGATCGGGCCGACGCTGTCGACGGCCAGGACGACACCATCCTGTTCGACGGTCAGTACCACGTCGGTGACGGCGCGGGGCGCGTGGCGGCGGGCGTTCGCAAGCGCCTCCTCGACGACCCGGTGCAGCGACAGGCCGACGATCGGGTCGATGCGGCCCAGGTCGCCTACCGATCGGAACTCGGCGGCGACACCGGCCGCCCGAGCGGTCTCGACCGCCCCGGCGATGTCATCGGCGTCGGGCAGTGGAGGCTCAGCGACGGGCTCGGCCTGGGGACCGCGCAGCACATGCAGGGTCCGCCGCAGCTCCTCCATGCTCCGCCGACCGACCGCCTCCGCGTCGGCCAACGCTTGGTCGGCCTGGCCAGGGTTGCGCCCCAGCACATGGCGTGCCCCGGTGACGTGCAGCAGCATGGCAGCCAGGCCGTGACCGACGAGATCGTGGACATCCCGGGCGATCAGCCGCTTCTCCTCCTCTGCCGCCCGGCGGGCGAGCTCCTGGCGCGCCTCGGCCAGGTCGGCCGCCAACTGGAGCTGCCACCGAGACACCCTGCCCAGAAACAGCAGGAGAAGGACGCCAACGGTCCAGACGCCGAAGAGGATGTCGTCATCGACGACCAACTCGATGACAAACGGTGTCGCCGCCGCCAGCGCCCCGGCCGCGACCGCCGCCCATCGCGACGGCTCCCAGCAACCCACGATGGCTGCTGCGAGCGCTACGAGGAACAACAAGGGCTCCAGATCTCCGGAGCGCTGGGCGGCGAGCTGGACCGCGGCCACGACGACGACCAGCGCCAGCGTCGGCACCGCTTGGGGACGCCATCCCCATAGCACGAACGGCACCACCGCGGCGCCCGCGACCAGGTTCTCGGCCGAGGTGCCCGGGTTGGTAACGAGGGCAAACAGTGCTACCACCGCAGCCAGCACCGGTACGCCGCACCGCCAGGCATCGGCGACGCGCGGTACGGCGACGGCCTCGGCCACCTGCCTCACAGTACCGGCCTCGTGCTTCGCCAACCTCTGCCGCCGGGCGGATCGGCCCGCTCCTCCTCCAGGCGGAACCCATCGAGGCAAGCGGGTCGCACCGGGGCGAGTGGTGAGCCACGTCGCCTGCCGCAGCGACTTGCCAACATTTTGCCAACGTACGAGTGGTTCGTGGGGTGGAGCTGGGTGCCAGTTGGCGTCGAGTTCTCGCATATGGCCTGGTGGCGGGCTTCGCGGGGTTCTTACAAGGCAGATGTCGGGGGTTCGAGTCCCTCCGCGCCCACCGTTCCGCGCCCACCGCTTTCCCCGGGTCAGAGGGCGTGAACGTAGCGGCCTGAGATGGGGGCGACCTGTCGTCTGCCAACGCTCCTTCCTTCGGGGCTGCAGCCGTGCGTGTGGTGTGTGGCTCGCCGGCGGGCGGCGACATCCGTGGCGGCGATTGAGGTGGCGACCTCGGCGCGGTGACTGGTAGAGCCCGCAGCCGCCGATCACAGCACTGCCGGCCGCCGGATGTCCCAGGCGAGCAGCACATCGTCGCCCACAACGTGCACCGACCGGTTGACGAGGCGGATGCCCTCGGCAATGGACGTGATGCCGAGCGGGCCGACGGCCTCGGTGCCCTGTCCGATGATGGTGGGGGCCACGCCGACGATCAGCCGGTCGACAACCCCGGCGCCGAGCAGCGATGTGATGACGCGCGCTCCGCCCTCGACGAGCAGCGTCTCGACGCCGGCAGCGCGCAGCGCGCCGAGAGCCGCATCGACGTCGACGCCATGCGGGCCAGCGGGCAGCACGTGCACGCCGACGCGCCGGTCTTGCAGCGCCTGTTGCCGGTCCGTGTCGGACCGGTCGGTCGTGAGGATCGTTGTGACGGCCTCGGTGCCGAGGACCTTGGCACCGTCGGGGACGCGCAGGGTCGAGTCGAGCACCACGCGCATCGGCGACGCGCCGGGTACCATGCGCACCGTGAGCTGGGGATCGTCCTGGAGCACGGTGCCCACGCCCACGAGTACGGCGTCGCACGCGGCGCGCAGCGTGTGCGACACCCGGCGCTCCTCCTCGCCGCTGATCCATCGGGCATCGCCGGTCGACGTCGCGATCCGACCGTCGAGCGTCTGCGCGAACTTGAGCACGACGTGAGGCCGTGCCGCCGGCGTGGTGATCGGGCCGACCAGCTCGCTGGCGTCAACGGCGGCGGGCAGTTCCGGGGACTCGTCACTCACCGCCCGGCCGGACGGCCGGACATGGCCGAGCCGACGTTCCTTGGTGCGCAGGTAGCCGACGTTGCGACTGTGCGGGGTGGTCGCCAGGGGCTCGACCGCCACCACGTCGACGCCCGATGCCCTCAGGCCGTCGACCTTCCCGGGATTGTTGGTGAGGAGGCGCACCGATCGCACCCCGAGTGCCCGCAGAACGGCCGCCGCATCTGTGTACTCGCGGGCGTCGATCCCCAGTCCGAGCGCCAGGTTGGCATCGAGCGTGTCGGCCCCCCGGTCCTGCTCGGCATATGACCGCAGCTTGTTCACCAGACCGATGCCCCGGCCCTCGTGACCGGTCGCGTAGACGAGGACACCGCGTCCGGCGGCGGCGATGGCGCGCAGACCGAGCTGCAGCTGGACGCCGCAGTCACAACGCAGCGAGCCCAGCGCATCACCGGTCAGGCATTCGGAGTGCACCCGGGTCACGACCGCGTCACCGCCGTCGAGCTCGCCCTTGACCAGCGCCAGGTACACCTCTCCCGACGCACACTCGAACGCATAGGCCTCGAACATGCCGGCAGACGTGGGGAGAGGCACGCTGACCAGCCGCCGAGGCGGGCCGGTGCCAACGTTCGCCCGGTCGGACGGCACGAGCAGCAGGATAGGGGGCGTGCCTACCGAAGACGAGGTGCGTGACCGGCGTGCCCGAGCCATCGTGTTCAAGGCCCCTCGACAGGTCGAGGTCGAGCCTGTCGATGTGCCGTCACCTGGTGACGGCGACGTGCTGGTGAGGACGCTGTGGTCGGGGATCAGCGCCGGCAGCGAGATGCTGGCCTACCGGGGCGAGATCGATGCCGCGCTGCCCCTCGACGAGACGATCAGCGCCCTCGCCGGGCGCTTCACGTTCCCGTTCCGCTACGGGTACAGCTGCGTGGGACGGGTCGAATCGTCCCGCAGCGACATCGCCGACGGGCAGCTCGTGTTCGCCTTCCACCCGCACCAGGACCTCTTCGCCATCGGTTCCGAGGACGTGGTCGTCCTCGGCGACGTCGATCCCCGGCTGGCCACGCTGTTCCCGCTGGTGGAGACGGCATTGCAGGCGGCCCTCGACGCCGGCCCGGTGCTCGAGGAAGTGGTCGTCGTCACCGGGTTCGGGGCAGTGGGCATCCTCACAGGTCTCATGCTGCAGCGGGCGGGAGCGCGGGTCCTGGGCGTCGAGCCGCTCGCCGACCGGCGCGCCGTCGCGGCGACGGTTGGACTCGAGGCGGTCGGGCCCGAGCAGGCGGCCGGGCTGCTCGCCGGGCGCGGGCGCACCGGGGTCGGCCTGCTCGTGGAGGCGAGCGGCTCGCCCGAGGTCCTGCGAGACGTTCTCGGGCTCCTGGATCACGAGGGCGAGGCGCTCGTCGTGTCGTGGTACGGCGCGAAGGAGGCTCGCCTCCGCCTGGGCGCCGAGTTCCACCGGCGCCGCCTCCACATCCGCAGCACGCAGGTGTCCAGCATCCCGGCCGCTCTGTCCGGTCGGTGGCCGCGGGCCCGCCGTCGGGCCGTCGTCTGTGAGCTACTCCGCGAGCTGCCGCTCGCCCCGCTGGCTACGCACTCCTTCCCGTTCGACCGGGTGGGCGAGGCCTTCGCCGCGGTCGATCGTCGCGATCCCGGCCTGTTGCACGTCGCCCTGTGCTACACGTGATGCCGATGTACCAGGTGGGGACGGCGATCGAGGTGCGGGCCCTCCACGTCATGCCCGGGGTCGACGGACCCGAGGGGCAGCTCCATGCGCACGACTACAAGATCGAGGTGTTCGTGGAACGCGCCGAACTCGATGGGCGGGGGATGGTGTGCGACCTGGACATCCTCGAGCATGCGCTCGGGCGGGTGGCCGACACGGTCCGGGACGCCGATCTGGAGGCGATCCGGCCCCGCGACGCAGAGGCGGTGACGGTCGAAGTCTTCGCGCGCTGGGCGCACGGCGCCCTGGCCGACGCGGTCCGGGCCGGGGGTGGCGAGGACCTGACCGTGCGCGTGTGGGAGTCCCCGGTCGCGTTCGGTGCCTACGGCGCGCCGGTCAGGTGACGAGCTCCCGGTAGGCGGCGAGGCACCGCCGCGCGCACGCCTCCCAAGTGAACCGCTCAGCGACGGCGGCGCGGGCGTTGTCGCCGAGTCGGCGCGCCAGGCGGCGGTCGGACAGCAGCGTGGCGATCCGATCGTGCAGCGCGTCGACGTCGCCCGGCTCGACGAGGAGGCCGGTCTCGCCGTCGATTACGACCTCGGGGACGCCACCGATGCGGCTGGCGACGACGGGAGTGGCGCTGGCCATCGCCTCCAGGACGCTCAGCCCCAGCAGCTCCGAGATCGCCACCCGGCGGCCGTAGCAGGTGCGATCCACGGACGGGAGGACGAACACGGCGGTCCGACGGTGCAGCGTCGGCAAGGCCTCGTCGGTGACCGGGCCGGGGAACCGGACGCGACGGCCGGCTGCCAGATTGCGGAGCAGGTCGGGGTAATCGCGCTCGGGACGACGACGATCGTGCCCCCCGGTGCCCGCGATGGTCAGCTCGGCGCCCTCGGGCAAGGCACGCAGCAGCCGGTCGACGCCCTTGTGCGGCGTGAGGCGACCGACGAACAGGACACCCGTCCGGTCCTCGGTGGGTCCCGGGCGGAACTGGACAGGGTCGGCGCCGCCGTACACGACGCGCGTCTTGGCCGGTGGGGCACCGAGGGTCGCAGCCGAGTACCGCGACACGGTAAGGAAGCGGTCGAACTGGCGCGAGAGCACGCCGTGCGAGCCGCTGCCGCCCAGGCCGTGGTCCGTGGTGACCAACGCGCCGGTGCCCACCGTTGCCGACGTCAGCGCGGCCAGGCGGCTCGGGGCGCTGCGAAGCTGATGGGTGTGGACCAGGTCCGCCGACCTGATCGCCGGGACCAGGGCCAGCGAGAGGGGATGAGCGGGGTGGCGGCGCCAATGGGCGAGCGGGCGCAGCACCCGGATCTGCAGTCCCGACGGCTCGCAACGTACGCCCGGTGAACCGCCGAACGTGACGAGCTCGCAGTCAACACCCGGTGCGCGGGCGAGGGCCCGGGCGAGCGCGACCGGGTAACGTTCGCCGCCGCCGAACAGGCCGTCGACCCCGAAGGCCGTCGGGGCGACGTGGACCACGCGCATGCTCGCCGTCTCGCTCCTGACACTCGGCTCACCGGACCAGCTGACCGGTGGCTACCTGTACCACTGCCGCATGGCCGAGCTGGCGTCGCAGCACGACGCGCACCTGGATCTCGTCTCGGTGCCCGCGCTTCCCTTCCCCCTTCCCGCCGCCGCGGCGGGTCGAGCGCTCCGGCGAGCGGCGGCCGCCGATGTGCTGGTGGTCGACAGCATCGCCGCCGCGTTCGTCGCTCCGTGGCGACCCTCACGACCGCTCGCCGCCATGCTGCACCAGCCGCCCGGCGGCATCGACCACGGGCCGCCACGGCGCTGGCTCCAGGCCGCGCTCGACCGTGCGCTGTACCGCCGGTGCGATCTCCTCATGCTCGCCAGCCAGACCCTGCTGCCACAGATGTCCGGGTTCCGCACCGTGGTGGTCGCGCCGGGCCGGGACGTGGCTGCGCCACCGAGCGGACCCCCGGTCGATCTGCGGCGGGGCCGGCGGGTGGCCCTGCTCAGCGTGGGGAACTGGGTGGACCGCAAGGGCACGCTCGATCTGCTCGACGCCTTCGGGCGCCTGGAGCCCGGCCTGGCCACGCTGCATCTGGTGGGCCGCACAGACATCGACCGCAAGTACACGTCGCGGGTCCGCGCCCGCCTGGCCCGTTCGGACCTGGCGGGTCGCGTCGTCGTGCACGGGCCGGTCACGCGTGACGAGGTGGCCGTGCTCTACCGGTCGGCCGACGTCTTCGTGCTGCCCAGTTACCGGGAGCCGTATGGCACCGCGTACGGCGAAGCGATGGCGGCCGGCCTTCCAGTCGTCGGGTGGCGGGCCGGCAACCTGCCGAACCTGGCCGGCGACGACCGGGAGGGGGTGGTGCTCGAGCCGGGCGATGTCGCCGGCCTCGCCGCGGCGCTCGAGCGCCTGGCCAACGACGCCCGCTACCGGCAACGACTGGCCGCCGCCGCTCGCCAACGGGCGCGCCAGCTGCCGACATGGCACGACACGGCTCGACGGTTCTTCGGGCTACTGCGCGGGCTGGCCGACGCCGCGCCGCGCTGACCTCTGGCGATCACGCTTGCTTCGCCGTCAGCTCCCAGACGTTGCCGTCGCTGCCGCGGAAGTGCAGCCACGCCAGGCCGCCGCCGCGTTGGGTCGGCCCTAGGACGACGATGCCAGCCGCTTCGAGCTCGGCGCGGGCGGACTCGATGTCATCGACCTCGAAACCGACCACAGGCCCAGTGGTGAAGTGGAGGTGGTCGGGCTCGTCGGCGGTGAACACCTCGACGGTGTCGCCGTTGTCCAGCTCGAACACAGCGATGCCGGGCTGATCTTGACGACGACGCAGCCCTAGCTGGTGCTCGAACATCTCCACCGTCTCGGACCACCGATCGGTACGTGTACCGGCCCACGCAATGCCTTGAACGTGCATGCTGGCCTCCCATCTCTCCGGCAGCCAGGTACAGCTGTCCGCCAGTGGTTAGCGAGGTTGCCGGCTGCAGCGCCTTACCAACAGCGTGCCAACGTACCGGCGGTTCGTGGCACCTTACTGAGTACCAGCTGGTGCCGAGTACGCCGTAGATCACCAGGTGGTCCGCCTCGCGCCGTTCTTACAAGGCAGGCGTCGGGGGTTCGAGTCCCTCCGCGCCCACCGGTGGTCGGACCGGTCGAGGCGATGACCGACTGCTGGCACAGGCGATCACCGCGCTCAGCCGGCGTTCAGGTGGCGCATGCGACGATCGGCGCAGCTGGTGCAGCGAGCGCCGGCCGCAGGGAAAGGCGGCAACGATGTCCACCGGCACACGACACAGGCATCCCATCCACCTGGCCGCGGGCGCCGCCTCCATCTTGCTGGTGGCCGTCGCAGCCTGTGGCGACGACGGCGGTCCGAGCACGAGCGCCGTCGACGAGGGTGAGCAGAGCACCACGACCGAAGCCGCCGAGCCTGTCATCGATCCCGGCGATGGCGGGAGCTACGACCCCGCGATCGACCCGGCCTCGTTCGTCGACGTGATCGACAACCCGTACCTGCCGTACGCACCGGGCGCCTCGTGGACCTACGAGGGGACCGAGGACGGCGAGACCGAGCGGATCGAGGTGACGGTGACGCCGGAACGCAAGGAGATCATGGGCATCTCGGCGACGGTGGTGCGGGACACGGTGACCGTCGACGGCGAGGTGGTGGAGGACACCTACGACTGGTTCGCGCAGGACCGTGACGGCAACGTCTGGTACCTGGGCGAGGACAGCACCGAGTTCGAGAATGGCGAGGCGGTGAGCAAGGCCGGTTCTTGGGAAGCCGGGGTCGACGGGGCCCTGCCCGGGATCGTGATGCAGGCGGATCCACAGGTGGGACAGGCCTATCGCCAGGAGTACTACCCCGGCGAGGCCGAGGACCTGGCCCAGGTGAGCCGCGTGGGCGCAACCGAGAGCGTGCCGTTCGGCGACTTCGACCAGCTGCTCGTGATCGAGGAGTGGAATCCGCTCGAGCCCGACGTCGTCGAGGAGAAGTACTTCGCCCCCCGTGTGGGCCTCGTGCTCGAGGTCAAGACCCGGGGCGGCGAGGGCCGCGTCGAACTGATCGACCACGACCCGGGCGGATGATGGGTACCTGGACGGGGCCGGGCCCGGCAGCCGACCGGTGGCTCCTCAGCCGGTGAGGCCGACCGGGCAGGACACGCCCGTGCCGCCGAGCCCGCAGTAACCCATCGGGTTCTTGTGCAGGTACTGCTGGTGGTAATTCTCGGCGTACCAGAAGTCGCCGGCGTCGGCGATCTCGGTGGTGATGGGGCCGTAGCCGGCGGCGGCGAGCTCGCGCTGGTAGGCGTCGCGGCTGGCCTCGGCGGCCTTGCGCTGCATCTCGTCGGCGACACCGATCCACGAGCGGTACTGCGTGCCCCGGTCATTGCCCTGGCGCATGCCCTGCGTCGGGTCGTGGCTCTCCCAGAACACCCGCAAAAGCTCCTCGTAGCTCACCCGGGCCGGGTCGAACACCACGAGCACCGCCTCGGTGTGGCCGGTCCGCCCCGAGCAGACCTCCTCGTAGGTGGGGTTGGGCGTGAAGCCGCCGGCATAGCCCACGGCCGTGGTGTAGACGCCCTCGACCTGCCAGAACGTCCGCTCGGCACCCCAGAAGCAGCCGAGGCCGAACTCCGCCCGCTCGAAGCCCTCGGGGAACGGCCCCTCGAGCGGGGTGCCCAGCACGGCGTGGGTGGCGGGCACCTCGAAGGGGCGGTGGTCACGCCCGGGCAACGCCTCGTCTGGCTCGGGCATGCGCAGCTTGTCGCGGCCGAACAGCATGCGGCCGAGCGTACCGGTGGGCGGCCAGTTTCGGCTCAGGCCAGACCGGCCAGGCGCAACATCGACGGAGGGACGGCGTCTTCACCGTCGGACAGCAGGGCGGCCCGCTCGACGTTGACGACGTCGTGCTCGCGGTCGCTCCAGTCGTCCCACGGCCCGCGGCCGAGGCGGGCCACGTCGCCGTGGGCGGCGACGCATGCCCGGAGGTAGGCCTGGAGGGTGCGCACCTCCTCCTCGCCGCCGATCGGCCCGTGGCCGGGGACGATCACCGGCGCCAGCTCGACCAGGCGGTCGAGCTCGTCGGCCCAACGTGCGGGATCGCCCTGCCAGCACAGCGGTGCAGCGCCGAAGGTGCACATGGCCCCGGCGAACAGGATCTGCGCGCCCGGCACCAGCGCCACCAGGTTCTCCGTCATCTGCCCACCGGTGGTGAGCACGGCGACGGCCGCGGTGAGCTGCACGTCGGACGCGACCACGTGGCTGACCGGGCGGGTCACGACGTCGTCGAACGCGTCGGCGTGCTCGGGGTAGAGCGCCCGCCAGCTCTCGACGTTGGGCGGCTGGTCGAGGTGGACGCTGGCCTGCGGACTGCCGTACACCGCCGCCAGCTTGAACCGCCCCGTGCCGCCGGCCTGCTCGACGCTGCTGCCCGTGAGGACCGCCCGCCGGACCGGCACCCCGAGCTCCTCGACGGCTGCGGCGAACGGCTGGTACTGGTCGGGCGTCATCAGCGTGTCGACCACCGTGATGCCGTCGCCATCGACCACCGCCCCGGCGTTGGGGCGGCCCCGCCCGCCGGGGACCTGCAGCCAGGCGTAGACACCGGCATCGAGCACATCGAGCGGCACGCGAGCCGAGCCTACGACCGTGCGAGCGGCGTGCGGCCCGCGCTCGGGGAGCTGAGCCGCCGGGGAACCGTTCCGGCGTCGAAATCTGGCGAGTACCGCAAGGTCTTGACGCCGGAACGACAACGCACGAACGCTTGGGAAGGAGCGCCACCCGGCCTACCGTCAGGGTCATGTCCGACTACTCGCCCCCGCTGTCAGACATGCGCTTCGTGCTCGAGAACGTCGTCGACCTCGCCGGCCTGTCCACCCTGCCCGGCTACGAGCATGCCGACCCCGACACCGTGTTCGGCGTGCTGGAGGAGGCGGGCCGGCTGTTCGCTCACGAGCTCGCTCCCCTCAACCGGGTCGGCGACCTCCAGCACAGCCGCCGGCAGGACGACGGCACCGTCACCACCCCCGAGGGCTTCGCCCGCGCCTACCGCCAGTACGTCGAGGGCGGCTGGGCCGCCGTGCCGTTCCCGGCCGAGTTCGGCGGCGGGGGCTTCCCGTGGCTGGTGGCCGTGGCCATCCAGGAGATGCTGACCGCCGCCAACATGGCCTTCTCGCTGTGCCCGTTCCTGACGCAGGGCGCCATCGACATGCTGCTGCAGTACGGCTCCGAGGCCCAGCGAGAGACCCTCCTGCCCAAGATGGTCACCGGCGAGTGGACCGGCACCATGAACCTCACGGAGCCCCAGGCCGGGTCCGACGTGGGTGCCCTCACCACCAAGGCCGTCCCCGCCGACGACGGCACCTGGCGCATCACCGGCCAGAAGATCTTCATCACCTACGGCGAGCACGACCTGGCCGACAACATCGTGCACCTGGTGCTGGCGCGTGTACCCGGCGCCCCGCCCGGCACCAAGGGCATCTCGTGCTTCATCGTCCCCAAGTTCCTGGTCGGCGATGACGGCTCGCTGGGCGAGCGCAACCGCGTGGAGTGCGTGTCGATCGAGCACAAGATGGGCATCAACGCCAGCCCAACGTGCGTCATGGCCTACGACGGCGCCGTCGGCTACCTCATCGGCGAGCCGAACGAGGGCATGCGCTACATGTTCCGGATGATGAACAACGCCCGGCTCTCGGTCGCCCTGGAGGGCCTGGCGTTGGGGGAGCGTGCCTACCAGCAGGCGGTGGCCCACGCCCACGAGCGCCGCCAGGGCCGGGCCCCGGGGGCGCCGGCCGGCGAGTCGTCGCCGATCATCGACCATCCCGACGTGCGGCGCATGCTGCTCACCATGAAGGCGCAGATCGAGGCGCTGCGCTGCCTGGCGTACCTCACGGCCGAGTGCCTCGACCTGGCCAAGCTGCATCCCGACGAGGCGGTGCGCACCCGGCGCCAGGAGCTGGCCGACCTCCTCACGCCCATCACCAAGGCCTGGGGGACCGACCTCGGCGTCGAGCTGACGTCCCTTGCGGTCCAAGTGCACGGCGGCATGGGCTACATCGAGGAGACCGGCGTGGCCCAGCACTACCGCGACGCCCGCATCGCCCCGATCTACGAGGGCACCAACGGCATCCAAGCGATGGACCTCGTCGGCCGCAAGCTCCCCATGCGCCGGGGCGGCGTGGTACGCGACTTTCTCGCGGCCATCGCCGCGACGGCGGAGGAGCTCGTGGCGGCGGACCCTGAGGGCGAGCCGACTGGCGAGGCCGGGGCCCGAGCGGCCCGCAGCGAAGCTGCAGGAGCCGGGAAGATGTCCCTGGCCACGATCGGCAAGCGCCTCACCGAGGCCCACGCCTCACTCGAGCAGACGACGGACTGGCTGTTGGCCAACGCGCCGGCCGACCCCAACAACGCGCTGGCGGGCGCCACGCCCTACCTGCGCATGTGCGGCATCGTCGCCGGCGGCTGGCTGCTCGCCCGCTCCGCCCAAGCGGCGGCCCGCGGGCTGGACCAAGGCGAGGGCGACGCCGAGTTCCTGCGCCAGAAGATCGTGACCGCCCGCTTCTACGCCGAGCAGCTGCTCCCGCAGGCGGCAGGCCTGGCGCCGGCGGTCACCGCCGGTCCGGCCGACCTGTTCGAGGCGTCGTTCTGACGGCACGGATGGCCTGACCCCGCATCCGGTCTCCGCCGGTGCTCCGAAGTGCCGGGTGTCACCCACCCATGCCAAGGAGGACCGTCCGTGAGGACCCCCACCCTGCTGCGCCGGATCGCCGCCCTGGCGATCGGGTTGTCCATCGCCTTCGGTGCCGCCGCCGCGGCCGCCCCGCAGAGCCACCGCAACCCCGACCTCAGCCCCGGCCGGTTGACGGCGTACGTCACGACCGACCAGAACCAGCTGATCAGCTTCAACGTGCGCAAGCCCGACCAGCTGCTGTCCATTCGCAACATCAGCGGCCTCCCCGCCGGCGTGTCGCTGGTCGGGATCGACTTCCGCCCCAAGACCGGTGACCTCTACGGCATCGGCTCCAACAGCGTCGTCTACCGCGTCAACCCGCAGACCGCGATCGCGATCGCCGAGAACGTCGCGCCCGGGACTCCTCCCACCGACGTTCCGTTCACCCCCGGCCTGAACGGCACCAAGTTCGGGGTCGACTTCAACCCGGCGCCCGACGCCATCCGCGTTGTGTCGGACGCCCAGCAGAACCTGCGGGTCGCTCCCGACGCCGGGACCGTGCTCGGCGTCGACGGCAACCTCAACCCCGGCACGCCCCAGGTCGTGGGCGCGGCCTACACGAACTCCGCGTTCAACGTGACCCAGCCGGCCGCGACCGCGGTCCAGCTGTACGTGCTCGACCGGGCCCAGAACCAGGTGTGCCTCCAGAACCCGCCGAACAACGGCACGCTCACCAACCGCCAGCCGTTGGACGACGTTCGGCTGAGCCGTGACAGCGGCTGGGACATCGCGGGCTCCAACGACGTCGGCTACCTCGCCACCAACGACCGTCGGGGCCGCGCCACGCTCTACACGGTCGACGAGACCACCGGCGACACCCGCAACGTCGGCCAGATCGGCGGCCGTCGCTTGGACCTCACCGTCACCGGCCTCGCCGTCAACCAGCAGGGCTGACGAACACTCCAGCCTCCACCCCGTGAGCCACCGGTGTCACCCGCGTCGATCGGGGCGGGCGACGCCGCGCGCTCAGCCCGCACGGTGCTCCGCCAGCACGGCCGAGGACAGCGACGACCACAGCGGCGGCGCCCAATCGCCGAACGCGCGGTCGGTCAGAACGACGCACGCCAGCCGGGCATCGGGATCGACCCACAGGAAGGTGCCGGAGCCGCCGAAGTGGCCGAACGTGCGGGGCGAGCCGTCGGGAGCGGTCCAGTGCGGCGACTTGGCGCCTTTGAGCTCGAAGCCGAGGCCCCACGGATTGGGGTCGTAGCGCCCCAGGTCCGGCACGACGCCCGCCAGCCCCGGGAACTGCTCGCTGGTCGCCTCGGCGAGGGTGGCGGGCGCCACCAGGGTGGGGGTGAGGAGCTCGGCGGCGAAGCGCGCCAGGTCGTCGACCGTCGACCGGCCGCCGCTGGCGGGCGAGCCCCGCAGCTCGGTGTCCTTCATGCCGAGCGGGACCAGCACCGCCTCGGCCAGGTAGGCCGCCACCGGCATCCCGGCGGCGGCCGCCAGCGCGTCGCCGAGCCGCTCGAAGCCGGTGTTGCTGTAGATGCGCCGGGCGCCGGGCCGGGCGATGGGATCGGTGCCCGTGAACGGCAGGCCGGACGCGTGGGCCAGAAGGTGACGGACCGTGCTGCCTGGCGGGCCGGCGGCGGCGTCGAGGTCGAGGGTGCCCTCCTCGACGGCCACCAGGCAGGCGTAGGCGACGAGCGGCTTGGTGACCGAGGCGATGCGGGCCTGCCAACTCGTGTCGCCCGCGGTGTCGCGCACCCCATCCGGGCCGACGACAGCCGCGGCGGACCGGTCGACCGGCCACGAGGCCAGGGTGTCCAACGCGGACATCGGAGAGACGCTACTGGCCCTCGCGTTCGGGTCGTCGAACCGCTAGGGCCGGTTCGCCTCGTGCCCCCTAGCATCGCCGTTCGTGCAGACCGTTCCGGACGCTGATCACGCCGACGCCCTGGTCCGCCGCAACTTCGCCTTCATCGACCTGTGCGGGTTCACGACCCTCACGGACGAGCACGGCGTCGGCGAGGCGGTGGCGGCGCTGTCGACGTTCCGGGCGGTCGTGCGAGAGCGGGCCGGGTGGCGGGGTGTGCGGGTGGCGAAGTGGCTGGGCGACGGCGCCATGTTGGTGGCTACCGAGCCCCGGCCGCTGCTCGACGCCGTCGTCCGCATGGAGCAGGCCCTCGACGTCCGGGGCTGCCCGTTGCCCCTGCGGGGCGGGGTGGCGGCCGGTCGCGTGATCCTGTTCGAGGGCGACGACTACATCGGCCGCCCGGTCAACCTCGCCGCCCGCCTGTGCGACGAGGCCGAGCCCCACCAGCTGCTGGTCACCGCGTCGCTCTACGACGCCGCGGGCGAGGGACTGGGGGGCCGCCGGCTGGGCCCGCACCGCATCCGCGGCTTCACCCGGGCGGTCGAGGTCGTCGACCTCAGTCAGGGTGAGCACCGCGTGTCCGCCTCGTGAGGCCGACGGATGTGCCTGGTAGGAGCCCCGGCCGGGTAGGCTGCCCTCCGAACATGCGTACCGATGAACAACAGACGTTCTCGGCGCTGGGCGTATCCCCCGACCTCGTAGCGGTGCTCGACAACGCGGGCATCTCGACGGCGTTCCCCGTCCAGCGCCTCTGCATCCCCGATGCCCTCGCCGGCCGCGACGTGTGCGGCAAGGCCAAGACCGGGTCGGGCAAGACCCTCGCATTCGGCCTCCCACTGGTCGAGCGGGTCCCACCCGCCTCGCCCAAGCGACCCACCGGCCTGGTGCTGGTGCCGACCCGCGAGCTGGCCGTCCAGGTCTCCGACGTGTTGCGGCCCCTGCTCTACGCCCGCGCCCTCCGCCTGGTGACCGTCTACGGCGGTGCCCAGATGGGCAAGCAGATCGCCGCCCTCGAGGCCGGTGCCGAGGTCGTGGTGGCCACCCCCGGCCGGCTGATCGACCTCATCGGCCGCCGGGTCGCCAACCTCAGCGACGTCGGGATCGTCGTCATCGACGAGGCCGACCGCATGGCCGACATGGGCTTCCTCCCGCAGGTCGAGTGGGTGCTCCGCCACATCCCCCGGGGCCATCAGACGCTGCTGTTCTCGGCCACCCTCGACGGCGGCATCCAGGGCTTGGTCGACCGCTACCAGACCGATCCGGTGTTCCACGAGGTCGGCTCGACCACGCACACGGTCGACGAGATGGCGCACCGCTTCCTGCTGGTCCACGAGATGGACAAGCCCCACGTGGTCGCCGCCATCAGCCGTTCGGGCAGTCGCTGCCTGGTGTTCGTCAACACCAAGCGGGCGGCCGACCGGGTGGCCCGCCAGCTGGGTGACGCGGGCGTAGACGCCCGGGCGATCCACGGCGACCTCCGCCAGGAGGCGCGGGAGCGGGCGCTCAAGCGGTTCTCCGAGGGCAAGCTCGCAGTGCTCGTGGCCACCGACGTGGCCGCCCGGGGACTCGACATCGACGAGCTCGACATCGTCATCCAGTACGACCCGCCGCCCGATCCCAAGACGTACCTTCACCGAGCCGGACGCACGGCGCGGGCGGGCGCCGCCGGCTTGGCGGTGACGCTGGTGTTGTGGAACGAGGAGCTCGTGGTGCGGCGGGTGAAGCGCCGGCTCGGGCTCGAGGAGCCGATCGTCGAGATGTTCTCCAATGACCTCCGGCTCCGCGACCTGACGAGCTGGGACCCCGCTCGCGAGGGCGCGGTCGAGATCGCTTAGCTCCCAGCTAGGTCTGAGAACGCCAGCGCCCACAGCAGCCCGGTGAGCGACATCCCGTCGTAGACCTGGCCCTCGCCGATCAGGCGGCGGACCTCATTGGTCTCGACCCACTCGACCCGCTGGCTCTCGCTGGGGTCGGTCGGCTCGCCGACGTGGCTGGCCCCGTCGGCCGTGAACAGGTGGAACACCTGGTCGGCCGAGCCGTTGTTGGGCGCGTAGGCGCCCAGCCGGGTCAACGGACCGGGACGCCAACCGGTTTCCTCCATCGTCTCCCGCACCGCAGCCTGCTCGGGTGACTCGCCCGGCTCGATGCGCCCGGCGGGGATCTCCCAGCCCCAGGTGTCGGTGATGAAGCGGTGCCGCCAGATGAGCAGGACGCCGCGCTCGGGGTCGCGGATGATGGTCCCCGAGGCGGCGCGCGGATAGCGCACGACGTGATGGTCGAACCGCTCGCCGCCGGGGACCTCGACGTCCACCAGCACGAGGCGCACCCACTCCGAGTCGTAGACCGGCCGTTCGCCGTGGATCGTCCAGCGCATCGGGTCGAGGTTAGGGGCGAAGGGCCCGCGCATACCTAGGCGTGCGACCGGGCATAGTCTTGGCCTGCTTGCCACACGACCTACAGCTGCCGTGTCCGTGACGCGGCGGTCTGCATTGCTGGGGATCGTCCTGTCGCTTTCGCTGCTCGCCACCGCGTGCGCGGGAGATGACGACTCCGCCGATCAGCAGGACGACGACGCCCAGACCCCGGAGACGACGGCGGCCGGTCCCGAAGCATCGGGCGAGGACATGGAGCGGGTCGCGCACCGCGAGTACGTGACGCGACCCGACCTCACGCCTCCGGCGATCGACGTCACGACCTCGGCCTCACCCACCCCGGGCCTGGTGTTCCTGGCCCCGAAACGGGCGGGAGCCCAAACCGGTCCCCTGATCGTCGACGGCCAGGGCGAGACCATCTGGGCCGCCCCCACGTCCGGTGACGACGCCGCATCCGACCTGCGCGTGCAGACCTACGAGGGTGAACCGGTGCTCACCTGGTGGGAGGGTCGACAGCTGCAGGGCCTCGGGTTCGGCGAGTACGTCATCGCCGACAGCTCCTACCAGGAGATCGCCCGAGTGCGGGCGGGCAACGGGCTGGAAGCCGATTTCCACGAGCTTCGACTGACAGACGAGGGCACCGCGCTGCTGGTCGCCTACCGGCGAGAACGCGCAGATCTCACGGCGGTCGGGGGCCCGGTGCGTGGCTACGAGATGGAGAACTACGTCCAGGAGGTCGACGTCGACACCGGCGAGGTCCTGATGGAATGGCGGGCCGGCGATCACGTGCCGGTGGGCGACACCTACAGCGAGCTGACCGACGAGGAGGACGGCTCCGACGACGGTCCGTTCGACTGGTTCCACGTGAACTCAGTCGCCCCCGGGCCCGGCGACACGCTCCTGGTGTCCGCCCGTAACACACACACGATCTACGCCATCGACCGGGCTACCGGTGAGATGCGCTGGCGCCTGGGCGGGAAGGCCAGCGACATTGCCATGGGCGAGGGCACCGAGTTCACGTGGCAACACGACGCCCAGTGGTTGGGCGGCAGCCGAATCAGCATGTTCGACAACCACGCCACGATCACGGGCGGCGACGCGTCCCGGGCGCTGATCCTCGATGTCGACACGGCGGCGCGGACGTCCACGCTTGTGGCCGAAGTCAGCCACCCGGAGGCCCTCAGCGCGGGGACCCAAGGCAACACGCAGATGCTCGATGGCGGTGGACTGTTCGTTGGGTGGGGCAGCGAGGGGCGCGTCACCGAGTTCGCCCCTGACGGCCAGATGGTCTTCGACGCGACGTTCGCCCCGGCAGATTCCTATCGTGGCCACAAGTTCGAATGGACGGGACAGCCGACGACCCCGCCCGACGTCGTCGTGCGCCCGACAGACGACGACCGGGTCGAGGTCTTCGTGAGTTGGAACGGCGCGACGGAGGTCGCGCAGTGGCGGGTGGTCGGCGGCGACGACCCTGACGCGCTCATGCCGTTGGCCATCGTGGCCAAAGACGGCTTCGAGACCGCGGTAACGGTCGACGCTGCGCAGCAGGTGGCGGTGGAAGCCTTGGACGCGTCGGGCGACGTGCTCGCGAGATCGGATCCGGTGGCCGTCACGAACTGAGGTCGAGCCACATGGCGATGTGGGGGCCGATGTCGGGGTCGTCCCAGGGGGTGCCGTGGGGCCGGAAGCCCGCCCGCTCGTAGAACCGTTGCGCGGGGACCCGCGCGTTGCACCACACGAGGTCGCCACCGCCGGCCGCCACGTGCTCGAGGGCCGCCCACAGGACCCGGCCGCCGATCCCTTGGCCGCGGCGCTCGGGCGCCGTGGCCATGCCCCGCAGGCGCCAGGCGTGGGAGCGCTCGGGAAGCCAGGGGCAGGGCTCGGGATAGACCACGGCCGTGCCCACGACCTCGCCGTCGGCGGTGCGGGCGGCGAACGAGGCGGTGGTCGGGTCGTCGTCGATGGCGAAACGGGCGGCGCCCGGTGGCCTGCCGGGCCGGAGCACCCGCCGGCGCAGGGGGTAGGTGACGGCCGCGTCGACGCGCTCGAGCGTGATGCGCCGGTCGGTCGCGCTGTCGGGGTCGGGCGCGGCGTCCGGGTGGGCCACGGGATGGAACGGTACCGTCGGCCATCGATGCCGCCGCGACGACCCGACACCACCGCGACCGGGGACGTCGAGCGGCGGCGGGCTCGGGCGGTGGCCGAGACCGCCGTCCGGCTGGCGCAGGTGACCGGGAGGACATTGCCCAACGACCTGCGGCTGTGGGCGCTGGCCGGCGGTCGTCCGACGCCCGACGATTCGGCCACGGACACCAGGGAACCGGCGACCATCGCGCCGGGAGCCGCCGGCGGAGCTGCTGCCGGTGCCGACCTGGCCGCCGCCCTCGAGGCGGCTACCGACGGCGCCCAACGGCGGGCCAACGGCCTGCACATCACCCCCCGCTGGCTGGCGGACCGGCTGGTCGCCCGGGCGCTTGAGGGCCTCGACGCCACCCCGGCCGTCACCATCTGCGACCCGGCGTGCGGCGGCGGCGCCTTCCTCGTGGCTGCCGCTCGCCGCTTGCACCGTCGGGGCGCCGACCGGCGGCGCATCGTGCGCCACCTGCTGTGGGGTGCCGACATCGATCCCGTCGGGGTGGCGGTCGCTGAGGCGGCGCTGGCGGTGTGGTCGGGGGAGGCGCCACCGCCGGGCCGCCTCGTGGTTGCCGACGCGCTGACGGGCGGCGGGGCGCTGTGGCCGGACCGGCCGGCGGCCGGCTTCGACGTGGTGGTGGGCAATCCGCCGTTCCAGAGCCAGCTCGCCCGGGTCACGGCCCGCTCGGCGGTCGAGCAGGCACGGTTGCGCCAGCGTTACGGCAGCGCCGTCCGCGCCTACACGGATGCCGCCTGGCTGTTCCTGGTGGCCGGGTGCGAGCTGGCCCGCCCCGGCGGCCGGGTGGTTCTGGTCCAGCCCCAGTCGCTGGTCGGCGCCCGGGATGCCGCCGCGGTGCGCGCCAGACTCGACCAGCGTGCCCGGCTGGTCGACATGTGGGTGGACGAGCGCCCGGTGTTCGCTGCCGCCGTGCGCGTCTGCGCCCCGGTCCTGGAGGTCGCCGAGACCCGCAGCGGCGATCACGCTGCCGATGTCGGCGACGCGCGTGACGCCTGGGCCGAGGGCTTCGCCGACGCCGTCGGCATCCCCCGGGTCGCAGCGGCCCGAGCACACTCGGCGGGCACCCTCGACGACCTGGCGGACGTGATCGCCGGCTTCCGCGACGAGTACTACGGGCTGGCCGACCTGGTCCGCGAGCCAACGCTCGGCACGTCCGCCGACACGGACCCGCCCGCGCCGCTGGTGACCAGCGGGCTGATCGACTGGCTGGGCTGCTCGTGGGGGAGCAGGCCGGCCCGGTTCGCCAAGCGAAGCTGGCAGGCGCCGGTCGTGGACCTGGCCGCGCTCGACCGGGGGGGCAGCCACGCCGCGCGCCGGTGGGTGGCGCGCACACGCGTCCCCAAGCTGGTCGTCGCCGCCCAGACACGGGTCGTCGAGGCGGCGGTGGACGCCGCCGGGTCGTGGGTCCCGTCGGTGCCGGTCCTGTCCGTGGTGCCGCGCGACCCTGCGGACCTGTGGCGCCTGGCTGCGGCCGTCGCCTCGCCGGCGGCGACGGCCTGGCTGTTGCGCCGCGCCCCCGGGACCGCACCGGCGAGGGGGGCGCTCAAGGTGGCCGCGCCCGACCTCCTGGCCCTGCCGCTCCCGGTCGACCGGGTGGCCTGGGACGAGGCGGCCGCGGCCGCGCGGGCGCTTGCGACCGGGCCGCATCGACGCGATCCCGCCGTGTGCGATCGGTTCCTCGAGGCGGCCGCAGCCGCCTACGCCACGCCGCCGTCGCTCACCGCCTGGTGGCGACATCGGTCCGGGCTCGCGGACGAACCCCCGGTATCGATTGGATCCCGGCTGTCGGCGCCGGGCTAGCCTGTCGACGACATCAGGAGCGGTCCCGCTCCCTGCGGAGGGGGACCCGGCAACCTGGTTCGGACAGCCAAGGTGCCATCCCGGCGACACCGGGGATGCGGCTCCTCCGGGAGCAACCAAGTGTCCGTGCCCTCCGGGGACGCACCGCCCGCTGTCCGGGCCCGACGAGGTGGCAGGCAGACGGCGATGGCGCGATCCGTACACTCGACGAGTGCGGCAGGCACCGCGGGGCCGGCACCCCGGCCCATGACCGAGCCCGACATGGGCTTCCGGCGGGCCCATCCCAGCGCCCTGCCGGTGACGGGGGCGTGGCGGCCGGGCGACCCGGTGGGTCACCGCCGCTTCCTGTCATACCCCGCACACCGGCCCTTCGCGCTCGAGGGCGGCGGCCTGCTCCAGGGCATGTCCATCGCCTACGAGACCTGGGGCGAGCTGGCGCCCGGCCGCGACAACGCAGTGCTCATGTGCCACGCACTGACGGGTGACAGCCACGCCGCGGGCGGGCTGGCCGACGGTCACCCGACGCCGGGGTGGTGGGCGGGCTTCATCGGGCCGGGCTGTGCGCTCGACACCGACCGCTGGTTCGTGGTGTGCGTCAACGTGCTCGGCGGTTGCCAGGGATCGACCGGTCCGGCGTCGCCGCATCCCGACGACGGACGGCCCTGGGGCCCGCGCTTTCCCGTCGTGTCGGTCCGCGACATGGTGCGCACGCAGGCGGCGGTGGCCGACCACCTCGGCGTGGACCGCTGGGCGGTCGTGATCGGCGGTTCCATGGGGGGCATGCAGGTGCTCGAGTGGGGCGTGATGTACCCCGACCGGGTGGGGGCGCTGGTCCCCATCGCCACCGCAGCGGCGGCGAGCGCCCAGCAGATCGGCTGGTGGAGCAGCGGGCGGCGGGCCATCCGGATGGACCCGCGGTGGCGCGGCGGCGACTACTACGACGCCGCCCCAGGTGACGGCCCGCACGAGGGGCTGGCCACGGCCCGGATGATGTCGATGATGACGTTCCGCAGCGACGACGTGTTCAGCGCGCGGTTCGGGCGCGAGACCGTGGAGCCGGTCGACGGGTTCACGCTGTGGCAACGCTTCCAGGTCGAGCGCTACCTCGAATACCAGGGTGACAAGCTGGTGCGGCGCTTCGACACCAACAGCTACCTGATCCTGACCAAGGCCATGGACCTCCACGACCTGGCCCGGGGACGGGGCGGCTACGGGCCGGCCTTCGCCCGGCTGCGGGGGCCGCTGCTGTCGGTGGGCATCAACAGCGACATCCTTTACCCGCCCCATCAGTCGCGGGAGATCGTCGAGCTCGCGGCGGCGGAGGGCGTGCCCGCCCGCTATGCCGAGCTCGACAGCCCCCATGGCCACGACGCCTTCCTCATCGAGACCGACCAGCTCGCCGGCATCATCCGGGAGTTCCTGGACGAAGTGGAGCCCACTCATGGCTGACGAGGAACGGATCGAGACCCGGGCGATCACCGCCGGCCGAACCCACGGGGGGGCATCGCTGGCGCCGGTGCTGTTCCCCTCGACCACCTACGAGGTGCCCGACATCGACGACCACCTGGCGATGGCCGGCACGCCGCGGGTGACGCACTACTACTCCCGCTTCGGCAGCCCCACGGCCCGCGACTTCGAGGAAGCGGTCGCCGCCCTCGAGGGGGCCGAGGCGGCGCTGGCGTTCGCCTCGGGCATGGCGGCGGTGACCACGACCGTGCTGGGGCTGTGCTCGACCGGCGACCACGTGGTGGCGCAGCGGCACACGTTCTCGGCCACGTCGACCTTCTTCGGCGCCCACTGTCCCCGGCTCGGCATCGACGTGACGTTCGTCGACGGGACCGATCCCCAGCAGTTCGTCGACGCCGTGCGCCCCGGCAAGACCCAGCTCGTCTTCGTCGAGACGCCCGCCAACCCGGCGCTCACGCTGACCGACATCGAGGCCGTGGCGGCCGTGCCCGGCCCGTTCACGGTGGTCGACTCCACCTTCGCCACGCCGGTGGTCCAGCAGCCGCTGTCGCTGGGCGCCGACCTGGTGCTCCACGCCGCCACCAAGGGCATCGCCGGGCACAACGACGCCCTGCTGGGGGTGATCGCCGGGGGCCGCGAGCTCATCGACGCCGTCTGGGGCTGGCACCTGGTCCACGGCGCCCAGGCCTCGCCGTTCGACGCCTGGAACGGGCTGCGCGGCATCCGCACGCTGGCCGCCCGGGTCCACCAGCAGAGCGCGACCGCACAGCGGCTGGCCGAGCACCTGTCCAACCACCCGGGCATCGACGTCGTCAACTACCCGGGCCTCGACAGCCACCCGCAGCGCGATCTGGCCAAGCGCCAGATGGCGTCGGGCGGCACCGTGCTGTCCATCGAGGTGGCGGGCGGGGCCGAGGCGGCCAAGCGGTTCTGCGCCGCCTGCCGGGTGGCCCGCATCGCCCTGTCCCTGGGGGGACCGGAGACGCTGCTGTCCCACGCCGCCACCAACGCTGCGCTGATGTCGCCGGCCGAGCGAGCCGACTTGGGGATCACCGACGGGCTGGTGCGGGTCTCGGTCGGTCTCGAGCACGCCGACGACCTGATCGCCGACTTCGATCGGGCGCTGGCGACGGCGACCGCCTGAATCGTTCTGTCCCGCTCACGCGCGTCATGGCTGCTGGGCGCTGACAGAAGCGCTCGTACGCTGCCCCGGTGCCCGAGATGCTCGAGGTGGAGACCTACCGGCGCTACGCGGAGGCTGTGGTCGGTCGCACGGTGGCCGAGGTGGACGTCCCGGACGCCTGGTACGTCAAGCGGGCCGAGCCCGCCGAGGTGGTGGCTGCAGTCCGCGGGCGCACCGTGGCGGGCGTCCGGCGGATCGGCAAGCTGCTGGTCCTCGACCTCGACGACGAGAGCCGGCTTGGGCTGCGCTTCGGGATGAGCGGGCGGCTGCTGGTGGACGGGGGCGCCGCCATAGATCGGCTCCAGTACGCCAGCGGGCGGAACGAACCGGCGTGGGACCGGTTCGGCCTGCGGTTCACCGACGGCAGCGACCTGCGCATCCGGGATCCACGGCGGCTCGGCGGGGTGGAGCTCGAGCCGGACGAGGGCCGGCTGGGCGTCGACGCGGGGGCCGCCACGCTCGCCGACCTCGAAGCCGCGCTCGGGCGGAGCGTCGCGCCACTCAAGGCCCGGCTGCTCGACCAGGCCCGGATCGCGGGCATCGGCAACCTGCTGGCCGACGAGATCCTGTTCCAGGCGGGTCTCGACCCCGTCCGGGCCGCCGGCGGCCTCTCCTCCGCGGAACGGCGGCGCTTGCACAAGGCGATCGGTCGCGTGATCGCCGAGCTGACGGCGCGTGGGGGCAGCCACACGGGCGACGCCCGGCAAGCCATGGCGCTGGACGGCCTGTGCCCGCGGGACGGGGCGCCGCTCCAAGTGAGGCGCGTCGGCGGCCGCACGGCGGTGAGCTGTCCGGTCCACCAGCGGTGACCGTCGTAGGCGTGGGAGCCGGCCACGACTGGTTCACAGCCCGTTCATTTGATCAGATGTAGCGTCCAACCGTCCGCAGGACGCACAGGGGTACGATCTCCCGGCTGGGGGCCGGCAAGGTGGGAGTGCATGACCGCAGGCAAACCAACACGCGTCGGGCGGCCCGTGCTTCGTCGCGGCGTCATGGCGTTGCTCGCGCTGGGGTTGCTCGTTGGTCTGCCGGCGGCCGCCTCCGCTGCGCCATGTCAGCCGATGCCAGCGTGCTCGACCACCACCACGCAGGCGACGACCACGACTCGGCCGCCACCCCCTACCGCACCGCCCACAACGGACCCGCCCACGACGGCCGCGCCGACCACGCAGGCCACGGCGCCCCCGGCCACGGAAGAGCAGCCGCCCCCTCCGGACGATGAAGGCGACGAGGCCGCGGACGACCAGGGGGAGCCGGCCGACGGGGAGGAGGTGGCCGCCGCCGAGGTGGCCGAAGCCCAGGGCATCACCTTCACCACCGTCCACAACCTGCTGGTCCCGGGGGGCGGGGCCGAGGGCGCCCAAGCCACGACGACCACGACCGCTGCGTCTCCCGACGAGGGCAGCAGCGCCGACGACGAGAATCGCCTGATCTGGATGATCATCGCCGGCCTCGGCGGGGTCGCCGTCCTGGTGGCGGTGCTGACCTGGCGTTACTGGTTGCTGACCCGGCCCGGCCTGGTCCTGGAGGGCGACGAGCCCGACGACGATGGCTACGGCGGCGGTGCGCCGCCCCCCGGCAGGGTTACGCCACCCGGTGGTGGGGGACCGGGCGCTTTCTGGGACGAGCGGCGCGACCCCCGCCGTGCCTTCGTTGGCCCGCCTCCGGCCGCCGGTCCGCCCTCCGGTCCATATCCGGGTGCGCCGCAGGCGGGCGCTGCGGCGCCGGGCAGGCGGGGTCCCGTCGGTCCCGATACCGCCGGCGGTCGCAGTCGCCCTGGCGGACCCGGTGGCCCGGGCGCCCCCGGAGGTGGTCCGGTTGCCGGCGGGCGCCGGCCTCGGACGGGTCCCGGTGGTGTGGGTGGCTCCCCTGGTCCCGCTGGTCCGGGTCCAGGCGGCGCCCCGGGCGGTCGCGGTGCCCCGCCGCCACCTGGTCGCGGTCGTGCGCCGGGACCGGGCCCCGGTCGCCAGGGTGATCCGGGCCGTGGCCGACGAGGCCAGGGTGCGGGGCCGCGTCCCGGGTCGGGTGGGCCGCCCCCGCCGGAGGCTGGTCGCCGTCGGGGAGAGCCGGGGGTGCGCGATCCTGGCGCTCCGCGGGACAGCACCCCCCGGCGCGGCAAGCCGACCGCCGGTGGGGGTCCGCGGACCGATGGCACGCCGCCCGACGCCGGCACGCGCCGCACCGTTCGGTCCCCGGCCAGGCCCGCTCCGTCCGCCGGTCGAGCGCCACGGCATGACCAGCGTGTGTGGTCCCAACCACCCCCGCGGCCCGCGGCACCGGGTGCGGGGCGTTCGATGCGCGACACCGACATCTGGGCACCTGATCGCCGTCGGTGAGCCCGCGCGAGGTCCGGTACGGTGCAGGTCCATGGCTGAACCGCTCGACGTCGAGGCGATGATCCAGCGCTTCCGGGAGCGGGCCCATGCCGTGCGCAATCGCACCCTCCCGCCCGTCGCCGGCGAGGAGCGGATGCAGTTCATCCGCCAGGCCGAGATCGACTACCAGGACTTCGCGATCGTCGGCGACGCCGAGGGCACGATCGAGGACGGGGTGCTGGTCCTGCGGGTCGATCTCCGGCCGAAGGATTCGGACTCCGGATAGCGCGGGCTCTGCTCGAACGTTCGTTCGTCGGCGACGCTAGCCTGGCGGGGTGGCGCTGGTGTGGCAGCCATCCCTGCTCGGCGACGTCCCGCCCGGCTTCGACGCCGGCTTTGCGCGCGCCCGGCGTCGGGAGCTGGGGTCAGGCGCCTGGCTCGAGGAGGTTCCCGGGTGGGGCCATGGCAGCGACGGGCTCTTCCAGGCGCTGCTCGAGGGCGCGCCGTGGGCATCACACGAGCGGCGCATGTATGACCGGATGGTGGTCGAGCCGCGGCTCACGACCCGGCAATGGGACGATCCGCCGCCACCGCTTTCGGCGATGGCCGAGGCGCTGTCAGAGCGGTACGGCACCGACCTGTCGGTGATCTCGGCCAACCTCTACCGCGACGGCCGGGACAGCGTCGCCTGGCACGGCGACCGGGTCGCTCGCCACCGGGCCGAGACGGTGGTGGCCATCCTGTCGCTGGGCAGCCCCCGCCGGTTCCTGCTGCGGCCCAAGGGTGGTGGCCGGTCGCTGCGGTTCGAACCGGCTGGAGGTGATCTGCTCGTCCTCGGCGGGACGTGCCAACGTACGTGGGAACACACCGTGCCCAAGCGTGCCCAGGCCGGTCCCCGCATCAGCGTGATGTTCCGCGAGGAGTACTGACGATGGACAGGCTCGCCACCGCGCTGGCCGCCATCGACGCCGCCAACGCCGACGATCCGAACGTCATCACGGCCGACGGCGTCGAGCGGCCGAAGGAGCTGGCGCACGCCGAGCTCATGACGCGCTGGGTGCGCACGCTCGACCCGGACTGTTCTGAGGAGCAGATCCTGGCCGCCCGGGCCCACCACCTGAGGCGCTGGACCATTCCCCGGGCCAGCTACCCCGAAGGCCGGTCGGGCTACCTGAAGTGGCGGACGGCGCTCAAGCGCCAACACGCCCAGGAGGTGGGCAGCATCCTACGGGAGGCGGGCTACGACGAGGATGCGATCGCCAGGGTGCAGGCGATCGTGCGCAAGCAGGGACTGGGCAAGGATCCGGCCGTCCAGGTTCACGAGGATGCGCTGTGCCTGGTCTTCCTGGAGACCCAGTTCGACGAGCTGGCCGGCAAGCTGGGGGACGACAAGACCATCGACGTGCTCCAGAAGACCGCCAAGAAGATGAGCGTGGCCGGCCTCGAAGCCGCCCGCACGCTGCACTTCTCGCCCGAGGCGGCGGCACTGTTCGAACGGGCGCTGTCGCCGTCGTAGCCACCAGCGGGGTGGTGGGCCCGCCGGGCCCGATTGCTATGGTTATGGCTCCACGCGGACGTGGCTCAGTTGGTAGAGCATCACCTTGCCAAGGTGAGGGTCGCGGGTTCGAGTCCCGTCGTCCGCTCCAAGGAAAGTGCTGGTCAGCGGCCCTTTCGGGGGCCGCTGTTGCGCGTGGCGTGCCCATCATGCCCATCGCCTTGCCCATCACCGGGGCCGCCGGTGGAGGCTTGACACATGCGAGGTTCATTGCGTCAACGAAGCGCGGGCTCATTCGAGCTGCGCGTGTACATCGGGGTCGATCCGACAACAGGGCGCCGCCGCTACCGGTCGATGACCGTCCGAGGGAACCGCGCCGACGCGGAACGCGAGCTCGCCGCCATGGTCGCAGGCGCCCGGTCGGTCCGGGCAGTCGGCGTGCGCTCGTCGATGAGCCAGTTGCTCGAGGCGTGGTTCTCGGTGGCGTCAGGCGGCTGGGCGCCGACCACTACCCGCCCATACCGAGGTGACGCCGCTCGTGCCGCTCACAGAGCGAGCTCGCGGTGGCCATCATCGGACCCGTGATGGTGCTCGAGGAGCCGGTGGAGATCGACGACGGCGCGGTCCTGCACACAGTGATCGAGGGCCGGGGCCGGCCGGTTGTCCTGTGCCACGGTGGCCCGGGTGACGCCGCCGACAGCCTTGGTGCTTTGGGTCGCACGTTGGTCGACGTCGCCGGCGTACATCGCTTTGACCAGCGTTCATGTGGCCGGTCGTCGGGAGGGCCACCGTTCACGATGTCCCGGTCGGCGGCTGACCTGGAGGCTCTGCGAGGCCACTGGGGCTACCCCCGCTGGGTCGTGGGTGGGCACTCCTTTGGCGCTGGTCTGGCGCTGGCGTACGCGTTGGAGCATCCGGACTGCACCCAGGCCGTCGTCTACATGTCTTGTGTCGTGCGGCTGCATGGGGAGCGTGACTGGCACGAGGACTATCGGCGGACCCGTCTGGCGCGCATCCCGGAACCGCAGCGCCAGCGGTACACCGAGCTGCGCCGCCGGGGGACGTCGAAGCGGACGTCGACCGGGCGCTGGCGGCAGAGCTGCTGCAGCTCGGTATCGCCACCGAGTTCGCCGACGCGAGGGTCGCAGAGCGTTTCGAGGCGGAACTTCACGCCGCACTGGCCTCGGTCAACGACGTCGTGAACCGGAAGCTGGGCGCGGACTTCGCCCGTCACTTCGCATCGCCGCGCATCCGTGAGCGGCTCCGGGACCTCGACGCGCCGGTGTTGGTTGTGCACGGCGACGCAGATCCCCGACCGCTCGCAGCCGTCGAGGCGCTGGCGAGTGAGCTCCCGCGCGCCGAGCTGGTTGTGCTGCCGGGGTGGGCCACTTCCCGTACCTGGAGGCACCCGAGGCGTTGCGTTGGGTGCTCCGTAGGTTCCTGGCATCGCTGCCATAGGGCCGGGCCACCGCGGGGCGGCGACGCTGCCGACGGCCCCAGCAGGTCACTCGTCACCGCCCCGGTAGGCATGTTCGGCGGCGAGGGCGAGGTCGAGGAGTCGGCCGGCGATCTGCTTGCGGTGCCACGACAGGGTGGTGAGGACGTCGCCGGGTGCGACGAGCTGCCGGGCGCTGGTCTCGTGGTTGGGCTGCCAGGAGTCGAGCTCGATCCGGGCCCACCAGCGGGTCTGGTAATGGCTGGTGAGCCCGTCGGGGGCGTGGGGGTCCCAGACGTGTTGGCAGGCCAGGTAGCGGCAGGTGGTCACGCGGGCGCAGGCTTCCTCGGCGACCTCGCGCACGAGGGCGTCGCGGGCAGTCTCGCCGGGTTCGAGCTGGCCGCCGGGGAGGTTGCGGAACCCGTCGTGGGTGCGGACGAGCGCGACGAGCCCGTGGTCGGTGAAGCAGAAGCCGTAGGCCTGGGTGATGGCGTGCTCGGGCAGGTCCCAGCGGGGGCCA